>LRTP01000471.1 GCA_001550305.1 Streptomyces diastatochromogenes
GTCCGCACCGACCGCGCCGGCAGCGGCGTGACCCGGCGGTCACCGGCCGCCCCGGCCCCCGCTCCCCCTCCTCCCTCCCACTCGCTACTCCCCTTTCCACTCACCCTGGAGGACCCATGTCCACCGTCCGAGGCTTGATCATCAACGGCCAGGAGGTCCCCGCCTCCTCCGGCCGCACGGCATCCGACATCAATCCCTGGACCGGCGCCGTCTGCGCCGAGGTCGCCGCCGGAACCCCCGAGGACGTACGCCGAGCCGTGGACGCCGCCGACGCCGCGTTCGAAGCGTGGGCCGCGACCAGGCCCGCCGAGCGGCGTCGGATCTTCCTGCGCGCCGCGCAACTGATGGAGGAGCGTGTCGAGGAGGTCGTCCGCCTGATGGCGGCGGAGGTCGGGGGTGTCGCGTCCTGGGCCGGCTTCAACGCCAAGCTGGCCGCCGACATCCTCCTGGAGGCTGCGGCCGCCGTGAGCGGGCCCACCGGGCAGACGCTCGCCACCAACTCCGAGGGCGTGCACTCGGCGCAGGTACGGGTCCCCAAGGGCGTGATCGCCGCGATCTCGCCGTGGAACGCGCCCGTCATCCTCGGCATGCGCGCGGTCGCGATGCCGATCGCGATGGGCAACACCGTGGTGATGAAACCCAGCGAGGACGCACCGATCGCCTGCGGTCTGCTGATCTCGGACGTCCTGCACGAGGCCGGGCTGCCCGCGGGCGTGCTCAACGTCGTCACCAACGACCGCGCCGATGCCGCCGAGGTGGTGTCCGCGCTGATCGCCGACGACCGGGTACGGATGGTCAACTTCACCGGTTCCACGGAGGTCGGACGCGTCATCGGAGTCCAGGCCGCGCAGCACCTCAAGCCCGCCGTTCTCGAACTCGGCGGCAAGAACGCCCTGCTCGTCCTGGAGGACGCGGACGTCGACCACGCGGTGGACGCCGCCGTCTTCGGCTCCTTCATGAACGCCGGGCAGATCTGCATGTGCGTGGACCGGGTCATCGTGCACCGCGCGGTCGCCGAGGAGTTCACGGCCGGGTTCGCCGCCCGCGTCCGGGCCCTGCCGTACGGGGATCCGGCCGACCCGGGCACGGCGGTCGGCCCCGTGGTCAACCCCGGTGCGGCCCAACGGGTCGCCGCTCTCGTCGCGGACGCCGTGGCCCAGGGAGCAGGGCTGGCCGCGGGCACCGGGCAGGTCGAGGAGCCCGGCACGCTCATCCGTCCGGTCGTACTCACCGGCGTCACCAAGGAGATGAGGATCTACTACGACGAGATCTTCGGTCCGGCGACCGTGATCCACGTGGTCGACAGCGTCGACGAGGCCGTGACGCTGGCCAACGACACACCGTACGGCCTGACCGCCGGCGTGATCACCGAGAACCTGGCGACCGGTCTGGAGGTCGCCCGCCGTCTGCGTACCGGCATCGTTCACATCAACGACCAGTCGATCGCGGACGAGCCGCAGGCTCCCTTCGGCGGCGTGAAGAGTTCCGGCTACGGGCGCTTCGGCGGGCAGGCGGGCGCCGAGGCCTTCACCGACACCCGCTGGATCACCGCCCAGACCTCCGGCCACGCCCACTACCCGATCTGACATCCGCCGGACGAACCGAAGTCCGGGCCCACGGGCCCCGTTACCACCTCCGACCCCTTCGACACCCACATGTCGAAGGGGCCAGAAGTACATCCCGAAGTGTCTACAGCCGTCCGGACCAGGAGGAGCTCAGGCGCGGCGGCGTGATCGGCTGAACCGGCGCACGAGTGGGGCCTCGACCAGGGCGTAGAGCGCCCAGGACAGCAGGACCGTGACGGCGGCCGTGCCGACCAGCATCGCCACGCCTGTCGCGGTGGAGTACATCTGATGGGTGCCGAGGGCCTTGCGGAGCGTGGACAGCGCTGTGTAGTGCAGGAGGTAGAAGGCGAAGGAGATCTCGCCCAGCCAGACCATCGTGCGGCTGCGGAACAGGGTGAAGCGGCCCTCGATGTCCGCGGTGGCCGCGGCCGCGATCAGCAGCGCGATCGGCAGGATCATCGCGGCGCGCTGACCGTAGAGATAGGGCACGTGGAAGGTCAGCACGTACCCCCCGACCAGCAGCAGGCTCGACCAGAACATGCCGATGTTCCGCCAGCGCCCGTGCTTCACCGCGAGCGCCACCAGGATGCCGAGGGCGAAGTCGACCATACGGACCGGGGGCAGCACATAGCTGAACCAGTACTGCGAGACCGAGAGGTCCTGGCCGCTGGGCACCCGTGGGGTCTTCGGGAACAGGGCGTACGCCAGCGCGGGGGTGGCCCACACCGCGGCGATCGCTCCGGTGATCCAGTACTTGAGATGACGGGCGTCGATACGCCTGAAGACACTCAGCAGCAGGGGGAAACTCAGGTAGAAGACGGCTTCCACAGCCAGCGACCAACTCGGCGAGTCCACACTGAAGTTGGTGAAGTAGCTGGGCACCCACACCTGGACCATGAACAGGTTGGCGAGGGAGACATGGGTGGAGGTGTAGGAACTGGCGAACAGCAGCATGGCGAGCGCCCAGGCGACCACGTAGTTCGGGTAGATCTTGACGAACCTGCGCCGCCAGAACCCCGTCGTGGTGTCGCCGCGCCGCGCCGACCAGGTCAGTACGAAACCGCTGAGCACGAAGAAGAACGACACGCCGAGGCCGCCGGCCTGCGAGGTCCAGTCGGCCAGGCGGTACTCCGTACGGTCGTCGGACAGCAACCGCAGCGGGGGTATCGGAAGGAAGGCGTGGTGGGCGAAGACGGCCAGCGCGGCGGGGAACCGCAGGCCGGTGAGGGAGGGCAGCCGGGAGACGCGGGGGCGCTTGGGCTCGGCGGCTTCGCCGCTCTCGTCGGCCGGCGCGGAGCCGGTCAGTACTTGCTCGGTGGCCACGGGATTTCCTTTCTCGAGTGTCGTCCTGCAGCGGCCCGCTCTTTGTACAGTCGCGTGCTCGTGGCCCACTCAAGAGTTGTTGTTGGATTGAGCTCGTTCGGGCTGTGGTGAGGTCGACCCGACCGGCCCGACCACGAAGCCTGGTCGTCAGCGTCCGGAGAGGTTCCTGAATGCACTTCACAGCCGACCACATAGCGGAGACCTACCGACTCGGCGCCGGGCCATGGGCGTTGGCGCCCGTCACCCGTGGCGCGTTGGGCCAGATCTGGAGGTTCTCCGGGAACGGCTCCTCATGGGCGGTGAAGGAGCTTCTCTTCGGCTGCGACGAGGAGCAGGTCCGCCGGGAGGCCGGATTACGGCAGGCCGCGGAGGACCTGGGCATCGTGTCACCGCGGCTCTTTCCCAATCGCCACGGTGCGTACGTCTCACACGTCACCGCTTCTTCGGGCTCTTCGGGTTCCTCGGGCGGGTCCTACGTCAAGCTGTACGACTGGGTCGACGGCGCCGAGGCGGACGCGTCCGATCCGGGCATCCTGGACTGGTTCGGCCGGACCATGGCACTTCTCCACACGGCGGGACAGGGCGCGAGCGAGACGCCGGATTCCTGGTACGAGCGGTCCCCTCAGGACGTCGAGTGGAAGGCCCTGCACAAGCAGGTCCGTCAGGCCGGCCTGCCCTGGGCCGAGGCGCTGGGGCGGTTCATCGACACCTCCGCGGCAGAGTTGGCGCACTGGGTGACGCCGGCCGACCCCGGCGATCTGGTGACATCCCATCTCGACCTGCAGCCCCAGAACGTTCTGGTCGGCCGGGACGGGCCGGTCCTCCTCGACTGGGACAACGCCGGGGTCACCTCGGCGGAACGCGAGTTCGCGCGCGCCGTGTACGTATGGTCGGGCGGCAATCATGTGGACATCGACTCCGCCCGGCGGCTGGCGCGGGCCTATCGCGGTGCCGGGGGCCGTGCCGCCATCACGGGTCCTCAGTCGTTCTCGATGCTTTTCGCGACGGCCCTGAACTTCGTCTACGTACAGGCCGAGTGCGCCATCGACCAGACCGTGACCGCCGCGCAGCGCGAGTTCGCGAGCCGGCAGGTCGTCGCTTCCTTGCGCGGCATGCCGGACCTGGAGGTCGTGTCCAGGCTGGCAGCCGCGCTCGACGCCGTGCGGTAACCGGGCGTGCCTGTCAGCCGGGAGCCGCCGCAACCCGTACGCGACGGCTCTCGCTGTCGGAGAGGAACGACGCCAGTTCCCGCCCCTGTTCGGCGACGGCGGTGCGCTCGGCCGACGAGAAGCGGCGCAGTGGCGTGACGTTCACGGTGCCTGCCTCGACGTTCCAGGTCGCGGCGACCCGGCCGTCGACGAGGACGACGCGGGCGCCCGCGACCGACAGCCCGCGGTGGGCGTCGTCGACGATCCGGCCGCGGTCGTGGTAGCCGAGGAGCGCGTTGTCGAACGCCGGCAGGAACCGGACCGGGGCGGGCGTGTCGGGGTCGGGGCGCGGCATTCCGGGGAGGTCCAGCAGTTCCCGGCCTCGCTCGTCGCGGAAGGTGACCAGCTCCTCGCGTATCGCGGACACCGCGGCCGGCAGTCCGGCGAGGCCGCACCAGGCGCGCAGGTCGGCCGAGGCGGCGGGGCCGAACGCGGCCAGATAGCGCCGTACCAGCGCCTGGCCCACGGGATCGGAGCGGTCCTCGGTCGGCGGGTCGACCTCCCGGCCCAGCCAGGACGAGAGCGGCACGTTGCGCACCCCCGCCTTCGTGCGCCACAGCCCGCGCGGCGGCAGCTGTGCCATCGGCACGAGGGCGGCGATCAGCATCTCCCCCAGGGCCCGCGGTCCCGGTGCCGGCCAGCGCTCGACGAGCGCCCGCGCGAGCTCGGTCATCGAGCGGGGCTCGTCGTCGGCCATCACCGCCCGGCCCGCCGCCGCGAGCTCGTCCAGGTCGATCCCGTCCAGCTCGCGGCGGTAGGTGCCGAGCACCCGTTGGCGCAGCATGGCGTCGTGGCGGGACCGCCAGGCCAGAGCATCGTCGGCGGTGAGGAGGTGGACGGTGCGGCGCATGAGATGGGTCCGCACCACACTCCGCCCGGTCAGCAGGTCCGAGAGACCCGCCGGGTCGAACGCCCGCAGCCGGGACCAGAGTCCGACGTACGGTTCCTGCGGTTCCTGTGCCTGGAGACCGCACAGGTGCGCGACGGCGTCGAGGACCGGTAGGTCGGCGTGATCGAGCAGCAGTTGTCGGGCGAGTGTCGCGCGGTTGAGGGCCCGGGTGTCGAGAACGGTCATCGCGTCACGCCGATGCCGGTCCGCCCCGGTTCGCACATCTTCACGGTCTCGCCGTTCCCTTCGGTTCCGTACAGGTCTTGATCGATTCCGTGCGGGTCACGCGGTCGGGACCGGGCGGCGACCGGCGGGCAGCCGCCGCCCGGTCGAGGTCCGTCACCGGTCAGGTCGACGTCTGCCCGTCGAGCGTCTCGCGCAGGATGTCCGCGTGCCCGGCGTGCTGGGCGGTCTCGGCGATGACGTGCATCAGCACCCGGCGCACGCTGCGGACCGCTCCAGGCTCGTGCCAGGGCGCCTCCGGCAGCGGGTGCGTCGTGGACAGGTCGGGCAGGGAGGCGATGACCTTCTCGCTCCGGGCGGCGACCTGCTCGTAGCGCTCGACGATCCCGGCCAGCGTCTCGCCGGGGAGCATCCGGAAGTCGCTCTGGTGGTCGATCGCCCACTGCGGGAACTCGCGTGCGGTGCCGGCCGTGAGGTCGGCCCAGGTGACACCGTCGGGCAGGTCGTAGCGCATCGCCGACGGGCCGTCGACCGCGAAGCGCATCCATCCCTCCTCGATGGACGCGACGTGCTTGATCAGCCCGCCCAGGCACAGCGCGCTGACCGTCGGGTGCTCGCCGGCCTGTTCGTCGCTGAGCCCGCGCGTCGTGTTGGTCAGGGCGGCTCGCGCGGTCGCGAGCTGGGCGAGCAGGTCGGCCCGCTCGTCGTCGAGCGCGGGGGGCGTGGGGGGCGTAGAGGGCGTGGTGGTGGCGGTCACGGTGATCGGGGCCTTCTCTTCGTCGCTGTTGGCTGGCTGTTCGTTGCTGTTGTCCGGCACGGAAGAACAGTCGCAGGAGAAGCGGTCAGGTTGTGTCCGCTTCTCGGGGCACCATGGAAGTCATGCAGAAGACCTCAGCGCGGCTGCTCTCGCTGCTCTCGCTGCTCCAGGCGCGCAGGGACTGGCCGGGGGCGCTGCTGGCCGACCGCTTGGACGTCAGCCCGCGCACCGTGCGACGCGACGTCGACCGCCTGCGCGAGCTCGGCTACCCCATCGTGGCCACCAAGGGCCCGGACGGCGGGTACCGACTGGACGCAGGCACCCAACTGCCCCCGTTGCTGTTCGACGACGACCAGGCCGTGGCCCTCGCCGTCGCGCTCCAGATCGCCACCACCACCGGTGCCGGTATCGAGGAGGCCGCGGCGCGCGCGCTGAACACCGTCCGCCAGGTCATGCCCGCGCGACTGCGCCGCCGTGTCGAAACCCTCCAGGTCACCGCCGTCGAGCGGCCCGTGGCCCGGCCGCACCCACAGGTCGACAGCAGCGTGCTCATGACGCTCGGCGACGCCGTCCACGCCCGCGAAGTCCTGCGCTTCGACTACACCTCCGCGTCCCCAGCGGGCACCGGCGACCGCGACCCCGCCGGGGCTCCGCCGCGCCGGGTGCAGCCCCACCACCTCGTCACCTGGGGCGGACGCTGGTACCTCGTCGCCTGGGACCTCGACCGCGAGGACTGGCGCACCTTCCGTGCCGACCGGATGAGCCCGCGCACCCCCACGGGCCCCCGTTTCACTCCGCGAGAACTGCCCGGCGGGAACGTGGCCGCCTTCGTGACCAGCAGGTTCCAGGGCTCGGACGGCCCCGGCGGCTCGGACGGCTCCGACGGCTGGCCCTGCCGAGGCGAGGTGATCCTCGACCTCCCCGCCGCCGTCGTCCTGCGCCACACCCGCGAGGGAATCGTCGAGGAACTCGGCGCGGACCGCTGCCGCCTCGTCCTCGGCTCGTGGTCGTGGCCCGGCCTGGCGGCCACCCTCGGCAGGTTCGACGCCGACATCGAGGTCGTCGGGCCGACCGAACTCAAGGACGCCTTCGCGCACTTGGCCCGCCGCTACGCCGACGCCGCGACCGACGTGCTGACGCGGAAAAACAAATAGAACAAAACCAACTATTTACGTCAAAACGCCATCTCAACGACACCCGGGACCGTATCTGATACAAGGCACACCCCAGTGGGAGGAATGCCATGGCCATCTTCAGTGATCTCTTTCCTGCCAGACACGGTGACCACGACCACGGCCACGACCACGGCCACGACCACGACCACGGGAGGAACGACCACTCGGGTCACGACGAGCACTCGATGAACAGGCACGAAGGCCGTCACTCCGACTTCGAGGACCACCGGTCCGGTCACGACTAGTGAAAGCGGGAGCGGACCGGCGTCCGGAGGACCGACCGGAGCCGGTCCGCTTCGTCGTCCGAGCGACGGTCGACGAACGGATGACGGACGACAGACGGATGACGGACGCATGCGATGAAGCGTGTCCCGAGCCATGTTCTGAAGCGGCTGCTGTTGGTGGGCGAGGAGTCCGCGCCCCTGGTGACGGCCGCGCCGCCGGTGCCACCGCGCGAGGTGTTCCGCCGTTTCTGGCCCTACACCCGCGGCCGACGGCACTGGCTCGTGCCGCTCGTGCTGTTCAGTCTCGCCGGTCCCCTGGTCGACGCGGTCGAACTGTTGCTGTTCAAGGTCGTGGTCGACGACGTGCTCGTCCCGCGGGACCTACGACCGTTCCTCTGGATCGCACCGACCTACCTGGGGCTGGTCGTCGCCTCCGGCGTCCTGGGGTTCGCCGACGACATGACGGCCACGTGGGTCGGCGAACGCTTCCTGCTGACGCTGCGCGCCGACGTGTTCCGGCATGTCCAGCAGCTCTCGCTCGGGTTCTTCGAGCGGCGGCGGCTCGGGGACGTACTGTCGCGCGTCACGGGTGACGTCGACGCCGTCGAGACGTTCCTGCTCTCCGGGGTGGCGGACGGCATCTATCACGTGATCCGGCTGGGCGTCTTCCTCGGGCTGCTGTTCTACCTGCGCTGGGACCTGACGATCCTCTCACTCGTCATCGTGCCGCTGTTCTGGCGCGCCGCCCGGCACTTCTCCCGGCTGGTCAGGGAGGCGTCCCGGGAGCGCAGGCGCCGCAGTGGCTCCCTGAGCGCCGTCGCCGAGGAGTCGCTGGGGAACGTGGCCCTGGTCCAGGCGTACAACCGGCAGGGCTGGGAGGAGCGCCGCTTCGAGCGCGAGAACGTCGGCAGGTTCCAGGCCTCGATGACCACGGCACGCATCCGTGCCGTCTACCGGCCGGTGGTCGAGCTCATCGAGGTGTCCGGTGGTCTCGCCGTCATGGGCCTGGGCACCTGGAAGCTGGCGCAGGGCCAGCTCACGCTGGGCGGACTGTTGGTCTTCCTGGCCCTGATCGGCAAGCTCTACAGCCCGATCCGCGATCTGTCCCGCCTCGGCAACACCTTCTACGCCGCCTCGGCCTCCGCGGAACGGATCATCGAGTTGCTGGACCAGCGTCCCCAGGTCGTCGAGTCCGCCGACGCCCGTCGGATCGGCCGGGCCCGCGGTGAGGTCGAGTTCGAGAGCGTGTCCTTCCGCTACCCCGGTACGCCGGCCCTGGCGCTGTCCGAGGTGTCGTTCCACGTCTCCCCCGGCGAGACCCTGGCGCTGGTGGGCGCGAGCGGCGCCGGCAAGTCCACCGCCGCCAAGCTGCTGTTGCGGTTCTACGACCCCGACCGGGGCGCGGTCCGGCTCGACGGGACCGACCTGCCGGAACTGGCCCTGTCCGACGTGCGGGAGAGCCTCGCGGTGGTCCTGCAGGAGACGCTGGTCTTCCACGGCACGGTGCGGGAGAACATCGCCTACGGCCGGCCCGGCGCGACGGACGCGGAGATCGTCGCGGCGGCCCGCGCGGCCGACGCCCACGACTTCATCCGGCTGCTGCCCGACGGCTACGACACCATGGTCGGCCAGCGCGGCCGGACGCTGTCCGGCGGACAGCGCCAGCGCCTCGCGATCGCCCGCGCGATGATCAGGGACGCGCCCGTGCTGCTGCTGGACGAACCGACCACCGGCCTGGACGCCCGGTCGGGCCTGCGCGTCATGGACCCGCTGCGCCGCCTGATGGCCGGGCGGACCACCGTCGTCATCTCGCACAACCTCCTCACCGTCCGCGACGCCACGCGGATCGTCGTCCTCGACCACGGGCGGGTCCTGGAGACCGGGACCCACGACGACCTGCTCGCGCGCGGCGGTGCGTACGCCGGTCTCCACCGGTTGCACGCCGTGCCCGGCCCCGTCCGGGCGGACGGCCCGCTGCCGGTGAC
>LRTP01000472.1 GCA_001550305.1 Streptomyces diastatochromogenes
GGCGTCCGCCTCGACGCCCTCGTAGTCAGCGGCGCGCCGGGCCCGTGGACCGGCCGCGCGGACCGGGCGAGCGGTCTGCCCGACGCGGAGTTCCTGGCCCGGGTGCGCACCTTCGCGGGGTACGCGCACCCGGCCCTTGAGTACCCGGAGATGCGCGAGCTGCTGCTCCCGCTGCTGCGGGCCGACGTACGGATGCACGAGACGTACCGGCCCGCCTCCGACCGCCCGCTCGCCGCCCCGGTCCTCGCCCTGCGCGGCCGCGACGACGAGCTGGTGAGCACGGCCGAGGCCGCCGAGTGGTCCCGCGCCACCACCGGGAAGCTCACCACGGCGGAGCTGGACGGCGGCCACATGTACCTGACGGAGAACCCGGGCGCCCTCCTGCGCCTGATCGGAGCCGAACTCCGCGCCGGACGCACGCGGTGAGCCCGGGGGGCCCGAGGCTCTCGGGCAAGGTCGCCCTCGTCACCGGGGCGGCCCGTGGCATCGGCCGGGCGACCGCCGTCGCGTTCGCCCGCGAGGGCGCCGATCTGATGCTCGTGGACATCGCGGCGGACCTCCCGGGTGTGCCGTATCCGCTGGGCTCCGAGAGCCAGTTGGCGCACACGGCGGAGCTCTGCCGGGAGACGGGCGCCGCCGTCCGTACGGCCCGGGTCGACGTACGGGACCTGGCCGCGGTGGAGACGGCGGTGAAGGAGACGACGGCCCGCTTCGGACGGCTCGACGTCCTCGTGAACAACGCCGGGATCGCCGCGCCCTCCGGCCGGGCCGCCCACGAGATCGAGGAGCACGAGTGGCAGCTGATGCTGGACGTGGACCTCTCCGGGGCCTGGCGCACGATCCGCGCGGCGGGCGCCCTGATGACCGCGCGGGGCGCCGGCTCGATCATCAACATCGCCTCCACGGCCGGTCTGGTCGGCTACCGCCACTTCGCCGGGTACGTCGCCGCCAAGCACGGCCTGATCGGCCTGACCAAGGCGGTCGCCCTCGACTACGCGCCCCGCCGGGTCCGCGTCAACGCCATCTGCCCCGGCTCGGTCCGCGACGACCCCCGTGTGGAGGGCCGGATGCTCGCCGAGATCGCCCGCGCCCTGGACGTGTCGGTCGCCGAGCACGAGCAGACCTTCGTCCAGGCCCAGCCCATGAACGCCCTCGTCGAACCGGACGACGTCGCCACCGCCGCCCTCTGGCTCGCCTCCGACGAGTCCCGCCAGGTGACCGGCACCGTCCTCACGGTCGACGGAGGCTTCTCGGCCCGCTAGGCCCTGTCCGGCACCCTTGCCCACGGTTGGAGACTTGAACGTGACGTGTCACGCCCTCGCCCTCCGCGTTCCTGCGTCCGCCGATCCCGGGCCGGCCCTGGACGCGGCCGTACGCGGCTGGTGGCCCGAACTCCCGGACCGCTGGCCGGTGTTGTGGCGCGACCAGGTGCCCGCGCGGTTCGCCGAACACCGTCTGCGGGCCGAACTGCACCGGCCCGTCACCGAGTGGGGCCCCGCGTTCCGCGCGGTCTTGTTGCGGTACGAGGACGGGGGCGCCCATCTGGTGCTGGTGGCGCACCACGCGCTGCTGACCCCGAGCGTGCTCCAGGACATCGCCCACGTCCTGCTCGGCCATCGCCCGGCCACCGAAGTGACCGCACCCCTCGGCCGCGACGAGCCCCCGAAAGGCCCGCACAGGCCCCGTATCGACTGGGCGACGGGCGAGGAGGGGGCCGGTGACCGGACGGGCGTGGTCACCGTCCCGGTACCGGCCGGGGCCCCCGGCGCGGCCCTGGTCCTCGCACGCTACGAGCACCGCGACCCGGGGGACGGACTCCCCGCGTACGCCACGGTCCTCGACGAGGTGGGCCCGGTGGACCCCGCCTTCAGTCACCGACTCCCGTTCCAGTCGGCCCCCTTCCCCCTGACCCTCGTCCCGCGCGGGACCACCGTCGAGCTGCACCACCAGCTCCGGCACATCGACGAAGCCTCCGCCCGGGCCTTCGTCCGCCACCTCACCCACGTGCACGGTCAGCTGGGCCACCGCCCCCTCGCGGAGATCGAACTGATCCCCCGCGAAGAGGCGGAGCGCCCGCTCCCGCCGCCCGCCGGCATACGCGGGTCCGCTGTTCCCTCCCGTATCGACACCGCCTTCGACGCCCGCGCCGACCGCCATCCCGACGCCCCCGCCCTCACCCACGACGGCATCACGACGACGTACGGGGCACTGCGCGAGCGCGCCGAGCGGCTGGCCGCGGGACTGCGCGCCGCCGGGGTCCGCCCCGGTGACCGGGTCGGCATCCGGCTGGAGCGGGGCGCCGACCTGGTGGCGACGATGCTCGCGGTGCTCAAGACGGGCGCGGCGTACGTACCGATGGATCCGGCGCACCCCGAGGAGCGCCTCGACCGCACGGCGCGCGACGCGGGCGTACGGCTGGTCGTCCGGGACACCGCGCCCTATCTGGGCGCCGCGCGGACCGACCGGCCGCGGAACCTCCCCCCGCGGAACCTCACGCCGGGGGATCCCGCCTACGTCATCCACACCTCCGGTTCGACCGGCCGTCCCAAGGGGGTCGTCGTCCCCCACGCCAATGTCCTCGCCCTCCTCGACGCCACCCGCGAGGACTTCGCCCTCACCGCCGCCGACACCTGGACGTTCTTCCACTCCGCCGCCTTCGACTTCTCGGTGTGGGAGATCTGGGGCGCCCTGCTGACCGGCGCCCGGCTGGTGGTCGTGGACCACTGGGTGGCGCGCTCGCCCGAGGACTTCCACGCGCTGCTGGTACGGGAGTCGGTGACCGTCCTCAGCCAGACCCCGTCGGCCTTCGGGCAGTTGCGGGCGGTGGACCGGAGCGCGAAGGAAGGGCTGTCGGTGCGGCTGGTGGTACTGGGCGGGGAGGCGCTGGACACCCGGCCGCTGCTCGGCTGGTTCGACCGCCACCCGGAGGACCGCTGCCGCCTGGTCAACATGTACGGGATCACGGAGACCACGGTCCACGTCACCGCGGCGACCGTCACCCGGCGCGAGGCCCTGGCCGCCTCCCGCTCGGTGGGCCGCCCGCTGCCCGGCTGGTCGGTGTCGGTGCGCGACGAGCGGGGGCGCCCGCTGCCGACGGGCGCGGCGGGGGAGATCTGGGTGGGCGGGGCCGGACTCGCCCTCGGATACCTGGGGCGGCCCGAGCTGACGGCCGAGCGGTTCGTGAACGATCCGTACGGCCCCGGCCGGTGGTACCGCAGCGGTGACCTGGGGCGGCTGCGCGCCGACGGTGCACTGGAGCACCTGGGGCGGATCGACAGTCAGGTGAAGGTGCGCGGATACCGGATCGAACCGGACGAGATCCGGGCGGTGCTGCTGGAGGACCCGGTGGTCACGGCGGCGGCGGTGGTGCTGAGCGGGGACGCCTTCGAGGACGCGGCGGGGGTGCGGATCGACGCGTATGTCGTGGCCGACGGGGACACCGGCGACGTACGCCGTCGGGCGGCGCGGCTGCTGCCCGACCACATGCTGCCGACGACCGTCACCGCCGTCCCCGCGCTGCCGCTGACCCCGAACGGCAAGCTGGACCGCGACCGTCTGCCGGCGCCGGGGAAGCCCGTATCGGTGCCCGCGCCCACCGGAGACCTGGTGACGGCCCTCACAGGGGTGTGGGAGGAGATCCTCGGTGTCCCCGTCGGCCCGGACGACAACTTCTTCGAGCTGGGCGGGAACTCGCTCTACGCGATCCGTGTCGGCACCGCCCTGCGCGAGCGCGGGCTGCCCGCGCTGTCCATGCGGCTGCTCTACACGCATCCGACGGTCCACGCCCTGTCGCTGGCCATGGCGGACGAATGAAGGCCCCTCACCGTGGTGAAGGGCCTTCTCATGTGCGCCGCCAGGGACTCGAACCCCGGACCCGCTGATTAAGAGTCAGCTGCTCTAACCAACTGAGCTAGCGGCGCATGACTCTCGCCTCCCGCTTCCGCGGTCGGCGACAAAAGAAATACTACCTGGTCCGGACGGGTGCTTCCGACCACCCAGGGCCTGATCCAAAAGAGCGGGTCCTTGGGCCTGTCCGCCGGACAGGCCCTAGATGGCCAGGGAGAGCAGGACGGGGGTGGCGCCGCGGTTGAGTGTGTCCGCGGCGCGGCGCAGGCGGTGGGCGTGTTCGACCGGGAGGGAGAGGGCGAGGCAGCCGACCGAGGAGCCCGCGGTGATGGGGACGGCCGCGCAGACCGTGCCGATCGCGTACTCCTGGAGGTCGAGCACCGGCACCGTGGCCGGCTGGGCGTCGAGCCGGGACAGCAGCAGCCGCTCGTTGGTGATGGTCCGCGAGGTGAGGCGGGCCATCTTGTGGCGGGAGAGGTGGTCGCGCCGGGCGTTCAGGTCGAGCTGACCGAGAAGGCTCTTGCCGACCGCGCTGGCGTGGGCCGAGGAGCGGAAGTCCACCCATTCGTTGACCGCGGGGGTCGCGGGACCCTCGGCGCACTGGGTGACGTGCACCTCGCCGTCGATGTAGCGGCTGATGTAGATCGCGGCGCCGACCGAGTCGCGCAGCCGGTCGATGGTCTGCTGGAGTTTCTCGCGCAGTGCCTGGTCGCGGCCGTGGGCGGAGCCCAGCCGGCCGAGGGCGGCACCGGCGACGTACGCGCCGTCGACGACCTGCTCGACATACCCCTCCCGGCGCAGCATCCGCAGCAGCGCGGTCAGGCGCTCCGTGCCGAGGCCCGTCTGGCGGGCCAGCTCGACATCGGTGACACCGCCGGAGTGCCGGGCCACCGTCTCCAGGACGCGCAGGGCGTCCTGGGCCGAGTGGTACGGCGCGGTCGGCTCGTTCATCAGCGCCACGGTTTCCCCCTGCGCTTTTTGGGCCATCGATCCGGACAGCTGAGCTCCTCCACGATAACTGTCAAACGCTCGGTGGGGAGGGGCTGTTGGCGAGAAAGTCGGCGCGCTCCGGTTCGCTCAACAGGAGTGCGACACTCTGGCATATGCCGAGGTCATGGCTCAGTGGGCATGCCACGTGGTCCGGACCTCGCACCTTGTCGCGTTCACTTTTTGTAGTCACAGGATCGCGCTGAGGAATTCCCGGGTCCTTTCGTGCTCCGGATCGGTGAAGATCCGGTCGGGCGAACCGGACTCGATGACATGGCCGGAATCGAACATCAGCACCTGGTCCGAGATGTCGCGGGCGAAATTCATCTCATGGGTCACACAGAGCATGGTGATGTCGGTGGTGTGGGCGATGTCACGGAGGACGTCGAGGACGCCCGTGACCAGCTCGGGGTCGAGCGCGGACGTCACCTCGTCCAGAAGCAGCACCTGGGGCCGCATCGCGAGCGCTCGTGCGATCGCCACCCGCTGCTGCTGTCCGCCGGACAACTGACTCGGGTAGGCGTCGCACTTGTCCGCGAGGCCCACCATCTCCAGCAGCTCCCGGGCCCGTGCCTCGGCCTCGTCCCCGGACAGCCCCAGGACGGTGACCGGTGCCTCGGTGATGTTGCGGATCACCTTCATGTTCGGGAAGAGGTTGAACTGCTGGAAGACCATCCCGATCTTCTTGCGGACCTCCCGGATCTGCTTCTCGGGGGCCGGGTGGAGCCGCTCGCCGGCGACCGTGATCGTGCCCTCGTCGGGCTTGGCCAGGGTCATCAGCAGCCGCAGGATCGTCGTCTTGCCGGAGCCGGACGGGCCGATCAGCGTGACGTGCTTGCCGGAGTCGACCCGGAAGTCGAGGCCGTCGAGGACGGTGTTGTCCCCGAAGCGCTTGGTGACCTTGTCGAAACGGATCAGCTCGCCGCCGTCCACCGGCGGATTGGCCGTGTGGTCGGCCCTTTCCGCGGGGTTCGTATCGGCAGGGGTCGTGGACGTGTCGAGGGGGATGTCAGCGGACAAGACGTCGCTCCAGGGCTCGCAGAAGGAGGGAAGCCGGATAGGAAATGAGGATGAAGGCCACGCCGATGACCGTGAGCGGCTCGGTGAACTGGAAGTGCTCCTGCGAGTACAGCCGCGCCTCACCGAGCATCTCCAGCACGGTGATCGCCATCAGCATCGGGGTGTCCTTGAGCATCGAGATGACGTAGTTGCCGAGCGCGGGCACCACCCGGCGGATCGCCTGCGGCAGGATCACCGCGGTCCAGGTGCGCCGCAGCGGCAGGTTGAGCGCCGTGGCCGCTTCCCACTGGCCGGCCGGCACGCCCTCGATGCCGGCCCGGTAGACCTGCATCGTGTACGTCGAGTAGTGCAGCCCGATCGCGACGACACCGGTGGTCAGCGCGGAGAACGTGATGTTCCACTCGGGCAGCACGTAGAAGAGGAAGAACAGCTGCACCAGCAGCGGGGTGTTGCGGATGAACTCCGTGACGACCCCGACCGGCCAGCGCACCCAGCGGGTCGGCGTGCGCATCAGCAGCGCCCACACCAGGCCCAGGGCGAAGGAGATCACCGAGCCGAGGGCCAGCGCCTGCAGGGTGACCAGCAGTCCGTCCCAGAAGTGCGGCATGAAGTCGCGCACCGCGCCCCAGTCCCAGTTCATGCGGCACCTCCCGTCGCACCGACGCCGGTGGCTTCCGCGCGCCGCGGTGTGGTCCTGGCGGGCTGCGGCGCCTTGCCGATCCCGGCCTTCAGCCGCCGCTCCAGCGCCCGCATCAGCCGGGTGATCACGAAGGCGATCGCGAAGTAGATCAGCAGGACGTACGCGTAGATCTCCGCGCTCTCCTGGAGCGCGAGCCGCACGAGGTTGCCGCTGAACGTCAGATCGCCCATGCCCATGATCGACACCAGGGCCGTGCCCTTGAGCAGTTCGACCAGCAGGTTGCAGAAGGAGGGGATCATCTCGGGCACCGCCTGCGGCAGCAGGATCAGCCGCATCCGCTGCCAGGGCGTGAAGCTGAGCGCGATGCCGCCCTCGCGCTGGGCGGGGTCGACGGCGTTCAGGGCGCCGCGCACGATCTCACTGCCGTACGCCCCGTAGGTCAGCCCCAGCGCCAGCGTGCCCGCCCACATCGGGACGAGCTGCCAGCCGAAGGCGAGCGGCAGCACGAAGTACACCCAGAAGATCATGATCAGGGCGGAGGTGCCGCGGAACACCTCGGTGTAGAGGCCCGCGAGGAAGCGGACGATCCACCGCCGCGAGGTGCGCGCGACACCGACGGCGAACGAGACGGCCCCGGCCACCAGCGAGCTGAGGAACAGCAACTGGACGGTGACCCAGACACCTTTGAGTACGAGTTCCCAGAGTCCCGAGGTCATCCGCGGCAGAGCTCCTTCGCGGTCATGTCGGTCATCTCGGCCCGGGTGAACCCGAAGGGCCGCAGAATGCGGAACAACTCCCCGCTGGCCTTCAGCTTCTTCAGTTCCACGTTGAAGGCGTCGCGCAGCCGCGTCTCGGCGGAACGGAACGCGAAGCCGCCGCCGTCGACGTGCGGCTTGCCCTTCACCAGAGGTGTGAAGGGCTTCGTGCTCTCGGCCTTGCTGGACTTCTTCGCCACCTCGCGCGTGGTCAGCGCGGTCCCGGCGAAGACGTCGACACGGCCCGCCTCGACCGCGTTCAGCCCGGCGACCTGATCCGGCACGATCAGGATGTCGCTCTCCTTGTACCCGGCCTCGACGGCGTACTGGATCTCGGCGTACCCGGTGCCGGTCGCGAACCTGGCCTTCTTCGCCACGACGTCCTTGTAGTCGTGCAGGCCCTTCGGATTGCCCTTGCGCACGATGAAGGCGTCCAGCATCTGGTAGTCCGGGTCGGCGAAGACGACCTGCTGACAGCGTTCCGGGTTGATGTACATCCCCGCGGACACGACGTCGAACTGCTGCGAGTTGAGCCCGGGAATGAGCGAGCCGAACTCGGTCGGCACGGGTTGCACCCGGTCGACGCCCAGCCGCTTGAAGATCACCTTGGCGAGTTCGGGTGCCTCGCCGGTCAGTTCACCGTTCTTGTCGATGTAGCCGAACGGGATCTCACCGGCTATGCCCAGCCGTACGACGCCCTGCGCCTTGAGCCGGTCGAGGAGATCACCGCCGTTGTCGGACGCGGTGGCGACCCGGGTGCAGCCGGCGGCGCCCAACGCGCCGACGGCACCGAGCGCGGAGACACCCGCGAGCAGCGACCGCCGACTCGGACTTCGTTTCTCCGCGTCGGTCCCGTCATTCCCGTCATTCCTGAGTGGTGGAGCCATGGCCGCGCGGCTACCCGAGAGCATGCGAAGTATTCGGATCGATTTCGGCCCCGTACGACGTCGAGTGACGTCGAGGCGCCCTTGACTCCGGGGAGACCATGGAATGCATGGCTGATCGATTCATCGAGGTCTCGCTGGTCAAGCGCGGAATCCACTGCACCGCGAAACTGCTCGACGACCGGGCGCCGGTCACCTGCGCGGCAGTGTGGGACGCGCTACCCCTGGGCGGCGACGTCTACCACGCGAAGTACGCACGCAATGAGATCTACGCCCTTTTCCCGCCTTTCGCGAAATCGGAGCCACCACTGGAAAATCCGACAGTTACCCCCATTCCCGGAGACCTCTGTTATTTCGCCTTCGCGGGCACGGAACTGGGTACGAAGGCCTACGGCTACGACACCGACGTACGCCCCGGCACCACGGTCGTCGACCTCGCCCTCTTCTACGAACGCAACAACCTGCTGCTCAACGGGGACGTCGGCTGGGTCCCGGGCATCGTCTGGGGCCAGGTGACCGAGGGCCTGGAGGCGATGGCCGAGGCCTGCAACGACCTCTGGCGCTCGGGCGCCCAGGGCGAGACGCTCAGCTTCCGTAGGGCGTAGGGCGTCGGGGCGTCCCTAGAACCCCGGCGGCGGAGCCACCCCCGCGGCGCCCGTCTCGTAGAGGGCGTGTGCCGTGCGCAGGACGAGGTCGTCGCGATGGCGGGCGGCGACGATCTGCAGGCCGACCGGGAGGCCGTCGCCGTCCGTGCCGACCGGGACGCTCGCGGCGGGCTGCTGGGTCATGTTGAAGGGGTACGTGAACGGGGTCCACCCCGTCCAGCGGCGGTGGCCGGAGCCCGGCGGCACCTCCACCCCCGCCGCGAACGCCGTCAGCGGCAGGGTCGGCGTCACCAGCACGTCGTACGACTCGTGGAAGCGCTCCATCCGCCGCCCGAGCTCCATCCGGACGTCCACCGCGGCCAGGTAGTCCAGCGCGCTGAACCGGGCGCCCCGCGCGCAGATCTCCCGCAGCCCCGGGTCCAGCGACTCCCGCTGCCGCGGCCCGAGCCGCTGGGCCACCCGGGCCGCACCGCCGAACCACAGGACGTGGAAGGCCTCCACGGGGTCGGTGAGATCGGGGTCGGCCTCGGTGACGTACGCGCCGAGCCCCGCGAGCC
>LRTP01000473.1 GCA_001550305.1 Streptomyces diastatochromogenes
GGCCACCGGCCCCCGGGGGGAGGAGTTCCTCGCCGCGTCCGTCCGGCACGCGGGCCGCGCGGCACGTCTGCGCCGCGCCGGAATCACCGCCGTGTGCGTGTTGGCCCTCGTCGCGTCCGTGGCCGCCGGAGTAGCGTTCAAGAAGAGCGCGACCGCCCAGGCCGAACGCAACAACGCCATCGCCGGGGAGATACAGACCGAGGCCAGCCAGTTACGGCAGACCGACCCCTCGCTCGCCGCCCAACTGGACATCGGCGCCTACCGCATCCGTCCGCGGCCCGAGCTGCAGACCGACCTGATCAGCGCCGCCGGCGCCCCGGTGTCCAGGCTCCTGACCGCCGGAAGCGGCACCGTGTTCGCGGTCGCGTTCAGCCCCGACCACCGCACCCTCGCTGCGGGGGGCTCGGACGGGCGGATCCGGCTGTGGAACGTCGCGGACCCGACCGACCCGGTGCCGGTCGGCCGGCCCGTCGACAGTCACAGCAAGTGGGTCTACTGGCTCGCCTTCAGCCCCGACGGCCGCACCCTGGCGTCCGCGGGACGCGACCACACGGTGCGGCTGTGGAACGTCACCCACCCCGCACACCCCGCTGTCTGGGGGCAGCCGCTGACCGGTCACAGCAGCTACGTCTTCTCCGTAGCCTTCAGCCGGGACGGACACACCCTGGCCAGCGCGAGCGACGACGGTACGGTCCGGCTGTGGAACGTCGCGGACCCGGCGCACCCGCGGCGGCTCGGACGCCCCCTCAGGGGACACGACCACGGTGCCGTCGCCTCGGCCACGTTCAGCCCCGACGGGCACACGCTCGCCAGCGCCGGTCACGATCACACCATTCGGCTGTGGAACGTCACCGACCCGGCCAAGCCGCAGCGTCTGGGGCGGCTCACCGGCTTCCGGGACACCGTGTACTCCGTCGCCTTCAGCCCCGACGGCCGTCTCCTGGCAGGCGCGGGCAACGACCGCACCGTCCACCTGTGGAACGTCGCCGACCCGGCCGCACCCGTCCCGCTCGGAAAACCCCTGGCCGCACACGACGACACGGTCTACGCGGTCGCCTTCAGCCCGGACGGACGGGTCATGGCCACCGCCGGAGCCGATCACACCGTCCGCCTGTGGAACGTCACGGACCCCTCCGCACCCGTCCCGCTCGGGCAACCCCTCACCGGTCACACCGAATACGTCTACTGGCTGGCGTTCAGCCCGGACGGGCACAGCCTCGCCTCGGCCGGCGCCGACCACACCGTCAGGCTCTGGAAGCTCCCGGACACCGTCATCCCGGACCCGAGTTACGTCAACACCGTGGCGTTCAGCCCGGTGCGGCACATCATGGCCAGCGGCAGCACCGACAGTACCGTCCGATTGTGGGACGTCACCGACCCGTTGCGGCCCACGCCCCTCGGCCGGCCTCTCACCGGCCACCGCAACGCCGTGCGGAAACTGGCGTTCAGCCCCACCGGGGGAATCCTGGCCAGCGCCAGCCGGGACGGCACCATCCGGCTGTGGGACGTGCGCGATCCCGCGCGCGCCAAGCTTCTGGGCAGTCCGCTCACCGGCCACCGGGGCGAGATCAGCTCGGTCGCCTTCAGCCCGGACGGCCGGACGCTGGCGAGCGCGGGCATGAGCGATCAGCAGGTCCGTCTGTGGGACGTCTCCCGGCCGGCGCACGCGACCGGCATCGGTGAGCCGCTCACCGCGCACACCGGAGCGGTCACTGCTCTGGCATTCAGCCCGCAGGGGCACGTGCTGGCCACGGCCTCCGCGGACGACACCACCCGCTTGTGGGACGTGACCCGCCCTTACCGGCCTGTCCCGCTGGGCCGGCCGCTCGCCGCCCGAAGCGGCGGTGCGTACGGCGTGTCGTTCAGCCCCGACGGCCGGACCCTGGCCACCGCCAACGTCGACCACACGGTACGGCTGTGGAACGTCACCGACCTCGCACGGCCGCTAGCCCTGGCCGAGCCCCTGCTCGGCCACACAAGCTTCGTGTACGGGGTCGCCTTCAGCCCGGACGGCCACACTCTGGCCAGCAGCAGCGACGACCACACCGTCGTCCTGTGGAACGTCACCGATCCGGAGCACCCGTCCCAGCTGGGCACCGCCCTCGTCGGCCACACCGGGCCGATCGACGACGTGGCGTTCAGCCCTGACGGCCACACTCTGGCGAGCGCGAGCGACGACCACACCGTGCGGCTGTGGAACCTCGACGTCAGCCAGGCGATCCGCCACCTGTGCGCCTCGACCGGCGCCGTCACCGCACGGCAGTGGCACCGGTACATGCCCGAACCGTCACTGGACCAGCCCTGCCCATGACGTGCCCTGCAGTGGCAGCGCACCGGGCCCACTCTCCTGACCTGCGTGTTTGAGCCGTCGTTGTCCGGCCGCTGTTGTCCGGTGCCCGCTCACCGGCACCGGACAACGATGACGTACTAGACCGGTTGCAGGTGCTGGCCGGCCTGCACGGCGGCAGCACCGGGCGGCCCCACGCCCTCCACGTCTCCTGATCGCGGCTGACGGAATCCGTCTTCCGCCTGGCCGGGGGGCTTCGGGGGCCGCACCGCACCTGTTGTGGTCACACAGACACCGGGAGAGAACGAACATGACGATCATCAAGCGGACGCCGGCCCGTGCCGGAGTGCTCATGGCCACGGCGGCGCTGGCGCTGGGCGCCCTGGCCGGACACGCGGAGGCCCGCAGCGCGAACATCTCCAGCTGGAACAGCAGGTCCGACTGCGACGTCAGGAGCCGTTACGACCTCTGCCTGTACTACTCCCCCAACGCCAAGAACGCCGCGTACCGGACGACGTTGCTCAAGGTCGGCGACCTGGGAACAAAGAGGTTCGGCGGCAGCGGGGCCGGCTACGGCCAGAAGGTCCGCAACAACGCCGCTTCCGCCCAGAACGGCACAGTGTGCAACGTGGGCATCTGGTACTCGACGAACTACCGCGGGGACTCCAACTGGCTGTCGCCCCACAAGGGCGGGAACCTCACGAGCTGGATGCGGAACAACGAGGCGTCCATCGCCGTCTCGGACCACACCCGCTGCCCCGGTCTCGGTCACTGAGCCGAGCAGACCCGTGAGTACGCGGTGCCCCGCCGGTGGGCGGGGCACCGCGTGCCCGATTGCCGAGGAAGCGATGGCCATGGCGTACGTCTCCGCACCCGCCCCCGCACGACCAGCACAGCGTGTACGACGCACACCGCGTCGACGGCTACCACGACGCGTCGCACTCGCCGGCGGCGCGCTGGTGCTAGCGGCCCTGAGCGCCTGCTCGTCCCGGTCGGCCCAGCCGTCCCATCAGGCTGCACCACCCGCGGTGGGCGCGATTCCGCGGATCGTCGGGGTGGAGCACCTTCATCTGCCCGTGGAGCGCTACATGTTGACCCCGCGGCAGGCCCTGGAATACGACGAGGTGGACGACGCGGCCGTACGGGCGTGCGTGCGGAGGTTGTCCGTGCCCTACCCTGCGGCGGCCCGCCTGCCGGCAGGTTCGGCGGCGGAGCGAGAGGCGCTGGACGCGTACACCGTGCTGTACCGGCGGTACGGGCTCACCGACGCCGCGGAGGCCCGGACCTGGGGTTACCACACCCCCGCCCCCGAGCCCTCCGGGGCCACCGCGGCGAAGGCGGCGAAGCCTCCGCCCCTCTCAGCGGCGGCCCAAAATGTCCTCACGGGGGTGGACAACTCGGGCACGCCCCTCACCTCGTACCGTGGCCGGCCGGTCCCCAGGGGCGGATGCCTGGGCGAGGCCGAGCGGCTGCTCGGCGCCGGGGCTTCGCAGGGGCCAGGCACCGATACGGACGGAATCGTCACCAGCATCAAGGCCGACGGCTTCGAACAGTCCATGTCCGACCCCCGGGTCACGAAGGTCTTTTCAGCATGGTCGGCGTGCATGAACACCCGGGGCTTCAGAATGACCACCCCCATGGACGAGGTGCCCTCGTCGAACGGCGCGACCCCGTCCCGCAGCGAGATCGCCCAGGCGCGGGCGGACGTCGCCTGCAAGGCGCGCACCAACCTCGTAGGAGTCTGGTTCGCGGTCGAGTCGGCCTACGAACAGGCCGCGATCGCAGAGCACCGCGCGGAGCTGGACAGGGTGGCGAAAGCCCGCGACGCCACGGTCCGCGCGATCGACCGGCTGTCACACGGCAATGAGAACCAGTCATGAGGCCGTCGCTGCGGCACGAGCAGAAGACCCCGCCGACGTCTCCCCTACAACTGTGCGGGTCGGCCGAGCGAGCGACGCAAGCCGTGGCGTTCACTGAGGTCGCCTCGGCGCTCGTCTTCTCGCCCGGAGGGCGCCATGCGTAAGAGGGGATCAGCCGGCGTGCGGCAGTCCTACCGGTCGGAGGGGACCACCGGCCCCCGGGCGATCAGGACGTCGGCTTTGTGGCGCCAGCCGAGGGAGGAGTAGAGGCGCTGGCCTTCCTCACTGGCGATGAGAAGACCGGTACGGGCGCCCTGCGCCACGGCGGCCTCCGCCAGAGCGCTCATCATGGCGCGGCCCAGACCGCGTCTCCGGTGCGCCGCGTCCGTCTCGATGCGATCGGCGATCGCATCGGCGCCGACCACTGCGATGGTGCCGCGCGTCGCCACCTCTCCGGAGGAGGCGTGGAGGGAGACGACCGTGACCGGGCCCTCCGTGCGAACCTCGCGCTTGTACGGCGCGGCGGGCGCGTGCCGCGGGTGCTCGGTCAGATCGGTCGTCATGAACCACTCTGACCGGTGGAGCAACTCCAGCCCGACGGCGCTGACGACGGCTTCGACGGTGCGCGGGCGCAACGTGGGTACCGTGAGCCAGGTGGTCTGCCTCGCGGTGGCGACGGCTGCCGCAAGCCGTGCCAAGGACGCGGGTTCCTCGTCCGCACGCAGCGCGAACACCTCGACCTCGCGGCCGGGTTGGTCGCACTCGGACCGCAGGCCGTCCCCGGCGGCCTCGACCGGCTCGGCCTCGGGCAGGGAGCGCGCCACGGTCCAGCCGTTCAGCCAACGTCGTATCAGCTCTGATTCGATCTTCGTCATCCGGCGATTAGAGCATGACGGCAACCGGTGGACGGCGAAACAACCATCCCCCGCCGTCCGCCGCCGCCAGACGACGCCGCCCTCCGACACCTCCTCCCTGCCCGACCTGGAGTCCTACCTCGCCGACCTGCTGCGCAGCCGCGAGCGCCCCCGTGTCCGTCGCATGATCAGCCGCGGTCGACGCTGACGGTACGCGCGAGCCCGCTGCCCAGGGCTGCATCGAGGGCTTGGAGGACACTCTCGCGGCGCGGGGGACGCGTCCATGCCGCCGCACCGACGCCTTGTGAACCAGGCCGAACAGCGGCCAGAGCAAGGCTTCGACCTCACCAACGCCCTGCAACGCGACACGCGGCTGACCGTGCGCGTCCAGCAGCTGGGGAAGCGTCCTTCCGAGGACCTGGACAGGTCGTCCTGGGCCGAATCCGGCCTCGGCGCCCCGGCCGGCGTCGGCTGGCTTCAGCGGTGCATCACGCGATTGGAGCAGCAACTCGCCGCTGGCAAGGCGAGTTGAATCAACAGGCCCGCCCCGCAGAGACGATCAGGCGCCGGGTACGGCAGCGGGTTCCGGCTCTGCGCCGGCGGCGGTGTCGCTCAGGCCGAGGCGGAGGTGTTCAACGTGGTAGAGGGGCGTTGTCACGTTGTTGGGTGCGTGACTGTCTGATGGTGCGTCGGGGCGTGGTGGGCCCGCGGTCCGGGCCTGTGTTCAGGCCGTGGTGGGCCGGCTGGCAGCGCCGGTGATCTGGTCCCAGATGGCGAAGCGGATGGTCATCTCGGCTCGGTGGTCGGAGGCTGTCATCAGATGGCGGTGGGGCCGGAAGTGGGGTGAGATGCCACTGAACGCGGACAGGGACCGCTGGGCTCCACCAGTACTGCGGAAGCCCTTCATCGCGCGTTCACGCTGCCGCGTGGGCTGGTGGCTGTTCTCGGCCCGGTTGTTCAGTCCCTTGTGGGAGCGGTGCTCGACGGAGGGCATGGCCTCACGGTGGGCCGCGCCGTAGGAGCGGAGCTTGTCCGTGAGGACCACCCTCGGCACCGACCGGGTCTTCTTCATCAGCCTGCGGAAGAAGCGTCTCGTAGGAGACGATGACGCCTCGCTGGAGCATCAGCTCCTCCACCTCACGGAAGCTGAGCGGGAAGCGGAAGTACAGCCACACGCATTGGGAGATCACCTCGACCGGGTACCGGTGCCCCTTGTACGACGGCGACGTACTCCCCACGGACGACACCTCCCAGCGTGATCAACCAGAAGATCATCCCACCCGGTCAGTCAACGTGACAGCGCCGGCCGGAGCGGTGCGCGGCAATGCCTTAGGACGGATCAACTTTGCTGGTACGCCCGCTGAGCCCTCCCTCGTTGACGGCGCCCCGCGTCTGAGTACTCACATGGCGAACGGGCATGTCTCTCCCGTCGAGGAGATCTGGTGTACCTCTCTGCCCGTGCGGGCCGGCGTCGTCGGCGACGCCGTCTTCGCCGAGGACGGCGAGCACCTGTTTTACGCGGTTCGCCTCGGGCCTCAGCCTGTATACCGCGGGCGGGTGCGTGACATGTGCAGGGCGACCGTCACCTCGCCTGCCAGGCTCAGGTGCTGGGCGGCGTTGATGCCCTGGGGCATCAGGTCGGAGGCTGGGACCGGAGTGGTGGCGGGGTCGTGACTGAATCGGTTCTCCATCCTTCCCTCCCGAACTCGACATGGACGTTCCGGGCCAGATAGGCGGCTCCCAGGTAGCTCAGCGACGCGATGAGCATGGCGAGGGCGAAGGTCCTCGGTGACTGCTGAGTCGCGTCCCCGAGCACGCCCAGGAGGGCCACCCCCAGCAGGCTGCCGACCTGCCGCGCCGTCGTCAGCAACGCCGAGGCCACGCCCGCCCGCCCGGATGGTGCAAGTCTCAGCATGAAAGCCGTGGCGGCGGTCATCGCCGTGTCGATACCGAAACCGAGCACGAAAGACGCCGCGACCGTCATCCCCGGCGCGCGCTCCCAGGAGGCCGCCGCCATGGCGAGCAGCCCGCCGGCACCCAACAGCAGGCCGGTGAGCATCGCGGCCCTGTGCGAGAACCGGTTGACGGCCCATCCGCCGTACGGGGAACCGCATATCGCCCCGAGGGCCTCGCCCGAGATGACCACACCCGTCTGAACCGCCGACATCCTTTCGACCTGCTGGAGAAAGCCGGTGAGGAGGAAGAGCTGGCCGTAGAAGCCGAAGTTGAGGGCGAGTCCCACCACCGCGGTCGCCCGCATGCCCCGGTGCCGGAGCAGGCCCAGCTCCAGCACCGGTTCGGGCCGGCGCCGCTCCACGGCAGCGAATACCGGGGCGAGCACCACCCCCGCCACCACGAGCAGCAGTCCCCACTCCGGCTCCGCGCCCCCGTCCCCGAGTTCGATGACGCCGGCCACGACGGCGGCCAGGGCGGCGAACAGGATGACCTGACCCACCAGATCCACTCGCCTCCTACTGGTCGGAGCCTCGCGAAGAAGGCACCGCGATAGGCCCAGGGTGACGACGGCCACAGCAAGGTTGGCCCAGAACAGGCCACGCCAGCCGAACGAGGCGACGAGCACACCGCCCGCCAACGGGCCCACGGCGGCAGCGAATCCACCGACCATGCCCCAGACCGCAACAGCACGCGCCTGTCGGCGGGCATCCAGGTAGCTCGACTCGATCAGCGACAGCGAACCGGGCATCAACCCGGCCGCACCCACCCCTTGGACCGCCCGGGCCGCGACGAGCATCCAGCCGCAGGTGGCGAGGGCACACAGCGCCGACCCCACGGCGAACAGGGCCGTACCACCCAGATACACCCGACGGGCACCCCAGCGGTCGGCCAGAGCACCGCCGCTGAGCAGTAACGCCGCGAAAGTCAGCGTGTACGCGTCCACGATCCACTGCGCCACCCCGCCGCGGATGCCGAGCCCCGTCTCCATCGTCGGCAGCCCCACGGTGACCATGGTGGTGTCGAGGATCACCAGGGAGAAGCCGAGGCACAGCGCGATCAGCGCCCACCTCGACGGCTCCTCACGCGATGGCATGCCGGACCAAGACAGCGGGATCGATCACTCCTCCGCTCACGATCGCGCATGAGATCCTGCCCGCCGTGATGGAGTCGTGCGCCACCGCCGCGGCAAAAGCCGCCGCCCCCGCGCCCTCACACACCAGCTTGTCCCGAAACACCAACGAC
This sequence comes from Streptomyces diastatochromogenes, assembly GCA_001550305.1. Lineage (GTDB taxonomy): Bacteria > Actinomycetota > Actinomycetes > Streptomycetales > Streptomycetaceae > Streptomyces > Streptomyces mirabilis_D. The sequence goes on from LRTP01000473.1 coordinate 8,199, forward strand.
GACAGGGCCTCGGTCACCTCCCGCGGCGTCACCACCAAGGACCCCGCCAGCAGATTCCTCAGCCGGTAGAACTGGGCGGGGATCACGAATTCGGCCCCGATGCCGTCGACGAAGGACTCGGTGTACTCCACCTCCGTCGGCTCCCCCTTCAGCAGGGAGGCGTTGAACGGGGCACCCGTCGACACCTCGACGGCGTACACCTCGACGTCGGGCTTCAACCACTGCATCACCCGGCAGAGGCTGTAGGCGAGATTCCCCCCGCCGTAGGGCACGAACAGCACCCCTACTTCCGGTAGCTGTTCCGCGATCTCCACGCCCATGGTCGCGATGCCCGAGGAGACATGATCGTCCAACTCCGAGGAGAGGAAGAACCCCGGATGCTCGGGGAAAGTGGACTCCGTCATCATCCGGCGCCACTGCGGATAGGGCACCGTCACGATCCGGGCGCGGTCGTTGAGTTGGCGGATCGCGTCGAGCTTGACCTGTGGGGCGGAGTCGGGCACTACAGCGGTGTACCCGATGCCCAGCGTTCGGGCGGCGTGGGCGGCGCCCTGCGCGAAGTTCCCCGAACTACCGACGACAACGCCCTCCCTCTCGATCCATCCCCAGACCTCGGGATCGTGAGCACGGTACCCGAGGAGCCCGGAGTAGGCGCCGCGTACCTTGAACGAGTTCGTCACCTGGAAGTTCTCACACTTGAGGAACACGTTCCCGTCTGGCGTCGCCTGGGACTTGATGAGCGGTGTCCGGACGACGTGAGGAGCGATCCGCCTCCTTGCCCACTCCACGGACTCCGGGGTGAGGCTGTCACTCGTCACTGGGGCAGCACGGAAAGGGCACATATAAATCAACACCGTTGCGTTTGGATCTTGAGGTGCTTGTCAAGGGGTGCGGGAACGAGGCAGCGGGGCTCCTGGTAGAGCTTCCCAATGCTGTTGTCAAGCCGGTTCTGTGACAGGGGGTGCGATCTGGTAGCACCGTCGGTCACGGATCAGGGACCACAGAACGTTGACG
>LRTP01000474.1 GCA_001550305.1 Streptomyces diastatochromogenes
ACCCCGCACCCACCCCTCAAGTGCGGCCCGTTCCTCGTCCGACAGCGTCAACTCGGCCTTCGGCCGCCCCATCCGTGCCATACGACAAGCCAATACATATGAACAGAATTCCCGACTCAGAAGACTAGGACGGCACGGACTACGGAGCCTGGTCGTCCTGCATCTACTTCGTGTGGAACGTCGCCAAGCCCACCCCCCCGACGATCTCCTGTGACCCGTACAGCGAGACGACGTGGACCCCGAAGGCGGACAGCGGCGCGACCTGCAACTCCCTGTTGTCTTGGCAGCAGTGGTCCAGTGCCTCACGGCGTATGCGCTGAACAGCGAGTCTCAACACCGTTGCGCAGGTGCTGCTGATGTGCAGTCAGTTCTGAGACTGTGCAGTGAAATTTGAGATCCCACAGCTGGTTGTAGGGTCTCGCGGTTGGTGTCGGAGACCACCCTCGTGACCTGCTGCGTCTTCCGTTGCCTCACGGCGTGTCGGACATCGGAGCCTCAGCTCCGTGTCGCTTCCTCGGCGGTCTGTCTTGATCGGACAGACCGCCGGGCTTGCGACCTGGGCTGTCGCGCACCTTCCGAGTCAGCAGCCCGCAGGTCTCACACCTGTGCGGTTGCCAGGTGGTTTGGGGACGAGCGCAGTGTCGGGTCGGAAGTGCGGGCGCGCGTCGACGCCGTCGGCGAGGGCCTGGACGCGGGCTGCCGGAGCGGAACTCGCGTGGACAAGCCGCCGGGTGGGTGACCCGCTCGGTCGCGCCGTGCGGGCGATGTGCATTCCCGTCCGGTCGGACGGGCGGATCAGCGCAGTCCGGCGAAGAGATCGTTCTCGGGTATGGCCGCGCCGGTGGAGTCCTGGACACGTACGAAGGTCTCCATGCCCATCAACTCGCCGAACCTCTCCTTGCCCATCTTGAGGAAGAAGATGTTCTCGCCCTGACTGGCGTGCGCGGCCAACGCGTCGAACTTCTGACCGCTGAACGCGGTGGTGTCCACCCACGTGGTGATCTCATCGTCGGGGAGGCCGATCTCGGCCATCGCGGCGGCCTCGGCAGGATCCGGCTCCGGCATGTCCTCATGAAACTCGCGCATGATCTCGCCGAACCGCTGCATCATCGAGCGGGGCATCGTGGTCCAGTACACCTTCGGTGTCAGCGCGGTCATCTCCAGCGCCGCCATCGTGATGCGGTGGGCCTGGATGTGGTCGGGGTGGCCGTAGAAGCCGTTCTCGTCGTAGGTGACGACCACATCAGGTCGGTAGTGCCGCATGAGTTCCGCGAGTCGGGCCGCGCCTTCCTGTACGGGGGTCTGCCAGAAGGATCCGGGGGCGTCGTTGCTCGGCCAGCCCGTCATCCCGGAGTCGGCATAGTCGAGCATCTCCAGATCGCTGACCTTCAGGACGTCACAGCTCGCCTCAAGTTCTTGACGGCGCATCAAGGCGACCGCCGCCGGATCGTGCCCGGGATCGCCCGGCTTGACACCCCCCGGTCCGTCACCGCAACCGCCGTCGGTACACGTAACGAGAACGGTGCGGATGCCTTCCGCCGCGTACTGCGCGAGGACCCCTCCGGTTCCGGTGGCCTCGTCGTCGGGGTGGGCGTGTACTGCCATGAGCGTCAAGGGCCGGTCAGTCATGAAACAGTCCTCCTGGAGAAATACGTCTTGGTCAAAGTAGCGCGGCGGGCGTACAGCGATCCCGGGGCCCGGATCCTGGTGGGGCGGACGACCTTGTGGTCTCCGTGTTCCCCGCCTGTGCGGCGCCGGTCCCTCGGTCGATGCAACCGCGCCGACCGGACCGGCTGTTCCCGGCGCGGCCGTTTGGCCTTCCAGGCGTCGGCGTTTCAACGCGAATGAGGCACAGGCGCGACCTGCATGTCTCAGCGCCACGTCGGATCCGACTTCCATCCGGCACCAGCCGCGAGATTCCGACACGAACTTTGAGACCCTACCCTGGTGGGGCTCGGGGTTGTCGTGGAGGTCTGTGATGCCCCGACCGCTGTGGAGCGGCGCGATCAGCTTTGGTCTGATGAGCATTCCGGTGAAGCTGATGAGCGCCACTGAGGACCGTTCGGTCCGTTTCCACCAGGTCCATGCGGAGGACCTGGGCTGGGTTCGGGTTCGCAAGTTCTGCGAGGCGGAGGTTCGCGAGGTGGCCGCGGCCGAGATCGGCAAGGGGTTCGAGGTCTCCAAGGACACGCTGGTCGAGGTCACGGACGAGGAGCTGGAGCGGATGCCGCTGCCGACCGCGAAGGCGATCGAGGTCGTCGCGTTTCGTGCCGGCCGCGTCGCCAGCGGACTCTGCCCTGTCGCGTCTCCCTTGGAACTGAGCAGAGTGGAGCCTGTGAGCTGCGCATTGCTCAGTCTTGGGAGCGCATTGACTTGGAGGGCTGCTCCGCAGGAGGTGCTCTCGGTGGATGCTCGTCCTTTGCGGACAGGCTGTTAGGGCGAGCCTGCTCAGCTGGAGCGGAGGCTGCGCAGCTTCACTAGGCCGCCGATACACGTGGTCGAACAGCCGCGGTTCGCCGGGGGAGCCGGAAGCGAAGCGCTGCCGGATGCCAGGGCGTGTACAGGCCTCCGTGCTCGTCCTGCAGGGGCTCCTCATCCGGTCGGCTCCATGCGGATTCGGCTCGCAGCTGTCGCGAGCGTGTTGAGGATCGTCCGCTCTTGCAGGGCAGGAGCGCCATCGGAATCTCTGAACCGCCGGGGTGCTATGTGCTGGGCGGGCAGTGGCTCTTCAGGGGCTCTCGCGAGGCGTCACTACCTCTAGATAGTCTGTATATAGTCTATGTAGAGTACGAGTATGGTCAGTTTGCGTATGACCCTGCAGACCCAACTGGTGCTGCGGGCCTTGTTGGAAAACCCCGCCAAACAGCGCTACGGCCTTGAGCTGTGTGAGCTGGCGGGGTTGCCGTCGGGCACGATCTATCCGATCCTCGCCCGTCTGGAACAAGTCGGCTGGGTGGACAGCACCTGGGAAGACCCCGCCGTACACGAGCAAGCCGGCCGACCGCGCCGTCGCTTCTACCAGATCACCGAGGACGGTGCCGAGCACGCACGCGACGCCCTCGCCCGCGCCTACCGCGCCCGCAAACAGCCCCTACCAGGGTGGGCCGCCCGCCCGATCGCCGACGGGGGAGTGTCATGAGGGCCCGGCGCCGGTTAGCACCGCGACCGAGTGAGCGCCGCTCCGCCACCCCCTCCCTGCACGGCATCCTGGCCGTCGTGCGTACGCATCACCCGGACGCCGACGTCTCGCTCATCCAGCACGCCCACGACGAAGCCGCCGTCTGGCACGCGGGCCAAACCCGCAACAGCGGCGACCCGTTCCTCACCCACTGCCTGGCCGTCGCCGCCATCGTCACCGACATCGGCATGCCACCATCCGTGATCTGCGCCGCCGTGCTGCACGACATCGACGACACGCCCTGCCCGCCAGGCCGCGTCGCCGAGCACTTCGGGCAGGAGATCGCCGATCTGATCTCAGCCGTCCGCACCGCCAAGCTCGCTGCGATCCCACTCACCGCTCTCGACTTCGGCGTCGCAAGGTCGCCGGCGCTCAAGCCGACGCGTGAGGAGGCCGTGCTGGCCATCCGCCTCGCCGACCCATTGCACAACTTGCGTACCATCGCGTTCGTCGCCCCGACCAGGCGGTACCTCGTGGCCCGTGAAACCCTCGATGTCATCGCGCCGTTGGCGCGCGCGGCAGGCTTGACCGACGTGAGCCGTGAACCGCACGACCTCTCCTCGGCCGCCCTCCAGCCCACACCCACCGCATTCGCGGTCACCACACGCATGCTGGCCATGCTGATCCTGCTGCTTCCCACCCCGACCGGCGCACGGTGGCGCGAGGAATGGCACGCTGAACTGGCCGCCCTCCCCACCCGCCGCGCCCGCACTCGCTTCACTCTTCGAGTCCTGCGCAGCACACCCAGGCTGTCCTGGACGCTACGCCGCGCGGCCTGTCGGGACGTCACATGCTTCACCACTGAGGAGGAGGGCGTCGGGCTGGCCTCCAGGGCGCCGTGGCTGCTGGAGACCGATGTGCAGGAGAGGGTCGGGGTCAACTTCAGCCGCGGCCCGATCTGGGAGCCGTACATGGTCGAGGACCGCAACCTGGTCACCGGGCAGAACCCGGCCTCGGCCGCGGTCCTGGGCAATCGAATGCTGGAAATCCTCAAGTGAAACCGTCCCGGCCGTCTGGCACTCTGCCGTCGCCTCACCCGTGCGGCTGGTAAGTCACACCGCCGCCAATGACCTCGCGCGGCCGCGGGGCTGCACCGCGTACCGGTACGCGGGCACGTCCTAGTAGCGCTTCGATCGCCTCTGAGCGGCCCCACCGCCGGGGCCGTGGCGCGGCGGGAGGTGCGTCCCACGGTCTCACCCAGTCGGTGGCTGGATGTAGTCCTCCAGGCGCGCCACGGTGAATCCCTGTTTTTGGATGTGCTTGAGCAGATTGCCGAACATCTCCGTCATCGTCGTGCCCTTGAGTTCCTTGGGTCCGCGGAAGTGGGCGAGGATGATGTCGCCGGGACGCAGTTTCTTGTCCGTTTCCTGATACCGCATGGTGGTGATCTGCATGGCTTCCCGCCACCGGACGATGGCCCGGGGTCCGCATTCCCCCACCGCGGTCTGTGTGTCGCTGTTGTATGCGCCGTAGGGCGGGCGGAACAGCAGTGGTGCGGTGCCGTACTGCTGGGTGAGGATTTTCTGGTCGCCGCACACTTCTTCCTTCTGGCGGGCCAACGGGAGGGTGTTCATCGCGGGGTGGTGCAGGGTGTGGTTCTGGATGTGGTTACCCATCGCTTGCAGTGGTTTGAAGTACCCGTAGTCCGACTTGATGGTGTCGTTCATGAGGAACATCGTGATCGGAATCTTCAAGTCCCTCATCATTTCGATGAACTTGGAGTCCTTCTCCGCTCCGTCGTCGACCGTGATGAACACGACCTTCTGCGAGGTCGGTAGGTGCTCGAAGACCGGGACGGTTCCGGTAGCGGAGAGCTTGACGGGCTTGTCGGCCGGGGGTTTCGGGGGCGCGGGCAGCGCCGTGAGACCCCACTTCTGCCACGCCGTGGCACTCGGAGCGGTACTGGGAGCCGACTGCGACGAGGTGGCGGCCGGACCGGTTGCGCTGCCACCCCCTGCGCCGCAGCCGCCGGCCGTCATGGCCGCCACGGCCGCGCCCGTCAGCGACCCGTAACACACGCTCCGCCTGTTGTGCCGCTTCACCGCACCGGTCTTCCGTAAGTGCCGTGCCGTCCTTGACTCTGCTGGGAAAGGTACCCGGCCATGCGGGAGCAGGCGTTCATTGACCAGGCCGTGTACGCCGTCGTGCCAGTTCTCGGTGAACGGCACCTCCTCTATCGCGCTTTCCGGCACGATGCCACCGGCCGAGGTGGCGACCTCCCTCATGCTCATTTCGATGCCGAGTTCGGCGAGCGCGGTCCGCTGTGGCCCAGTGTGCTTGTCCCGGCGACGCTTTGGTGTTGCTCGTGAACACACTCCGCTTTGCGGTCACTGGCTGTGGCTCGCGTACAAGGTCGTTTTCCCTTCGGACGGTTTCCACGGTCCGGCAACGCGCCGGTCGCCTGGAGCCCGCGGCACGATTCGACCGTCGTCGAAACGAGCCCCGTTCTCACTCCCGGCCGCCCAGAATGCGGAGCAGTCGAGCGAAGGAGGACTTCATGCGTGTGCGTATACGGGCGACGGCCGTGCTGTTCGTGGCGGTTGCGGTGGTGGGAGCCGTGGCCCCGGCCGCGTCGGCGCTCCCTGCTCCTTGGGAGACGAGCAGCGTGCATCATCCTGTGCACGCGCAGGGCTACCAGGTCTCGGCCGATCACCCCTCCGGCACCGTCACCGTCATGTGCCCGGGCGGCTGCTACCAGTAAAGACTTGTCCGCTTCCGCTGTGTCCTGGTCGATGAGGCAGCACGGAGCGTTTTCGCCGATGGGCGTCCGGGCTGTGGGACGCCCTGGCTGGACGGGGGAGACCAGCCAGGGCTTCAGCCAAGATTGTCTCGATGGGCTGGAGGTGAGGCTTGGGGACACCGCCCTTCCGCAGTCACAGATGCTTGCTCAACCATCCCTGGTTGTTACGTCGTTGGCATGGGGCGCCGTATGAAATAGAGCCCGGTCAGCGGCTCTTGTGGCGGTCGAGGTGAGTGGAGATACGGGCGGGGTGCTCGAAGGGGGCTCCGGCAGCAATTGGTGATGCTGGCGTTCAGCGGCCGATTTGCGGTGCAGGCCGAGGGGTGCCTTTGGGGTGTCTGTCGGGCGCCCCGCGCGTTTGACGTCCCGGTTCTCATCCTGAGCGATGCTTTCGTTCGCCCACCGTCCTCGTCTGCCCTTGTGCTGGTCTCGGCAGCGGTGAGCGCGTCAAGAGCATCTAGCTCAGCGTGGTTTCGCCGGTCCACCAGGACCCGCTCTGGGACAACCTGCTGAAGCCCGTGGTGAGCCTCGCCGAATCCATCCCCTTACGCGCCATCGCCCGCCGGCTTGAGCGGCACGACACCTGAGGTGAACACGCACGCCGAGGCCGGGTCGGCCCGGAGCCGGGGACGGCTGACCGGCCTGCCACGTTCTCAGGCTGCCGGTTCGGGCATGTGAATCGAGCACCCGGGAGCCGTGTTGACCCCGAAGCCGCAGCCAGACGGACAGCAGCAGGCCCCTGCGGCGGCGCGGTCTCCGTGAGCGGGGCTGCAAGAGGTCGGTCCAGGTGAACGCATGGTTCTGCATCGTGATCGGCCTGTCGCCACCATGGCCGCTGGCATTGACTATGCCCTGCTCACGCACTCGCCCAAGTCCTCACCTCCGCCGGCCCTCGGATCCGGTCCACGGCCGACGGACGTTCACGGTCCTGTCCGGCAGCTAGGCCCGTCGGCACGTCCGGGAGAAGGACACTCCACCGCCTGGTACCAGCTGTTACCATCAGGAGATGGCGAAGACACAGAAGGGCTGGCGCGTCGACGACGAGATCGCGGAACTTGCCACGGCCCGAGCCAAGGACCGCGGCATGAGCGTCGGCGACTACATCGCTGCTCTCGTGCGGGAAGACGTCGGTGGGTTGCGGCAGCGAGGCCTGGACGCGGCGAGGCGCTTCCTCGACGAACACCAGAGCGTCTTCGACGAGGCCGAAGACGCCGACCGTCCCACCTCGGCGGCACACGCCGCGTAATGGACCTGTACATCGATGTCCCCTGGATTCTGCAGGTCGCGGAAATCGCGGGCGCGGCAGATCCCGCCCCCGACGACTACGGGGTGCCGGTGGCCGCAGTCGCCTGCCACCGCGCCGAGCTACTGGATAGTCCCGTCTACGCCGGCCCCTACGCCCGCGCCGCCGCGCTGGTGCACATCCTCGGACGCTGCCGCTGGCTCGAGCGCTCCAACATGGCCGTGGCCGCCGCAACCGGCGTGATGTACCTGGAGGCCTCCGGGATCCCGGTCAAACCCACGCGCGAGGACGCTGTCGCCCTCCGCGACATGCTGCGTGATCCCTCCTGCACCGCCGCCCGGATCGCCGACCTGCTGCGTGCCTGGCCGCAGGCCACCTGAGCCGCATCGTTGCAGCGCGCCGTCCACCACCCGCCCGATGGACGCCGCACCGATCGCGGCGTGGCAACACCGGGCCTTCCTCGCGGGCCCGAGGGCGAGGGAGGAACTGCGTACGCAGTGACGAGAAAAGGGACGCCGACCGGGAGAACAAGGAGTCCTACGGCCGGAGCCGGGGAACACCGCGTTCGTCGCCGACCCGGCTGGCGAGGACTGCTGCAGCGGTCAGGGCTGCGAGGGCGGCGAAGCCTGCTGTGAGGGTGGTCGCCGTGGCCACGGCGGCGACGAGGAGGGGGCCGCCGGCGTCGCCGAGTTCGCGGCCGAGTTCGGCGGCACCCATGGTCTGGCCGAGCCGTTCGGCGGGGCTGGCTGTGGCCAGGGCGGCGAAGCCGAGCGGGGTGATCATGCCGGTGCCGGCCCCGATCAGGATCGCGGCGAGAAGGAGGCCGGTCAGGCCGGGCAGCATCGCTGTGGCGAGTCCGGCGGCGGTGGCCGCAAGCCCTGCGCTGATGCCCGTCGCGGTAGTGATGCGCCCGTGGTCGAGGGCGGCTCCGGCCCGGGGCTGGACCAGGGCCGTGCAGGCCGCGAGCAGGGAGACGGCTGCCCCGGTGGCAACCGGCCCGAGGTGGGCGGCGGCGCCGGTGACCGGCAGGAAGCCCACGCCGGCCGACAGGGCCGCGGTGGCCAATGCCAGTGCTGCGGTCGGGCGCAGGAAACTGCCCTGCCCGAGCCGTCTGGCCAGGTCGACGACCGTCTGCCGGGCCTTGGGCAGTGGTGGTACAGCGGGGACGGCAACGACCGCCCAGGCGGCGACGGCTGCGGCCAGCGCGGTCATGGCGGTGAACAGCAGCGGCAGTCCGCCACCGGCCACCAGCGCCCCGCCGAGCAGGGGTCCGGCGGTGTAGCCGATGCTCTTGTAGAAGCCGTAGGAGCCGAATGCCCGGCCGTGCTTGGCGACGGGGTTGAGGCGGGCGACCAGGGCGGAGGCGGCTGGGGAGAAGGCGGAGGCTGCCGCGCCCTGGCCCAGACGGGCCGCCCACAGCAATGAGGTGTTGTCGGCGAAGGCGAACAGGGCCGAGGCCGCGGCGAATGCGAGCAGTCCGCCGAGCAGTACCGGGCGGGGGCCGACCTTGTCGGCCAGGGTGCCGAAGACGGGCTTGAGGAGGACTTCGGCGCCGTCGTACAGGGCGAGCAGGCCGCCCAGGACCAGGAGCGACTGGTGGTGGCCGGTGGTGAAGCGGCCCAGGTTCGCCGCGACACTGTGGGCGCCGAACGCGGTGGTGAAGCCCGCCGCGTACAGGGGCCACAGCCGGGCCCGCTCCGAACGTTTGTCGCGTGGGGCGGTGGTCGGCACCGGCGGGTCCTTCCTGGTCGTCTGGGGCATCGGCGGGCTTGGGGTGCAGGTCAGCCGGCGCCGGCGAGTTTGAGGACAACGTGCAGGTCATGGGCGGCGGCGAAGGCGCACAGGGCGCTGGCGCCGACCACGGCGGCGGCTGCGGCCAGAGGCAGGATGGGGTAGTTCAGCGGCGGGGAGTAGGCGTGCGGCTCGGCGAGCAGGGCGGCGACGCGGCGTGGCACGGGACCGGCGCCGTGCAGTGCGGAACGGCGGCGTCCGAGCAGTCCGAGGACGGCCTCGGGGACCCGTCGGCGGGCG
>LRTP01000475.1 GCA_001550305.1 Streptomyces diastatochromogenes
CCGCGACCGGGTCCGCTCAGCCGCCGACCCCGCAGTGCAGGGCGGCGGGCTGCGGTGGCAAGGACCCGGCGGCCACGCACTGCGGCCTGGACGGGCAGACGCTGACGCTGACCAGGAACAAGGACATCGTCATCGAACTCCGCTACAGCAAGGCCTGTGCCGCCGCCTGGGGACGCATCACGTACGCCAGCAAGAGCGCGATCGTCGACGCGGACAACTCGGCGGGCGACAGCTTCGCCACGCCCGTGCACTGGGGCAACGACGTCTACTCACCGATGGTCGCCGTCACGGGGAGGATGACCGCGTGGGCCTGTGGGACGCAGCCGAACGGCGGTGCCCGCGAGTGCACCCGTCACATGCCGGTGCCCGGCACTCCCCAGGGGTGAGGTTCTCTCAGGGGGTCAGGGGGCCGGGAAGGAGATGCGGATGTCGTAACGCCGCTCCAGGTCCCGGACGGTGCGCGGCAGTGTCGTACGTACCTTCTCGACCTCCCCGCGGTGTTCCTCGCGGAACGTGTCCCTGAGGCGTTCGCGGAGCGGTTCGCGGGTGTCCTCGACCGGTTTCATGCAGGTCGCGTACAGGGCTCCCAGGGAAAGGTCCGTGTCCCCGGCCTGCAGACGCCGGTCGACGAGGTCGAAGAAGGCGCTCTCGTCCTTGGCCGGCGTCCTGTGTCCGGCCAGGCAGCGCCCGAACTCGCCGAACGCGGACCTCACTTCGGGAGCGGAGTTCAGGGAGACGACCTCCTGCCACCACTGTGTCTGCAGTCGCAGGTACGACGTCCGGAAGTCGTTGCCGACGGCCGAGCCCCGGGTCAGGCACGTACGCTGCGCGGCGTCGGGTCCCGCGGGCGCCGCGGTGGCCGGAGAGCCGTCCCTGGGGGTCGCGGCGGCGCCGTCGGGGACGGGAACGCCGTTGAAGCCGTGCCTGGCTATGAAGTCCAGGTCGGGGACGGCGGAGTAGCGGAGGAAGCTGACGGGCGGCTGAGGCGGCATCGACGCGTCGTGGGACGCGAGGCACTGGCGGGTCGCCTTGTCGGCGGCCAGCCGGCCGAGCGCGTCCAGGCCCTGCGCCCACCGGGTGTCCGCGCCCGTCACGGGCAGCACCAGGTCGGTGATGTCCGCCGGCATCGCGTGTGTCACGGCGACGTGCTGAGCCGCCGGGGCGGAGTGCCCGGACACGGGTGCGGTCGCGGACGAGGGGGACCGGCCGTCCTGGCCGCTCGCGCAGGCGCTCAGCGCGGCCAGCGCGAGACCCAGGAACAGCACCCGGGCCGGCCAACGGGCGGCGCGCACGTGAGGGTCGGGGTGGGACATGGTCGGCGTACCTCCGGAACCGGGGTGGGTGCTTCCGTGCCCGGCTGCCGTACGGGCGGCCGGGCACGAGAGGGACGAGCTGCTGACGTCAGTGCGCGATCGTCACCGCGCCACCGATGTTGTTGTAGGCGGCCACGCCGAACTCCCGGCCACCCGTGAGGTCGCTCACCAGGACGTACTTGTCGACCGCGTACGTCCCGTTCGGGATCCACACGTACCCGCGCGAGCCGAAGGTCCAGTTGCCGGACGAGTTGACGTACATGCCGGCGTAGTAGTCGCCCGAATCACCGCCGGGGGCACTGGCCATGACGACGTTGAGGTCGTGGCAGCCGCTGGTGGACGACTTGTATGCGGTGTTCCAGTACGAGCGGTATCCGGTGTTGAGGCTGGTCCGCGCGCACGAGTCGGCCGACGCGGCCGGCGCGAGCGCGAGCACGGACGTGGCGGCGGCACCTGCGATGGCCAGGGTGGCCAGAGCCTTCTTCATCAGGTCGTTCCTTCGAGTCGGTCGTCCACGGAAGTCCCGCGGCGCGACCCGGCCGGGCCGCGCAGGTCAACCCTCGCAAGGGGCGGGGGCGCGGGGATTGAAGAAAAACGCGGAGACGCTCACCCCGCCACCCAGTGACTCGGCAGCCCTTCGGTGCCACGTGCGGCCAGGAAACGGCGCGGCGGCATGCCGACCAGGGCGGTGAACTCGTTGGTGAGGTGGGCCTGGTCGGAGAAGCCGCAGGCGTACGCGGTGTCGGCGGGGGTGGTGCCGGTGATGAGCAGCCGCAGCGCGCGGCGTAACCGGATGATCCGCGCGAGCCGTTTGGGGGTGAGGCCGAACTGTTCGCGGAACAGGTTCTCCAGGTGCCGCTGACTCCAGCCGGTGGCCGCTGCCAGATCCCGTACGGTGATGGTCCCCGCGGAGCGGACCAGCAGGTCCCAGGCGCCCAGCAGCTCGCCCGCCGGAGACCGCCCGAGGTGCGCGGACCGGGTCCACCGCACCAGCGCCGAGTCGACCAGCGCGATACGGGCCGGCCAGTCGGGGGCGGCCTGGAGGGCTTCCGTCAGCTCCAGGAAACCGGGACCGAGTACGTCGACGGGGTCGACCACGGTGTCCGCCAGTTCGCTCATGGACGCGTCGAAGATCTGGTGCGCGACCCAGGGCGCGAGGGTGATCTCGACGCCGTGCAGGGCTCCTTGACGCGCGAAGTGCCGGGCCCGCGTGTGCAGACCGGTCGCCAGGGAGGCGGTGGCACGGATGTGCTCGCCGCCATGGCCACCCGTGGGCCCGCTCCTCGCCCCGTCCCTCGCCCCGTCCCTGGTCCCGTCCCTCGGTCCGTCCGGCTCCGGTCCCGGCCCGAAGCCGATCACCAAGGACACCGTTCCCCGCGGGATGACCAGCCGTCGCTGGGGTCCCGTGTGCGTCAGCCTGAACCCGCGATAGCCGTGCACCCCCGGTCGCAGAGCGGCGTGCGGCCGTGCGTACGTCCGTTCGCAGGTGCCCGCAGGGCACACCCGACGTCTCACCGTGATCCTTCCTGAACCGGGGCTCTCCCGGAGCGATCACGACTGTCGGATCGGAGGTCGGCGGGGCGCCAGACCTACCGGCGTCCCAGGGACGCGCGGGGACGTCCCAAGGCCCTGACCTGGGGAAACGAGAAACCGCAGATCGGGAATCCGACCTGCGGTTTCTCTGGTTCTGCGAGGGTCAGGCCTTTGCCTCGACCGCCTCGGGGGCCGCGTCCTGGGTGGGCTCGGCCTGCGGCCGGGTGGCCGTGGGGCGGACCGGGATGAGGAAGGCGACGACCGCGGCGGCGATGCCGACGCAGGAGCCGATCAGCATGGCGACACGGAAGCCGCTTTCGGACGGCAGGGAGACCGGGCCGAACTTCGTGGTCATCTGGGCCAGGACCACGGCCATCACGGCGGCCGAGACGGAGCTGCCGATCGAGCGCATCAGCGTGTTGAAGCTGTTGGCCGAGGCCGTCTCCGACTGGGGCACCGCGCCCATGATGAGCGCGGGCATCGCACCGTAGGCGAAACCGACGCCCGTGCTGCAGACGATGGTCACGGCGAGCAGGCCCAAGGCGGAGCCGTTTCCGATGAGCGGCAGGGAGATGCCGTAGCCGAGGGCGATGACCAGGGCGCCGACGGTCAGGGTGATCCGGGGGCCCTTGGCGGCGGAGAGCTTGGCGCCGATCGGAGAAATGATCATCATCATGAGGCCGGCCGGGGCCATCCACAGACCCATGGCCAGCATCGACTCGCCGAGGCCGTAGCCGGTCTCCTTGGGCAGCTGCAGCAGCTGGGGGATGACGAGGGACTGGGAGTACATCGCGAAGCCGACCAGGATCGAGGCGGCGTTCGTCATCAGCACCTGCGGACGCGCGGTCACCCGCAGGTCGACCAGCGGCTCGGCGCTGCGCAGCTCCCACCAGCCCCAGGCCAGCAGCAGGACGATCGCGGCGGCCAGCAGGCCGAGCGTGGTGCCGCTGCCCCAGCCCCAGTCCGCGCCCTTGGAGACGCCGAGGAGCAGGCAGACCAGGGCGATGCCCAGGCCGATGGCGCCGAGCACGTCGAAGCTGCCCGAGGCGGTGTTCTCGCGGCCCGCGGGCACGAAGAACCAGATCAGCGTGGCGACCGCGAGGGTCAGCGCGGCGACGACCCAGAACAGCACACGCCAGCTGGCGTTCTCGGCGATCGCCGCGGAGAACGGCAGGCCGAGCGCGCCGCCCACACCCATGGACGCGCTCATCAACGCGATGGACGAGCCGAGCTTCTCGGCCGGTACGACGTCTCGCAGCAGGCTGATGCCGAGGGGCACCACGCCCATGCCGAGGCCCTGCAGACCGCGTCCGGCGATCATCGGGACGACCGAGGAGGACAGGGCGCAGACCACGGAGCCCAGGATCAGCGGGACCAGGGAGGCCAGAAGCATGCGCTTCTTGCCGTACATGTCACCGAGGCGGCCGGCGACGGGGGTGATCACGGCCGCCGCGAGCAGCGTGGCGGTGACGACCCAGGAGGCGTTCGAGGCGGTGGTGTCGAAGAGGGTCGGGAGTTCCCCGATCAGTGGCACCACCAGTGTCTGGGTGATCGCGGCCACGATGCCGCCGAAGGCGAGGATGCCGACAACGCCGCCGGAGCGGGCTGCGGGCTGGGAACTGTCCACGGGTACTCCCTGTTGCTCTTTCCGGGCTTGTTGCTGTGCTGCGCATCCGGGCCTGTCGGGATCCGGGCCTGCCGTGTCCGCGGGCCTGCCGCGTCTCCGGATCACCTGGATCACCTGGATCGCGGTGAGCCGCGGGCGAGGCGCACGTGAGGTGCATGCTGCACGCAATGTGCATCATGCACGTCTAATGCATCATACACATCGCGGTGGTATACCTGGCGGGAGGTAGCTTTCCTGTAGGGGAAGCGAGCCAGGAGCCGAAGGATGCCTCGCGTGGACAAGCCACTTGACCTGCTGGAATTCGAGACCATGCTGCTCGGGCGCCACATGCACATGCTCAACCCGCGGGGGCGCGGGATGAGTGAGGAGCGGCTGGACCGCAGTGCGTACGTCCTGCTCAGCCGCATTCAGGTGCAAGGCCCGATGTCCATCGGTGAGCTCAGAGAGGCCTTCGGCCTGGACGCGTCCACCCTCAACCGGCAGACCGCCGCGATGCTGCGGGCCGGGGTCGTCGAGCGCATGCCCGACCCCGAGGGGGGCATCGCCCGCAAGTTCGCCATCACCGCGGAGGGCCGGCGCCGGCTGGAGGCCCACCGTGCCGAGAACCTGGACGGTCTGGAGAAGATCATGACCGACTGGGATCCCGAGGACGTGGCCGAGTTCGCCGCCTATCTCAGTCGTTTCAACCGCGACATCGAGCGTCTCGACGGGCGTCCCTGGCCGCGCGGTTGAGCGCGTGAGTTGAGGGCGTGAGGGGGAGGGCGGGGACTCGGGGCGGGCCGGTTCTCCGGGCCCGCCCCGGTGTGGTTCGGAACAGCGCGATGAGAGCCGCGGCGGCGGCGAGCGCCGCTCCGAAGGGTCGGCGGCCGAACGCACCGGTGTCCGGGATGCCGACCGGGGTGTCTGCCTAGGAGTGTCGACCGAGGCGCCGACCGAGATGTCGACCGGGGCGCCGACCGGGGCGCTGACCGAGGTGTCGGTCGAAGTGTCGACCGAGGTGTCGGTCGAAGTGTCGGTCGAGATCGGCGTCAACTCCCCCGTCCCCTTTGTTGGTTGATCCTTCACCCTTGGGACACCCCCGCACCGCTTGAGCGCTCAACGAGTCGGGTGAGGGTGATCCGGGCATGCCAATGAAACCGCTTGCCCCACCCCCCTCGCGGTCCCTCAGGAGGACGCAGTGCAGAAGAGCTCGCGCGTACGCAGGGCCTCTCTCATCCTCGGCAGCGCCGTCGCGCTGGTCGTCGCCTTCCCCAGCAGCGCGCTCGCCGCCCCGCCCAAGGCCCTGCCCGCCAACGCGGACGACTTGGAGAAGACCTGGCAGCCCGCGTACGACTACGACACGGACGGCTGCTACCCCACGCCCGCCATCGGCCCCGACGGGACCATCAACGGCGGCCTCAAGCCCTCGGGTTCACCCAGCGGCGAGTGCCACGACACCTCGGACCTCGACAACACCAACGGCTACTCGCGCGAGAAGTGCAACAACGGCTGGTGCGTGATCCTCTACGGCCTCTACTTCGAGAAGGACCAGGCCACGATCGGCGGGCACCGCCACGACTGGGAGCACGTGGCGGTCTGGGTGCAGAACAACCAGGCCAAGTACGTCTCCACGTCCGCGCACGGCGACTTCAACGTCTACAGCGCCGACCAGGTCCTGTGGGACGGCACGCACCCCAAGATCGTCTACCACAAGGACGGTCTGAGCACCCACGACTTCCGGCTCGCGAACTCGGGCGACGAGCCGCCGGAGAACGGCTACCACACCTGGCGGTACCCGACCCTGGTCGGCTGGAACGGCTACCCGGCGGGTCTGCGCGACAAGCTGAGCGCCTACGACTTCGGCAGCGCCAACTTCGGACTCAAGGACGCCAACTTCGCCGCCCACCTCACGAAGGCCATGCCGGCGGGCATCTCGTTCGACCCCAACGCCTGACCGGTCGGGGATTTCCTTCTTCGTCCCCGTCACACCTCCGCCTCCGGGCGCGTCAGGGAGATGGCGCCACCCACGTGGCCCGGTAGCGGTGTGACAGGTGTGACAGGGACGAGAAGGAGATGACGACATGGCTGTTCTGATGGTGCGTGCCACGGTGAGGCCCGAGTGCGTCGACGAGCTCGAAGCGGCGCTGCGGAAGATGTTCGCCGCGATCGAGGCCGCGCGGCCCAAGGGCGTGCGCTACGCCTCGTACCGGCTCCCCGACGGAGTCACCTACCTCGCGGAACTCGAGATCGCGGACGGGATCGAGAATCCGCTTTCCGAGATCCAGGAGTTCCGTGAGTTCCAGGCGGGCCTGAAGGACTGGCTGGCCGCCCCGCCGTCCGCCGAGCGTTTCGAGGTGCGCGGCGCGTACGCCGCCTGAGGCCGCGCGGGCGTGCGTCCGGTAAGGGCCCCGACAGTCGACAGGAGCCGACAGGAGCCGACAGGAGCCGACAGGAGTCGGTAAGAGTCGCCAGGAGTTGGTGAGAATTGACGGGACTCCGGGCGCGCACCCCGTGCCGTGGCCCCCGCGCCGAGTAGGTTCCCGAGCAGGTTCGCCCCTGACCGTGTGGGAAGCAGGGGCGGGAAGGGGCCCGGTGTGAGTACGTCCCGTACGGCCGGCGGCGGGTACTCCGGTACGCCGCTCGCCAAGAAGATCGGCGTCAAGGCCGGGCAGCGGGTACGGCTGGTGCACCGGCCCGAGGGGTGGGAGATCCCCGGACTGCCGGAGGGGTGTGCCGTGTCCGGGGGCCGCGGGGGCCGATGTCGCCGTCGTCTTCCACCGGTCCCTGGGGGAACTGGTCGCCGAGGCCCCCGCGCTGGTGGGCGGCCTCGCCGATCACGCGATGTTCTGGATCGCCTGGCCGCGCAGGGCGGCCGGGCACCGCAGCGACATCACCGAGAACGCCCTGCGCGAGATCTTCCTGCCGCTCGGGGTGGTCGACGTGAAGGTGGCCGCGCTGGGGGAGGACTGGTCGGGGCTGAAGTTCGTACGGCGCAAAGAGCTTCGTACGACGTGAGCAAATGCGGAGAGCGCGGGGAAGCGCGGCGTACGTGAGGGAGACTCCGGGTGAACGGCTAGCATCGCGGGCAGAGTTGTCGGCCTGGGATGGAGTGGTGTCGTGTCGGAGGGGCCTCGGATCGCCGTTGCCGTCGTGACCATGGGGAACCGGCCCGACGAGGTCGACGCGCTGCTCACCTCGGTGGCCAAGCAGGACGTCGCGCCCGCGCGGATCGTGATCGTGGGAAACGGGTGTCCGCTGCCCGAGTTCGCCGAGCGGCTGGGACTGCCCGGCGAGGTGACCGGCATCGAGGTCGACGAGAACCTCGGCTGCCCGGGCGGGCGCAACGTGGGCCTCGCCCGGCTCAGGGAGTTCGCGGACGTGGACGTCGTCGTCGAGCTGGACGACGACGGGCTGCTGGTCGACGCGGATGTGCTGCGCAAGGTGCGGGACCTGTACACCGCCGATCCGCGCCTGGGCATCGTCGGCTTCCGCATCGCCGACGAGCACGGGGAGACCCAGCGCCGGCACGTGCCCCGGGTCGGGGCCAAGGACCCGATGCGGGGCGGTCCGGTCACCGGGTTCCTCGGCGGTGGACACGCGCTGTCCATGCCCATGCTCGCCCGGATCGGGGACTGGCCCGCCGAGTTCTTCTTCGCGCACGAGGAGACGGACATGGCCTGGCGGGCCATCGACGACGGGTGGACCGTGCTCTACGAGCCCGAACTGCTGCTCCAGCACCCCAAGACCTCGCCCGCCCGGCACGCCATCTACTACCGGGTCACCGCCCGCAACCGGGTCTGGCTCACCCGTCGCAGGCTGCCCCTCCCGCTCATCCCCGTGCACCTGGGAATCTGGATGCTGCTGACGCTCGCACGGACGCGCTCGCTCGGCGGGCTGCGGGCCTGGTTCGGCGGCTTCGCGGAAGGGCTGCGGCAGTCGGGCGGCGAGCGGCGGCCGATGCGGTGGCGGACGGTGTGGCGGCTCACGCGGCTGGGACGCCCGCCCGTCATCTGACGGCGGACGGCAGGACGGCCGGGGCGGACGAGGGCCCCGGTCGCTCACCTCCGACGACCGGGGCCCTCTCTGTCCCCGGATCCGGCCACGGCGGCGACACTCCCCCGAGTTACGCGTCGTACGCGCGCACCGTCGGGCCAGATCCGATGGAGTGATCCCATCAGCCCGCGCCAACGGATCGCTAACATGTCGCCAACGGGTTTCCATCCGGAAACCCGGAAACCGGAAGTCGGTCGGCGTGAAGTCGTCGCAAGAAGGCGCGAAGTCGCCATGGGTGTGGTCGGTACCGGTCTGAACCGGTCGGGTCGGTCGCACGGAAAGGCAGTGGGGCGGGCTATGCGGTACGGGCTGCGGTTCGGGCTGCTGGGGCCTCCGGTGTTGTACGACGCCGACGGCGAGGTCCGTTCCATCGGCGGCGGCAAGATGCGCGCCCTGCTGGTCGCGCTGCTCCTGGAGCCGGGCCGGGTCGTCTCGGTGGACGCGCTCAAGGACGCACTGTGGGGCGGGGCGCCGCCCGCCTCCGCGCAGGCCTCGTTGCAGAACCACGTCACCCGGCTGCGGCGGCTCCTCGACGATCCGGAACGGCTGCGGGCCATGCCGCCCGGGTATCTCCTGCGGGTCGGCGAGGGCGAGTTGGACGTGCGCGTCTTCGAGTCCCACGTCACGGCCGCACGCGCCGCGCACGCCGGGCGCGACTGGGAGCGGCCGCTGCGCGAGTCCCTC
>LRTP01000476.1 GCA_001550305.1 Streptomyces diastatochromogenes
CGGCCCTCACCGAGCTGTCGCGCCGTGACCGGCTGGCCGAGGGCTTCGCCTCCCGCCTCGGCGAGCGTCCCGCCTGCGACCTGCTCGAAGAGCCCGGTTCGGTGGACGAGGCGGCCTCGCTGCTCGCCGCGCGCCTCTTCCACGGCGGGCCCGCGGAGCCCGGGCCCGACTGGGCGCCGGTGGACTGGCAGGAGTATCCGGACGAGGTCGTCGACCGCACCTGGCGCACCGAAGCGGCCCGGCTGCACCGGGTGCTGGACGCGCTGGGCGTTCGCCACCCCACGGATCCGACCCAGCCCGACCAGGGCGGTCCGACGCTGGCACGCGTGCTCGACCATCTGACCGCGCCTGCCACGCCGGCCACGGACGACGCCGACCTCTCCGTCGATCGGCGCGAGGCGTACGGGGCGAGCGGGGAGAGCGGTACGGGCGTGAGCCTGAACGAGACAGAGGCAGGGACAGGGACAGGGACAGAGGCAGAGGTAGAGGTCGAGGAGGAGGTCGGGGAGGACGGCGAGCCCGTGCTCGGGAGTGAGCGGACGGCGGCACTCGCGGCCGGGCTCAGCGCGGAGCTGGCCCGTGAGGAGGCGGCGGCGCCGGCCGTCGCGTCCGGGCCGGGCGGGGGTGCGGAGCAGCCGGGCCCCGACTGGTCGTTCTGGGACGACGGGATGCTGCCGCTCTTTCCGCTCCAGCCGCCGCGCAGTGGGCGTGAGCTGTTGGCCGACCATGTCACCGCGATGGTCTGTTGCGCGGCGATGGACACCGCCGGGGCGGCGCCGGGGCTCGACTGGCTCGATGGCCCCGCCCTTCTCGTCGACGGGGTGCGGGCCGTCGATCTGGGGCCGCGGGTCCTGACCCTCGTCGAGGACGGCGACCCGGAACCTCTCCGGGACTGGCTCCGTCACCTGGGCGTCCGCCCCGAGAAACCGGTCCGCCTGGTCTGACGCCACCACCATCGTCCCTGCTCCCAGCCGCCCATCTCCACTTCTTCAACCGGAGGTCCGCGTTCCGTTCACGTCAATTCGCGACGAACGGTGACGGAGTGCGTGCGTAATGTGATGTGCTGGGACCGATCGCGTGCAGGGCAGAGGCTTACAGAACCGACGGGGGCACGAGGGAGGGGAGCAGGCATGGGGTCGGAGCAGATCCGCCGCTGGGAGTCGGGCGCACTCGCGCACGCCGTGACGGACCCCTTCGGCCAGGGCCCCGTTCCCTGGCTCAGGGGCGACGAGCAGTACTTCGACGACACGGGCCATGTCGTCCCGTGGTACATCGATCACATTGATCACGTCGATCAGGCGGGTCGGGCCGGTCAGGCCGGGGGACCCGGTGGCTCCGCCACCCTCCAGGGCTCCCGCAGGCCCCCCATCCCCCACCCCCGCGCCGGCGGCCCCCGCTCGGCCGACGACGTGCACCGCCAGATCAAGGGCTTCGCCTCCAACGGCGCGGCCGCGCCGGGCGAGTCCATCGACTTCCACGTCACCGTCGACCCGCCCCAAGAATTCAGCGTCGACATCTACCGCATCGGGCACTACGGAGGCGACGGGGCCAGCAAGATCACCACCAGCCCCCGCCTGTCGGGCATCGTCCAGCCGCCGCCCCTCACCGCCGACAGAACCGTTTCCTGTCATCACTGGTGGCTCTCCTGGCGCCTGCAGATCCCGAGCTACTGGAGCATCGGCGCGTACGTGGCCGTACTCACCACCGCCGACGGCTACCGCTCGCACGTCCCCTTCACCGTCCGCGACAACCACCCCGCGGACCTCCTCCTCCTGCTCCCGGACGTCACCTGGCAGGCGTACAACCTCTACCCGGAGGACGGGCACACCGGCGCGAGCCTCTACCACGCCTGGGACGAGAACGGCCGTCTGCTCGGCGAGTCCGAGGCCGCGACGACGGTCTCCTTCGACCGCCCGTACGCCGGCGCGGGCCTTCCTCTCCACGTCGGCCACGCCTACGACTTCATCCGCTGGGCCGAGCGCTACGGCTACGACATCGCCTACGCCGACGCCCGCGACCTGCACGCCGGCCGCGTCGACCCCACCCGCTACCGCGGCCTGGTCTTCCCGGGGCACGACGAGTACTGGTCGTTGGCCATGCGCCGCACCGTGGAGCTCGCCCGCGAAAGCGGCACCTCCCTGGTCTTCCTCTCCGCCAACACCATGTACTGGCAGGTGGAGTTGGCCCCGTCCCCGTCCGGCGTCGCCGACCGCCTGCTGACCTGCCGCAAACGCAGAGGTCCGGGAAGGCCGGCGCTGTGGCGCGAAATCGACCGTCCTGAGCAGCAGCTCATCGGCATCCAGTACGCGGGCAGGGTCCCGGAACCCCACCCCCTGGTCGTGCGCAACGCCGACCACTGGCTGTGGGAGGCGACCGGCGCACACGAGGGCGACGAACTCGCCGGCATGGTCGCGGGCGAGGCCGACCGCTACTTCCCGCGCACCCCGCTGCCCGAGCACCAGGGCCGCATCCTGCTCGCCCACTCCCCCTACCAGGACAGCGAGGGCGCCACCCGCCACCAGGAGACCTCCCTCTACCGGGCACCCTCCGGCGCCCTGGTCTTCGCGGCCGGGACGTTCGCGTGGTCCCCGGCCCTGGACCGTCCCGGCCACGTCGACGCCCGTGTCCAGCGAGCCACCGCGAACCTCCTCGACCGCATCTGCAAACGCGACTGAGGAACCCCCTGGCCGAAGCCGCTCTCCGGATACGGGAGAATCGAGCCACTTGTCCCACCCGTCGCCCACCACCACCCTATTCGGGCCCTACGGGCGTCCCTTTTTCTTCAACCACGGGGAGGAACCGTGTCCGGATTCGTCGAAAAGCCCGAGCCCCTCCAGGTCCCGGGTCTGGTACATCTGCACACCGGCAAGGTGCGCGACCTGTACCAGAACGAGGCGGGCGACCTCGTGATGATCGCCAGTGACCGTATGTCCGCCTACGACTGGGTGCTGCCAACCGAGATCCCCGACAAGGGCCGGGTCCTCACCCAGCTCTCGCTGTGGTGGTTCGACAAGCTCGCCGACCTGGTCCCCAACCATGTGCTGAGCACCGAGCTCCCGGAGGGCGCCCCCGCCGACTGGGAGGGCCGCACCCTCATCTGCAAGTCCCTGCGGATGACGCCGGTCGAGTGCGTCGCGCGCGGCTATCTCACCGGCTCGGGCCTCGTCGAGTACGACGAGTCCCGCACGGTCTGCGGCCTCGCCCTCCCCGAGGGCCTCGTCGACGGCTCGGAACTCCCCGCGCCGATCTTCACCCCCGCCACCAAGGCCGCGGTCGGCGAGCACGACGAGAACGTGTCGTACGAGGAGGTCGCCCGCCAGGTCGGCGCCGAGACGGCGGCCCAGCTGCGCCAGACGACCCTCGCCGTCTACGGCCGCGCCCGTGACATCGCGCGCGAGCGCGGCATCATCCTCGCGGACACCAAGTTCGAGTTCGGCTACGAGGGCGAGACGCTCGTCCTCGCCGACGAGGTGCTGACCCCGGACTCCTCCCGCTTCTGGCCCGCCGACGTGTGGGAGCCGGGCCACGCCCAGCCGTCCTTCGACAAGCAGTTCGTCCGCGACTGGCTGACGTCTCCCGAGTCGGGCTGGGACCGCAGGAGCGAGCAGCCCCCGCCGCCGCTGCCGCAGCACATCGTGGACGCGACCAGCGCCAAGTACATCGAGGCGTACGAGCGCCTGACCGGCACCAGCTGGAGCTGAGGACGCGAAGGAGCACACGAAGAAGCCCCCGACCCTGAAGGGCCGGGGGCTTCTTTCTCTGAGCGGACGACCAGGTTCGAACTGGCGACCTCAACCTTGGCAAGGTTGCGCTCTACCAACTGAGCTACGTCCGCATGCGCTGTGGTGCGAGACCAACTATACCCAACCTCGCTCCCGTGCGAGACGCACCGCGGCGTGCCGGTTCTCCGCCCCGAGCTTCGAGACGGCCGACGAAAGATAGTTGCGCACCGTCCCCTGGGACAGTGCCGCCCGCTCCGCGATCTCCGCGACGGGCGCCCCGTCGGCGGCGAACTCGAGCACCTCGGCCTCGCGCGCGGTCAGCGGAGAGTCCCCGGCGGAGATCGCGTCCGCGGCCAATTCCGGGTCCACATAACGGTTTCCCGCATGGACGGTACGAATGATCTCCGCGAGCCGCTGTGCGCTCACCGTCTTCGGGACGAACCCGCGCACACCTGCCGCAAGCGCTCGCTTCAGATGCCCCGGCCGCCCGTGACTCGTCACGATCAGCACCTGACAGCCGGGCAGTTCGGCCCGCAGCGATGTGGCCACCCTCACACCGTCCGCCCCCGGCATCTGCAGATCCAGAACGGCGACATCGGGCTCGTGCGCCAGCGCCATCGCCAGCGCCTCGGGCCCGGTCGCGGCCTCGGCGACCACCACGAGGTCGTCCTCCAGTCCCAGCAGCGCGGCAAGCGCACCCCTGATCAGGTGCTCGTCGTCGGCGAGCAACAGCCGCACGGGCGGTGCGGATGGGGCAGGTGGGGCGGATGGGGTGAGTGGGGTGGACGAGGTGGGTGGGGTGGACGTCATGAGGTGACCTCGCTCACAGGGTGGGGGGCGGGTTGGGGCGACCCACCCGGTTCCGGGGCCGGAGCCTGTTCCGGGACCGAGTCGGGGGGCAGCGGCACCTCGGCGGTCAGGCGGAACAGGTCACTCCCGGCAGGCCCGGCCCGCAGCACCCCGTCCACCTCCCTGAGCCGCTCCCGCAGCCCGGCGAGCCCGGACCCCCTTCCCGGTTCGGCGGTATCGGTACCGGCACCGCTACCGATACCGGGCGCCCCGTCGTTCTCGACGGTGAGGGTCACCCGGCCCTCTGCCACCCGCAGGGACACCGCGCACCTTGCGGCGTCCCCGTGCCGCAGCACGTTCGTCGTCGCCTCCCGTACGACCCAGCCGAGCGCGGACTGGATCTCCGCGGGAAGTCCGGTCACCGGGCCGCTGACCTCGCAGTCGATGCCGGCGGCCGTCAACACGCCCTGTGCTCCCGCGAGTTCGGTCCGGAGATCGGCCTCGCGGTAGCCGCGTACGACCTCGCGGACCTCCCGCTGCGTCTCCCGTGCGATCCGCTGGACCTCGACCATCTGCTCCACGGCCTCCGGCCGTCCGCGCCGGGCCAGTTGCACGGCGAGTTCGCTCTTCAGCGCGACCACCGCCAGGTTGCGGCCCATCACGTCGTGCAGATCGCGCCCGAAGCGCAGCCGTTCCTCGGCGACGGCGAGCCGGGCCCGGGTCTCGCGGGCCTCGTCGAGTTCGTAGACGGCGTTCAGCAGCCAGACGGAGAAGGCGGAGGTGAAGGTGAAGAAACCGGCGGCGAGCACGACCGCACCGGCGGCGACGGCGGCACCGGGCGCCGAGACACCCGCCGGGACGGCCACGGCGCCGGCACCCACGGCGGCGCCGAGCACGCCGTACACCATGCGTCGGGTCCCGCGCACCGCGAGCGCCAGAGTGCCGATCCCGAACGACAGGACGCCGACGAACACCGTGCCCGCCGCCGCCCCGTTGTCCGCGCCGCGCGGGCCGTGCAGCGCGACCACCAGGCTCACGACGGCGATCACCACGGTGGCGGTGCCCAGCGCCCAGAGCAGCCGTACCGGCAGGGGGCGGCGGCCGCGGGTCCAGTCCAGGGTCAGCGAGGCGGTCACCGCGGCGACCGCGGCGTGCGCGCTCACCAGCAGGAACAGGATCCAGTTCACCGGGGCGGGCACGTATCCGAAGGTCGGCAGCGCGAAGGTGGCGACCTCGATGAACGGGAAGGTGTGGAACGACCACCGTGTGTACGTCTCGACCTTCGCCGGCGTGCTCTTGCCGCGCCACCAGCCACCGCGCCCGCCCATGCCCATCACCAAGTCCCTGGTCAACGCCGCGGCTCCCAGCGGAACCACCGCCGTACAGCAAACACCGCGAACACGGTCCAGGCCACCGCCGTCCCGAGCGCGCCCAGGGTGTCGTGCGCGGAGAGGTCGCCGGTCCAGCCGCCGCGTATCAGCGTGATCACCGGGGTCAGGGGCAGCAGTTCGCAGGCCGAGGCCAGCTGGTCCGGCATGAGCTGGAGGGGGAAGAAGGTGCCGGAACCGAACAGCGACACCAGCATCAAGGGCATGGTGGCGACCTGGGCGCCCTCCACGCTCTTGCTGAAGTTCGCCGTGATCGCCGCGAGCGGGGGCCACATCGCCAGGCCCAGGAGCAGCCCCAGGACGGCGAGATGGGGTGCCCGGGGCGCGCCGACGTCCAGCAGCGCGGCGCACGCGACCGTCAGGATCAGGCACTGCACCAGGCCGATCGCGGCCGAGGGCAGGGCCGCACCCGCGAGGATCTCCGCGTCCCGCAGCTCCCCGGTGCGCAGCCGTTTGAGGACGAGCTCCTCGCGGCGGGCCGCGTACACGCTCACGAGCGGGCTGTAGACCGCGAAGAGGAGTGCGAAGCCGACGGAGGACGGCACGATGACCGAGCCGACCGAGAGCCCGGCGCCCTTCAGGTCCATCTGGTCGATCGTCGAGCGGAGGCTGAACGGCAAGACCAGCGGCATGAACACGGCGGCGGCGAGGGTGGCTTTCGAGCGGCCCAGCAGGGTCAGTTCGGCGCGCGCCAGGGCGGCCATCCGCCCCGCGGCCGTCGTCGTACCCGTATCCGCACCCGCACCGGTTTGCCCGGTCGCCGGAACTGTCGCGCTCATGCCGCCGTCCCCCTCTCCTGCTCCCGCACAGCCGCACCCGGTGCATCCGCACCTCGTGCATCCGCGTCCCGCGCCTCCGCACCCCGTGCATCCGCGTCCCGCGCACCCGCACCCCGGCCCGCGGCGTCTCGCGCTATCCGCAGGAACGCCTCCTCCAGTGAGGCCGACCGCACATCGAGCCCCCGCAGCTCGACCTGCTTCTGGTGGGCCCACACCAGCAGCGCGGTGGCGGTGCGCTGAAGCTCGTCGGTGCGCAGCTTGACGACACGGCCCGCCGTCTCGTGATCGGTCACGCCGAGTCCGGCGAGCGGGGGCAGATCTCCGAGGAAGTAGCCGTCGGGCAGTTCGAAGGAGATCCGGGACGGTGAGGACGCGGTCACCTCGGCAGGGGTGCCGGCGGCCGCGATGTGCCCTTCGTGGAGGATCGCGAGCCGGTCGGCCAGTTCCTCCGCCTCCTGCAGGTAGTGCGTGGTCAGCACCACGGTCGTACCGCCGTCGCGCAGCTCGCGCACCAACTCCCAGGTGTCCCGGCGCCCTTCGGCGTCCAGGCCGGTCGTCGGCTCGTCGAGGAAGAGGACCTCGGGGCGGCCGAGGAGCGCGAGGGCCAGGTCCAGGCGCCGTTTCTCGCCCCCGGACAGCTGCTTCACCCGTACCCCGGACCGCCGGGTGAGCCCGACCATCCCCAGGGCCTGAGCGGTCGGCCGGGCTCCGCTCGTGCAGCCCGCCCACATCCGTACGGTCTCCGCGACCGTCAGTTCGGAGGGGAAGCCGCCCTCCTGCAGCATCACGCCGATCCGGGGCCGGACGGCCGCGCGCTCCTCGTACGGATCGTGCCCGAGGACCCGCACCCGGCCGCCCGCCGGAGGGGCGAGGCCCTCCAGCAGCTCGACGGTGGAGGTCTTGCCGGCGCCGTTGGTCCCCAGCAGCGCGAAGAGCTCACCGCGGCCCACGGAGAAGGTGATTCCGCGCACGGCCTCGAAATCTCCGCCGGCTCCCCGGTCTCCCCCGTACACGCGCCGCAGATCAGTGACCTCGATCACGTCATCTTGCTCGTTCGTGTTCATGGAATCAGCGTCCCCGCGGACGGGACCCGACAGCAGTGCGTGGTGTCATCACTCCGCATGACAAATGTCAGGGGAGACGCTCCTACGCGCACACGAGAAAGACCCCGGTCGATGACCGGGGTCTTTGCTTCCTGGAGCGGACGACGAGGCTCGAACTCGCGACCTCAACCTTGGCAAGGTTGCGCTCTACCAACTGAGCTACGTCCGCATTGCCTCCGACCGGCTTTCACCGATCGGTGCGAGCACCACCCTACCTGATCCACAAGAGTGGTCGGTAAGGGTTGCAGAGCGGGTGACAGGAATTGCACACTGCGCCTTCCCCCTGGAAGGGGGATGTTCTGCTACTGAACTACACCCGCGTGACTCCTCGGGACCCGGCTTTTCGGCCTCGCCCCTCGGCGTGCTCCAGACTCTAGCTGATCAGCAGGGGGTCAGCGCAAGTCGGTTGCGCGCGGGGGCGGATGGCCGGCCGGAGCGGGACCCCGGCGAGCCATCCGGTGGACCCGCGGACTCAGTGCGCCTCGGCGAACGCCTCGTAGACCTTCTTGGGGATGCGGCCGCGCGGGGGGACGTCCAGCTTGTTGGAACGGGCCCAGGCGCGGACGGCGGCCGGGTCGGGGGTCAACGCGGTGTGCGTGTACGCCTTCCCGGACTTCGACTGCTTGCGGCCGGCCTCGAGGTAGGGCGCGAGCGCCTTACGCAGTTTCTTGGCATTGGCTGGATTGAGGTCGATCTCGTACGACTTGCCGTCGAGTCCGAAGGCGATCGTCTCCGCCGCTTCCGAGCCGTCGATGTCGTCAAAGAGAGTGACCACGACACGCTGCGCCACGAATATCGGTCCCTTCGTGCGGCACCTCTGCGATCGCCCCCCATGACGTGCGTGGACGTCACGGAGTTGTCGGGGAGATGTCGACTGTCCGGCTGTTATTGGGCAAAGTATCGGCTATTGCCAATTCCTTTGTACAGTGCCGGGCATTGCATTGTGAAGCCCGACTAAAACCTTCCGCGTGTCCGAAGGTAATGGGGCCCAGCCGCTCTTCTGCGATTTTTCCCAGGATTTTCCGTACAGGCCCCCGCGTCGATGCGGGATCGTGATCGGGCTCACGTAGGATTCTACGAATCTACGCGAGTAGAAATTTTGTGCGGGTAGTCTGAAGCGACCTGCTCAGCACCACACACCGGGAGTGCCAGTGGCACGCGTCGTAGTCGACGTCATGCTCAAGCCGGAGATCCTCGACCCCCAGGGCCAGGCGGTGCAGCGTGCACTGCCGCGCCTCGGTTTCGACGGTGTCTCCGACGTACGTCAGGGAAAGCGATTCGAACTGGAAGTGGACGGACCGGTGGACGACGCCGCGCTCGCCCGCATCCACGAACTGGCGGAATCCTTCCTCGCCAACACCGTGATCGAGGACTTCACCGTCAAGGTCGAGGAAGTCGCGGAGGCAGGAAAGTGACCGCTCGTATTGGAGTCGTCACCTTTCCGGGCAGCCTCGACGACCGGGACACGCAGCGTGCGATCAAGCTCGCCGGTGCCGAACCCGTCGCCCTCTGGCACAAGGACAAGGACCTCAAGCAGGTCGACGCCGTGGTGCTGCCCGGCGGTTTCTCGTACGGCGACTATCTCCGGGCCGGTGCCATCTCGCGCTTCTCGCCCGTGATGGAGACCGTGATCGAGCAGGCGAAGTCCGGAATGCCCGTCCTCGGCATCTGCAACGGCTTCCAGGTCCTCACCGAGGCGCACCTCCTCCCCGGTGCGATGCTCGGCAACAACCACCTCCACTTCATCTGCCGCGACCAGAAGCTGCGGGTGGAGAACGCGGAGACGTCCTGGACGGCCGACTACGAGTCCGGCCAGGAGATCCACATCCCGCTGAAGAACATGGACGGGCGGTACGTCGCCGACGAGCACACGCTCGACATGCTGGAGGCGGAGGGCCGGGTCGCGTTCCGTTATGTGGACGTCAACCCGAACGGCTCGCTGCGCGACATCGCCGGCATCACGAACGAGGCGGGCAACGTCGTCGGTCTGATGCCGCACCCGGAGCACGCCGTCGAGCCCCTCGTCGGCTCCGGCCGCACCGACGGCCTCCCCTTCTTCACCTCGATCCTCAAGAAGCTGGTCACCGCATGAGCCGCACGCCTCTGGACACGGTCGAGAACGCGGCCGCGACCCCCGACGTCGAGCTGCCCTGGGCCGAACTGGGCCTGAAGAAGGACGAGTACGAGCGGGTCGTCGAGATCCTCGGCCGCCGCCCGACCGGCGCCGAACTCGCCATGTACTCCGTCATGTGGTCCGAGCACTGCTCGTACAAGTCCTCGAAGGTCCACCTCCGCCAGTTCGGCGAGAAGGCCCCGCAGTCCGACGCGCTCCTCGTGGGCATCGGCGAGAACGCCGGTGTCGTCGACGTCGGCCAGGGCTACGCCGTCACCTTCAAGGTCGAGTCGCACAACCACCCGTCGTACGTCGAGCCCTACCAGGGCGCGGCCACCGGCGTCGGCGGCATCGTGCGCGACATCATCGCGATGGGCGCCCGCCCGGTCGCCGTCGTCGACCCGCTGCGCTTCGGCGCCGCGGACCACCCCGACACCAAGCGCGTCCTGCCGGGCGTGGTCGCGGGCATCGGCGGCTACGGCAACTGCCTGGGCCTGCCCAACATCGGCGGCGAGGTCGTCTTCGACGCCTGCTACCAGGGCAACCCCCTCGTCAACGCCGGAGCCATCGGCGTCATGAAGCACGAGGACATCCACCTCGCGAAGGCGTCCGGCGCGGGCAACAAGGTCATCCTCTACGGGGCCCGTACGGGCGGCGACGGCATCGGCGGCGCCTCCATCCTGGCGAGTGAGACCTTCGACGACGCCAAGCCGTCGAAGCGCCCCGCCGTCCAGGTCGGCGACCCCTTCCAGGAGAAGCTGCTCATCGAGTGCACGCTCGAGGCCTTCGCCGAGAAGCTGGTCGTCGGCATCCAGGACCTCGGCGCGGCCGGTCTGTCCTGCGCCACCTCCGAGCTGGCCTCCAACGGCTCCGGCGGCATGCGCGTCACCCTGGACGACGTACCCCTGAGGGACTCGACTCTCTCGCCCGAGGAAATCCTCATGAGCGAGTCGCAGGAACGCATGTGCGCGGTCGTCGAGCCGGCGAAGGTCGACCGGTTCCTGGAGATCTGCGACAAGTGGGACGTCATCGCCACGGTGATCGGCGAGGTGACGGACGGCGATCGCCTCGAGATCTTCTGGCACGGCGGCAAGATCGTCGACGTCGACCCGCGCACGGTCGCGCACGACGGCCCGGTCTACGAGCGCCCCTACGCCCGCCCCGAGTGGCAGGACGCCCTCCAGGCCGACGACGCGAACAAGCTGCCGCGCCCGGCGACGAGCGAGGAGCTCAAGGACCAGGTCCTCAAGCTCGTGAGCTCGCCGAACCAGGCCTCCAAGTCCTGGATCACCTCCCAGTACGACCACTTCGTGCAGGGCAACACGGTGCTGGCGCAGCCCGAGGACTCGGGCATGATCCGCATCGACGAGGAGACCGGACTCGGCGTCGCCATCGCCACGGACGGCAACGGCCGCTACGCGAAGCTCGACCCGTACACGGGTGCGCAGCTCGCGCTCGCCGAGGCCTACCGCAATGTCGCGACGACCGGTGCCAAGCCGCTCGCCGTCTCCGACTGCCTGAACTTCGGCTCGCCCGAGGACCCGGCCGTCATGTGGCAGTTCGCCGAGGCCGTGCGCGGTCTCGCCGACGCCTGCCTGCAGCTGGGCACCCCGGTGACCGGCGGCAACGTCTCGCTCTACAACCAGACGGGTGAGGCCGCCATCCACCCGACTCCGGTCGTGGCCGTGCTGGGCGTCATCGACGACGTCGCCCGCCGCACGCCGGTCGCCTTCCAGGAAGAGGGCCAGCTCCTCTACCTGCTCGGTGACACCCGTGAGGAGTTCGGCGGTTCGGCCTGGTCCCAGGTCGTCCACGACCACCTCGGGGGCCTGCCCCCGAAGGTCGACCTGGAGCGCGAACGCCTCCTCGGCGAGATCCTCATCGCCGCCTCCCGCGACGGCATGATCGACTCGGCGCACGACCTGTCCGACGGCGGTCTGGTCCAGGCCGTGGTCGAGTCGGCGCTGCTCGGCGGCAAGGGCGCCCGGCTGGTCGTCCCCGACGGTCTCGACGCCTTCACCTTCCTCTTCTCGGAGTCGGCGGGCCGCGCGGTCGTCGCCGTCCCGCGCTCGGAGGAGCTCCGCTTCAACGACATGTGCGGTGCGCGGGGTCTGCCCGTCACCCGCATCGGTGTCGTGGACGGAGACGCGGTCGAGGTCCAGGGCGAGTTCGCCCTCCCGCTGGACGAGCTCCGCACGGCCCACGAGGGCACGATCCCGGCGCTGCTCGCGTAGGCGGTCGTACGACGCCGACGGCCCCGACCGTTTCGACGGTCGGGGCCGTCGCCATGCCGGAACGGGCTCGGTCGCCCGGGATGGGGTCGCGGCGCCCTCCGTGTCACCGGCCTCCCAACAGCCGGCCGAACCCGGCGTCGGCCGGCAGGAGCGTGCCGAGCGTGACGTTCCTGGACGGACGTCGACCTCTTCACGTCCTCCGCCGGACAGGCCCTAGGCTCGCCCTATGCCGCCGGCCAGGAAACGCACCCGTACCTACGACCCCGCCAAGATCCGCGCGGCGGTGCTCGCGCAGTTCGGAAACGTGCGGCAGGGCGTCCACACCCTGACCGAGGAACAGTTGGCGCGGCCCGCGCGGCTCGGGGACTGGAGTGTGCGGGAGCTGGCCGCGCACCTCACGATGGCGGTCGAGACCGTGAGCCGCAACCTCGACCGGCCCGAGCCCGGCGTGAAGGAACTCGGACTGCTGGACTGGCCGTTCGCGACGGCGGCACGCGCCGGGGACATCGCCGACGGCACCCGCGAACTCGCCCGCGACAACCCCGACCTCGACGCGCTCTACGCCCGCGTCGAACAGCGGATCACCGAGCGCCTGGCCACGGCCCCCGACGACCGGCTGCTCGCCGCGCTCCCCCAGGCTCCCGGCTCCGCTCGAGCAGGGGGGACCCCCATCGGAGCCATGACCCTCGCCGACTACCTCGTGACCCGCACCGTCGAACTCGTCGTGCACACCGACGACCTGAACCGCGCCGCCGGCGCCGACATCCCCCTCGACCGCCAGGCCCTCGCCGCCTGCACCCGGCTGCTCGCCGACGCGCTCGCCGTGAAGGCGCCCGGCGCGTCGACCGAGGTGCGGATCCCGCCGTACGCCGTCGTGCAGTGCGTGGAGGGCCCCCGGCACACCCGGGGCACACCGCCGAACGTCGTGGAGACCGACCCGCTGACCTGGATCCGGCTGGCGACGGGACGTACGGAGTGGCAGACCGCGCTGGACGAGGCGAAGGTCAGCGCGAGCGGTGAGCGGGCCGACCTCGGCGGACTGCTGCCCCTGATGGGCTGACCCCACCCGCCGACTCCATCCGCGGAGCCCACCCCCACCGCCCCGGAGGGGAACCGGCCACCCCACCCCTCCCGTCACACCGTCATGGACAAGCAGCGACTGACTCTCAGCGTCCTGACCCTGCTTCCGCTCGCCGTGGCCTGTGGCACCCAGACGGCGGGCGGCGGTTCCGCGGGGACCGGATCGTCCCCGGTCACCGGCGTTCACTGGAGTGTCGACACCCTCACCACGCACGGCCGGACCCGGCAGGCGCCGGACAGCGCGTATCTGCGGATCGGCGAAGACGGTCGCGTCAGCGGCAACCTCGGCTGCAACACTTTCGGCTCCACGGCCACCCTCAAGGGTGACCGTGTCGACTTCGGGACGATCGAGGCGACCGACATGGGCTGTCAGAAGGACCCCATGAGTTTCGAGCAGAGCCTCAGCCACGCCTACGTCGACAACACGTTCACCAGCGAGGTCAAGGGCGACAAGTTGACGCTCACCACCGACGGCGGTGACCGCGTCAATCTCACCAAGGAGCCGGACGCACCCCTGTACGGCACGAAGTGGACGGTCACCTCCCTCGGGGACGGTGACGTGGCCCAGTCCCTTCCCGAAGGGGCCGACGCCCACTTCACCCTCGACAAGGCGAACGGCACCCTTTCCGGCCGCCTCGGCTGCAACCACGTCACCGCCAAGGCCACCGTCCGCGACGGACATATCACCCTCGGCGCCGCCAAGACCACCCGGATGATGTGCGACGGCTCACTCATGGACACCGAGAGGACCTTGCTGGGCCTCTTCGACAGCACGGTCGTATACGAGTTGAACCACCGATCCATCGCGCTGACCAGCACAAACGGAAAAACCGTCCAAGCCGTCGCGGACGAGTGATCCGTCAAAGATCCGTATCCCCAATTCGGACCAGTGGTCGATCTCGCCTACACTCGGTGGCGTGCCACGTGGTGACGGTCGACTCAATCATGATCTGCTCCCCGGCGAGAAAGGCCCCCAGGACGCTTGCGGCGTCTTCGGAGTCTGGGCCCCGGGTGAAGAGGTCGCCAAGCTCACTTACTTCGGGCTCTACGCCCTCCAGCATCGAGGCCAGGAATCCGCGGGTATCGCGGTAAGCAACGGCTCCCAGATCCTCGTCTTCAAGGACATGGGCCTTGTGTCCCAGGTCTTCGACGAGACCTCGCTCGGTTCGCTCCAGGGTCATATCGCGGTCGGTCACGCCCGCTACTCGACCACCGGCGCCTCCGTGTGGGAGAACGCCCAGCCGACGTTCCGTGCCACCGCGCACGGCTCCATCGCGCTCGGCCACAACGGCAACCTCGTCAACACGGCGCAGCTCGCCGAGATGGTCGCCGACCTCCCCAAGCAGGACGGCCGCACCACTCGGGTGGCCGCCACCAACGACACCGACCTGCTCACCGCGCTCCTCGCGGCCCAGGTCGACGACGACGGCAAGCCGCTGACCGTCGAGGAGGCCTCCGCGAAGGTCCTCCCGCAGGTCAAGGGCGCCTTCAGCCTCGTCTTCATGAACGAGCACACCCTGTACGCGGCCCGCGACCCGCAGGGCATCCGCCCGCTGGTCCTCGGCCGCCTGGAGCGCGGCTGGGTCGTCGCCTCCGAGTCCGCCGCCCTCGACATCTGCGGCGCGGCCTACGTCCGTGAGATCGAGCCGGGCGAGTTCGTCGCCATCGACGAGAACGGCCTGCGGACGTCCCGATTCGCGGAAGCGAAGCCCAAGGGCTGTGTCTTCGAGTACGTGTACCTGGCCCGCCCGGACACGGACATCGCCGGCCGGAACGTGTACCTCTCGCGTGTCGAGATGGGCCGCAAGCTCGCCAAGGAAGCCCCTGTCGAGGCCGATCTGGTGATAGCTACCCCGGAGTCCGGGACGCCCGCCGCGATCGGTTACGCGGAGGCCAGCGGCATCCCGTTCGGCGCCGGCCTGGTGAAGAACGCGTACGTCGGCCGGACCTTCATCCAGCCTTCGCAGACCATCCGCCAGCTGGGCATCCGCCTGAAGCTGAACCCCTTGAAGGAAGTCATCAAGGGCAAGCGCCTGGTCGTCGTCGACGACTCGATCGTGCGCGGCAACACCCAGCGGGCCCTGGTGCGCATGCTCCGCGAGGCGGGTGCGGCGGAAGTCCACATCCGGATCTCCTCTCCCCCCGTGAAGTGGCCCTGCTTCTTCGGCATCGACTTCGCGACCCGCGCCGAGCTGATCGCCAACGGCATGACCATCGAGGAGATCGGCACCTCGCTCGGCGCCGACTCCCTCTCGTACATCTCCCTCGACGGCATGATCGAGGCGACCACCATCGCCAAGCCGAACCTGTGCCGCGCCTGCTTCGACGGCGTATACCCGATGGAGCTTCCCGACCCCGAGCTGCTCGGCAAGCAGCTTCTGGAGACCGAGCTGGCCGCGGGTCCCGCAGCCACGGCCGCGGCTGACGCCATCCGTCGCCCGTAACCGCCGCAGAGCCCCGTTTCACCAACCCGAAAGATCCCAGGCAATGTCTTCTGTGTCTGATCAGTCACCTCCGGCGACGGGCACTGCTTCCGGTGCTTCCTACGCGGCCGCCGGCGTCGACATCGAAGCGGGCGACCGCGCCGTAGAACTGATGAAGGAGTGGGTGAAGAAGACGCAGCGCCCCGAGGTCCTCGGCGGCCTCGGCGGCTTCGCCGGCCTCTTCGACGCCTCCGCCCTCAAGCGCTACGAGCGCCCCCTGCTCGCCTCCGCCACGGACGGCGTGGGCACCAAGGTCGACCTCGCCCGCCGGCTCGGCGTGTACGACACCATCGGCCACGACCTGGTCGCGATGGTCATGGACGACATCGTGGTGTGCGGCGCCGAGCCGCTCTTCATGACCGACTACATCTGCGTCGGCAAGGTCCACCCGGAGCGCGTGGCGGCCATCGTGAAGGGCATCGCCGAGGGCTGTGTGCTCGCGGGCTGCGCCCTGGTGGGCGGCGAGACGGCCGAACACCCGGGTCTGCTCGGTCCGGACGACTTCGACGTCGCGGGCGCCGGTACGGGCGTGGTGGAGGCCGACCGGCTGCTCGGCCCGGATCGTATCCGTACGGGTGACGCGGTGATCGCCATGGCGGCCTCCGGTCTTCACTCGAACGGGTACTCGCTCGTCCGGCACGTCCTCTTCGACCGGGCGAACCTCAGCCTGGACCAGCACGTCGCGGAGTTCGGCCGCTCGCTCGGCGAGGAGCTCCTGGAGCCCACCAAGATCTACTCGCTGGACTGCCTGGCGCTGACGAGGACCACCGACGTGCACGCCTTCAGCCACATCACCGGTGGCGGGCTCGCGGCCAACCTGGCCCGGGTGATCCCGGACGGGCTGCACGCGATCGTGGACCGTGAGACCTGGACGCCGGCCCCGGTCTTCGACCTGGTCGGCAGGACCGGCGAGGTCGAGCGTCTGGAGCTGGAGAAGACGCTGAACATGGGCGTGGGCATGATCGCGATCGTCCCCGAGGAATCGGCGGACGCGGCGCTGGCCACCCTCGCGGACCGCGGCGTGGACGCCTGGATCGCCGGTGAGATCACCGAGCGCGGCGAGCACGCGACGGGCGCGGCCCTGATCGGCGACTACGCGAGCTGAGGCCCTCGGGGCAGCACAAAACCCGGTCCGGCGTTGAGGCCCCGGACCGGGTGAAGTGCGGTTGCTACGAGAAATCCGCCAACAGAGATCTGCTCACCGCTACAGCTACGAGAGATCGCGGAAACCGCGAGGGACGCTGGTGCGTCAAGCGCCGCGACGTTGAGACTGTGGACCGGACTGGTCGTCCTCATCCTCATCGTCGTCGTTGTAGAGATCCGCGTACTGGGCGTACGGGTCGTCTTCCTCGTCGTCGTCCTCGAACGGCTCGCCATTCGGCGGCTGGCTCGAAGTCGAAGCGCCCAGCTCATTGGCCAGACGCGAGAGGTCAGTCCCGCCGCTGCTGTACTTCAGCTGGCGGGCGACCTTCGTCTGCTTGGCCTTTGCCCGGCCGCGCCCCATGGCTCGACCCCCTCGGATACGGGGCTCGGTGGCCCCAGAGTCTTGACACGCGTTCATGATCTGGAACGGGCTCTCCATGGAGAGACCGGTCCGTAGGGCTTCCACGGTACCTGAGCCCGCGCCCATACGGTACGTCGCCCGCAGGACGCGCCTTGGCCCAGAACCTGCGAGGTGCCCTGTCCCCGCTGGTCAACCGCGATTTTAACCTCTTCTTGGCGGACGACCCGCCGACGGGAGTGAGAGTTCTCTCGAAGTGTCCCCTCGGCGGGTCCCTGACAAGCGTCGAGACACACGCGGAATGCGACGGAATGGAAGGTTCAGTTATCCGCGGCGGCGCGCCTCCGCCATCCGCTGCTCGGCGATCCGGTCGGCCGCGGCGGCCGGCGGAATCCCGTCCTCCTTCGCACGTGCGAAGATGTCCAGCGTGGTGTCGAAGATCTTCGTGGCCTTCGCCTTGCACCGGTCGAAGTCGAAGCCGTGCAGCTCGTCGGCGACCTGGATGACACCGCCCGCGTTCACCACGTAGTCGGGCGCGTAGAGGATCCCGCGGTCCGCGAGGTCCTTCTCGACACCCGGGTGCGCGAGCTGGTTGTTGGCGGCGCCGCAGACGATCCGGGCGGTGAGCACCGGCACGGACGCGTCGTTCAGCGCCCCGCCCAGCGCGCAGGGGGCGTAGATGTCCAGACCCTCGGTGCGGATCAGCGCCTCGGTGTCCGTGGCGGCCGTGACGCCCGTCGGGTGCTTGTCCAGGATCCGTCGTACGGACTCGTCGCGTACGTCCGTGATCACGACCTCGGCGCCGTCCTCGCGCAGATGGTCCACGAGGTGGTGGCCCACCTTGCCGACGCCCGCGATGCCGACCTTGCGGCCGCGCAGCGTCGGGTCGCCCCACAGGTGCTGGGCACTGGCCCGCATGCCCTGGAAGACCCCGTAGGCGGTCAGGACCGAGGAGTCGCCGGCGCCGCCGTTCTCGGGCGAGCGGCCCGTCGTCCAGCGGCACTCGCGCGCCACGACGTCCATGTCGGAGACGTACGTACCGACGTCGCACGCGGTGACGTAGCGCCCACCGAGCGAGGCCACGAACCGGCCGTAGGCGAGGAGCAGGGCCTCGCTCTTGATCTGCTCGGGGTCCCCGATGATCACGGCCTTGCCGCCGCCGTGGTCGAGACCGGCCATGGCGTTCTTGTACGACATCCCGCGCGAGAGGTTCAGCGCGTCGGCGACTGCCTCCTCCTCGCTCGCGTACGGGTAGAAACGCGTCCCGCCCAGGGCGGGGCCCAGAGCGGTGGAGTGGATGGCGATGACGGCCTTGAGGCCGCTGGCCCGGTCCTGACAGAGCACGACTTGCTCATGACCCCCCTGGTCCGAATGGAACAGGGTGTGCAGGACGCCGTCGGTTAGGTCGGTCACGGTGGTGACTCCCAGGTAAGTAGCGGCGGTTGTGGACGGTGCCCGTGCGGATGGCGGGCTTCCGTGGGCATGAGATTAGAGCCTGTGCCCGGTCGCCATCCGCGCAGTGTTCAGGATCACCTCCTCCCGGAGTACGTTTCCGCACGGTCGTGGGACGATTTGCAGTGATTTCCCGGTCGCCCGGGTGCCGCTCGCCCGGGATCCCGCCCGGGGTTTCGTGTCCGGTCCGTTGGGGAGGGAGCAGGGGTGCCCAAGGTGTCCTCGGTGATCGTCCCGTACGCGTCCTATCTGCGCGTGTACGAACCGCTGGCCGCCTTCCCGGAGCCTGAGCGAACCCACTGGGCGCGTTACGCACGGCGCGCCGAGCGACCGTCGTACCAGGACGAGTTGCGCCGCTCCCTGGCCGACCTGCTGCCCACCCCGCCGATCCCCGTGCCGGTGCACGAGAGCGCGGACGCGTTCGTGCTGAGCGTCGACGGAGTGCTCTGCGTCTGTCCCTGGCGCACCCGGCTGCGCGGCTGGCAGGCGCTGGAGGAGCTGGCCGACGAACTGCCCGTGTCCGTCCTGGACGCGGTCCTGCCGCCGCTCGTACGCCGCCAGGCGGCCCTCGACTACGAGCGCTGGCTGGCCCGCAACCCCGACGCCCGCCCGTGGATCCGCACCTCGACCTGGCAGGTGCCGCTGAACTGGTTCGTGCTCGTCACCGACGAGGAGCGGCGGTACGAGAAAGGGGCCGGCGGCGACGGAGCCGCGCCCGTGCTGCGCTACCGGACGCCGATGGTGCAGGCGCGGCGGCGGACGGCACGCGCCCTGAAGACCCTGCGGGACACCCTGGACGAGGGACCCCTCATCGACGGCCTGGTGGACGTGGGGCGCTGGCTGGAGGAGTTCCATCCGCGCTCGCTGGTCGAGCTGGACTACGGCGGGCTCGTGCACGCCCTGCCGGCCGGGCACCTCGAGGACGACCACTCGGCGGCCGACGTCGCCGAGGGCATCGAGGCGCTGCGTCATGGGGACGGGGCGGCGGCGGGCGAGGCGTACGGGCGGCTCGTGGAGCGCTGGCGCTCGGTCCGGGACCGGCGCTCGTCGAACTGAGGGACGTCCAGGGTCTTTGGGCCCGGGGCGCGTGGGTCCTGTGTGTCGCGTGGGTTCTGTGTGCCCTGTGGGACCTGTGCGTCCTGTGGGGTGTCTGAGCACCTCGGGACCGTCTGGGTGCTCCGGGACGGCCGGGGCGGGTTTGCCGCACGAGAAGTGTGATGTGCTTCTCACTGGTGTTCGCCCGAACTGACGTATGGTCCTCGCACGCTGAAGAACCCTCACTGCGGGAGAAGACCGCGCAGGGCAGGACCTAGGTCCCGATCCGGTCTTTTGTGTCAACGATGTGTCAAGCGTGACGGATGGCACTTACCTGGCTCTTGCATCGCTTGCCCCTCCTCGTGCCAAAATAGGACAAGGAGCCCGGGGGAGGGCTCCATCCGTCCATGTTTGGGCGGGAATCTCGGTATTGCCCGCTATGGGGGGTCTGACGACTCCTGATCGTCCTGTGACTGATCGTCACAGTGGCGTGACTGTCCGCTATGGCATGGTCCATCGGCTTCCGTCGCTGATGAACACCTGGGAGGGCAATTCCATCGGTTTGGCCGACGCGGCTGGACGGATGGTGTAGTTGTAGTGCCGAGGACAAGCCGTTCGTCCTATAACCGACTCGACTCGCGTCCGCCATTTCGGGCAACGCGGGTCAAGGTGCAGAATTTAGAGGAAAGAACCGAGAAGGTTCGGTTCTCCCGAGGAGGCCGCTCATGACCGCTCGCACCCCTGATGCCGAGCCGCTGCTGACCCCGGCTGAGGTCGCCACGATGTTCCGCGTCGACCCCAAGACGGTCACGCGGTGGGCGAAGGCCGGCAAGCTGACATCCATCCGCACGCTCGGCGGGCACCGCCGCTACCGCGAGGCTGAGGTCCGCGCGCTACTCGCGGGTATCCCGCAGCAGCGCAGCGAGGCCTGAACAATCGCATAACCGGGCAATTCGGCGGGTCCCCCAACCCGTCAAGACGCCCGAACCACAGCTCCAAGCGACGCGGGTCCTGCCCCAACAGGGCTCACGCCCGACCCAGTTACACATGCGACAAGGGTGCGTCGTCGATCGCGCTGGACTCCGCCGGGTCCAGCGCGATTTTTTTGTGCCCTGCTCAGGCGCCGGAGGGGCGTCGGTGTGGGCCGTGCGGTGGGCCTGTGAGCGGCCTTGTCGGAGTCTGGGGAGGGCTGTCGGATCTCCTGTGGGAGCCCTCGGAGAGTGGTGCAATTGCACATATTAAATTGACTAGTTGTAGGTGGGGTGTAAGTTCCGCCCTTCTGAAAACTTGTGCGGTGACACCCGTCACATGCCAGAGTCCTTGTTGTCTGTGACGCGTCTGCGCTAAAGGAGTTGGGCGGATTCGCCCTCCCGCGCGAGGTCACGCATGGGAGGGGGTTTCGTCCTCGGCCGCCGTCTCGTCCTCCTCGCCGCGCGCGGAGGGCTCCATGGCCAGTCTCAGGAGCTGATGGCAGATCGGGCAGTGCCGCGTCAGATGGCGATACCCGGAGGCGGCCGACAGATGGGCGCGGAGCAGAGCGCGCGTCTCGTGCCGAGCGGACGCCGCCATGAACCACCTCCGGGAGGTCGAGTGCCCTGGATTCCGGGGTACCCGCCGAATGTGACGGCGTCAAGGTGCGGGGGGCTCCGTCGGTTGGGCGGAGTTGCGTCCGGCGTTCGGTGGGAGTGCCTGAGAAACGGCCGTGTGGGGGTGGGGGCGTGCGAGGCGCGTGAAGGGGCGTACGGGGCGCCCGGAGTCCGTGGATACGCGCCCAGGGGCCCGAACGTGCGCTGCCGGGGGTTCGGTCCGTGCGGTGTGGTCCCTGCGGGGTGATCCGCGCGCGGGTGGTCCGGGAGTCCGGATGCGCGAGTGGTCCGTGAGTTCGTGCGGTCGCGTGGAGCGCCTACGCACGAGAGCCCGGGTCCGAAGACCCGGGCTCTCGTATCTCTTGCGGTCCTGACGGGATTTGAACCCGCGGCCTCCACCTTGACAGGGTGGCGAGCACTCCAAACTGCTCCACAGGACCAGGTTTCGCAGTCACTTTCTTGCGCTGTGCTGCGAGAAGAGACTGTACAGGAGGGTGAGCCCGGGGTCGAACTCACCCACCGTGCAGGTCCCGTTACGGCACCGCCGCGTCGATCGCCTTCACGATGCGCTTGTCGGAGACCGGGTACGCCGTGCCGAGCGCGTGGGCGAAATAGCTGACCCGGAGCTCCTCGATCATCCAGCGGATGTCCAGGACCTGCTGCGGGACCGGCCGGCCCTGCGGCATCTGCTCCAGGAGCCACGCGTACTCGTCCTGCATCTCGTGGACCTTCTCCATGCGGGTGGTGTCCCGCTGGACGCCGGTCGGCATCTGCTGCAGGCGGCGGTCGGCGGCGACCAGATAGCGCATCAGGTCCGGGAGCCGGCGCAGGCCGGTCGCCGTGACGAAGCCGGGCTTCACCAGGGCGTTCAGCTGCGTCCGTACGTCCGTGAGGTTTGCCAGCAGGGTGGGGCTGCTGGTGGCCTTCAGGCGGCGCTCACAGGCCTGCCAGGCGGCGAGGACCTGCTGCACCTGGCCCACCGTCCGGACCGTCGTGTCGACGATCTCGGCGCGCACCTTGTCGTACAGCTTCCGGTACGACTCCTCGTCCCACGCGGGGCCCCCGAAGTCGCCGATCAGCTTGTCCGCCGCCGCCGTCGCGCAGTCGTCGAACAGGGCCTGCACGGAGCCGTGCGGGTTGGCGGACAGGGCGAGCTTCTGGGCGTTGGTGAGCTTGTCCGAGGCGAACTTGGCAGGGTTCACCGGGATGTTGCGCAGGATCAGCCGCCGGGTGCCCGTCCACATGGCCTGCGCCTGCTCGGCCTCCGTGTCGAAGAGACGTACGGAGACGGTGTTCGCCGTCGGGCCGTCGTCGACCAGGGCCGGGTACGCCTTCACCGGCTGGCCGGCCCGGCGCGTCTCGAAGACGCGCGTCAGCGTGCCGATCGTCCAGTCCGTGAGGCCCGTGCGTTCCAGGGACTCGCCGCCCTCGCGCTCCGCCGTCGCCGCCGCGGCCTGCGAGATCGCCTTGCGCGCCTTCGGCTTCAGCTGGAGCTGGAGGGTCGAGAGGTCCTTGTCCTCGGCCAGCTTGCGGCGCCGCTCGTCGACGATCCGGAAGGTGATCTTCAGGTGGTCGGGGAGGCGGGACCAGTCGAAGTCGTCGGCCGTGACCGGCACGCCGACCATCCGCTTGAGCTCACGCGCGAGGGTCGTCGCCAGCGGCTCCTGAAGGGGCACGGCCTGGTCGAGGAACCGCTTCGCGAAGTTCGGGGCGGGTACGTAGTTGCGGCGGATGGGCTTGGGGAGGGAACGGATGAGCTCGGTGACCACCTCTTCGCGCAGACCCGGGATCTGCCAGTCGAAGCCCTCGCCCGTCACCTGGTTCAGGACCTGGAGCGGGATGTGGACCGTGACGCCGTCGGCGTCCGCGCCCGGCTCGAACTGGTAGGTCACCCGGAACTTCAGGCGGCCCTGGTGCCACGAGTCGGGGTAGTCGGCCTTGCTGACGTCACCGGCTCGCTCGTTGATGAGCATCGAACGCTCGAAGTCGAGGAGCTCGGGCTCGTCATGGCGCTTGTGCTTCCACCAGGAGTCGAAGTGGGCGCCGGACACGACGTGGGCCGGCACCCGCTGGTCGTAGAAGTCGAACAGCGTCTCGTCGTCGACCAGGATGTCCCGGCGGCGGGCACGGTGCTCCAGCTCCTCGACCTCGGTCAGGAGCTTGCGGTTGTCGGCGAAGAACTTGTGGTGCGTGCGCCAGTCGCCCTCCACGAGGGCGTTGCGGATGAAGAGGTCGCGGCTCGTCTCGGGGTCGATACGGCCGTAGTTGACCTTGCGTTGGGCGACGATCGGGACGCCGTAGAGAGTGACCTTCTCGTACGCCATCACGGCTGCCTGGTCCTTCTCCCAGTGCGGTTCGCTGTAGGTGCGCTTGAGGAGGTGTTCCGCCAGCGGTTCGACCCACTCGGGTTCGATCCTGGCGTTCACCCGGGCCCAGAGACGGGAGGTCTCCACCAGCTCGGCCGACATCACGAAACGCGGGGGCTTCTTGAAGAGGGCCGAGCCCGGGAAGATCGCGAACTTGGCGTTGCGGGCGCCGAGGTACTCGTTCTTGCCCGTGCTCCTCCCGCTCTCGCCCCCGGTCTCCTTCACGTCCTTCATGCCGACGTGCGAGAGCAGGCCGGCGAGGAGGGAGACATGGACACTCTGCTCCGCCGCGTCGTCCTCGTTGAGGTGGATGCCCATCTGCTTGGCGACCGTGCGGAGCTGGGAGTAGATGTCCTGCCACTCGCGGATGCGCAGGAAGTTGAGGTACTCCTGCTTGCACATGCGGCGGAAGGCGGACGATCCTCGTTCTTTTTGCTGTTCGCGGACGTAACGCCAGAGGTTGAGGAAGGCGAGGAAGTCGCTCGTCTCGTCCCTGAAGCGGGCGTGCTGCTGGTCCGCCTGCGTCTGCTTGTCGGCGGGGCGCTCGCGCGGGTCCTGGATGGAGAGCGCCGCGGCGATCACCATGACCTCGCGCGCACAGCCGTTCTTGTCGGCCTCCAGGACCATGCGGGCCAGCCGGGGGTCGACGGGGAGCTGGGCGAGCTTGCGGCCGGTGTCCGTGAGGCGCTTGCGTACGTCCTTCTGGGACGGGTCCAGCGCGCCCAGTTCCTGGAGGAGTTGGACGCCGTCGCGGATGTTGCGGTGGTCCGGCGGGTCGATGAAGGGGAACTTCTCGATGTCGCCGAGGCCGGCCGCCGTCATCTGGAGGATGACGCTCGCCAGGTTCGTACGGAGGATCTCCGCGTCCGTGAACTCCGGGCGGGTGTCGAAGTCGTCCTCGGAGTACAGGCGGATGCAGATGCCGTCCGACGTACGGCCACAACGGCCCTTGCGCTGGTTGGCGCTGGCCTGTGAGACCGGCTCGATGGGCAGGCGCTGGACCTTGGTGCGGTGGCTGTATCTGGAGATACGGGCGTTGCCCGGGTCGATGACGTACTTGATGCCCGGGACGGTGAGCGAGGTCTCGGCGACGTTGGTCGCCAGAACGATCCTGCGGCCGGTGTGGGGCTGGAAGACGCGGTGCTGCTCCGCGTGGGAGAGGCGGGCGTAGAGGGGGAGGACCTCGGTGAAGCGGTAGTTCTTCTTCGTGAGCGCGTCCGCCGTGTCGCGGATCTCGCGTTCGCCGGAGAGGAAGACCAGGATGTCGCCCTTGCCTTCGGCCTGCAGTTCCTCGACCGCGTCCGTGATCGCGG
The DNA here is from genome assembly GCA_001550305.1 of Streptomyces diastatochromogenes. Classification (GTDB taxonomy): domain Bacteria; phylum Actinomycetota; class Actinomycetes; order Streptomycetales; family Streptomycetaceae; genus Streptomyces; species Streptomyces mirabilis_D. The sequence continues at coordinate 24,945 of LRTP01000476.1, forward strand.
TGATCTGGTCGCGGTCGGCGTCGTCCCCCTCCTCTTCGAGGAGCGGACGGTAGCGGACCTCCACGGGGTACGTACGGCCGCTGACCTCGACGATCGGGGCGTCGCCGAAGTGGCGGGAGAAGCGCTCCGGGTCGATCGTGGCCGACGTGATGACGACCTTGAGGTCCGGGCGCTTGGGCAGCAGCTGGGCGAGGTAGCCGAGCAGGAAGTCGATGTTGAGGGAGCGCTCGTGGGCCTCGTCGATGATGATCGTGTCGTACGCGCGCAGCTCGCGGTCCGTCTGGATCTCGGCGAGCAGGATGCCGTCCGTCATGAGCTTGACGAAGGTGCCGTCCGGGTTCACCTGGTCGGTGAAGCGGACCTTCCAGCCGACGGCCTCGCCCAGGGGGGTGTCCAGCTCCTCCGCCACACGCTCGGCGACCGTGCGGGCGGCGATGCGGCGGGGCTGGGTGTGGCCGATCATGCCGCGGACGCCGCGGCCCAGTTCGAGACAGATCTTGGGGATCTGTGTGGTCTTTCCGGAGCCGGTCTCACCTGCGACGATGACGACCTGGTGGTCGCGTATGGCGTCGGCGATGTCGGACTTCTTCTGGCTGACCGGGAGCTGCTCGGGGTAGGTGACGGCGGGCACGCGGGTGCGGCGCTCGGCCATGCGGGCCTCGGCCTTGGTGACCTCCGCGTCGATCTCGGCGAGCACGGCGGTGCGGGCTTCGGGTTTGCGGATCCGGCGCGCGCCCTCGAGCCTGCGGCCGAGCCGGTGCGCGTCGCGCAGGGACAGCTCGGCCAGGCGGGGGGCGAGGTCGCCGAGGACGGGGGCAGGATGCGTAGACATACGCCGTCCAGGATCTCACCTCGCCGAAATTACTGGCGAGTGCTTTATCTGGGGACCCGTGGGACCCGTGGGACCCGTGGGACCCGTGGGTGCCGGGTGCCGGGTGCCGGGTGCCGGGTGCCGGGTGCCGGGTGGCGGTGGGTGGGCGCGCCCGGTTCCGGTGGTGGGGCGGGGCCGTGGCGGTGCGTCGAGCCCGTCGCCGCTGGATCAGACGTGGGCCGGGCAAAGGAGCCGCTGCTCGATCCGGACGTAAGCGACGGGCTTGCGACGCACCGCCACGACCCCTCGCGTCGCATTGCGGCTGCGGCTGCAGGTGTGTCAGGGGGTGCGGGGGATTACTCGGTGGCCCGCGGTGCCGTATACCCAGCTTGCTGTTTCGTTGATGAAGTCTGTCGGGAAGCCTGTGCGGAAGGCGGTGGCCTCCTCCAGGCCGGTCAGTATGTGGTCGGGGAGGGTGAGTTCGCTCGCGCCCAGGTTGTCGGTGAGCTGGGTGACGTGGCGGGCGCCGATGATGGGGTGGACGGTGGGGGAGTGGGCCATGGTCCAGGCGATGGCCACCTGGGCCGGGGAGGCGCCGAGCTCGTCGGCCGCCGACCGGACCGCTTCGGCCACCGTCCGTTCGAGTTCCCCGATCGCCTCGGGGGAGAGGCGGGTCGCCGTGCCGGGGGCCACACCGCCCGGACGTGTGTACTTGCCCGACAGGACGCCGTTGTGCAGCGGACTCCACGCGGCCACCGACATGCCGAGGGCCTCCGCCATGGGGAGGAGCTCGCGCTCCGCGTCGCGGCTGAGCAGGCTGTAGGGCACCTGGAGCGCGGCGAAGGGGGACCAACCCCGCCACTCGGCAAGGGTGTTGGCCCGCGAGACCACCCAGGCGGGCGCGTCCGAGATACCCACGTACAGGACCTTGCCGGACCGTACGGCGTCGTCCAGGGCGCGCATGGTCTCCTCGACCGGTGTGTTCCGGTCCCAGATGTGCACCCAGTAGACGTCGATGTAGTCCGTGTCGAGGCGCCGCAGGCTCGTCTCGAGGGAGAGGGCGAGGTTCTTGCGGTGGTTCCCGGCGGCGTTCGGGTCGGTGCCGTCACGGGAGACGGTGTACTTGGTGGAGAGGACGAAACGGTCGCGTCGGCCTCTGAGCAACTCCCCCACGATCTCCTCGCTGGCGCCGCCGCGGTAGTTGACGGCCGTGTCCACCACGTTGCCGCCCGCCTCCGCGTACGTGTCGAGGATCCGCGCGCACTCCTCCTTCGGCGCTCCCACCCCGCCCTGCTCCCCGAACGTCATGGCACCGAGGAACAGTTCCGAGACGCGCAGGCCGGTCCTGCCCAAGAGCCGATAGCGCACTGAACTCCTCACTCCCGGGAGAGACCCCGTCGAGACTGTCCTGGCGGCCGACGGTAGTCGTTCGTCGCGGTCGAGGCGTGGGTAATGCCACGGCGGGCACCTACGGTAGGCACCATGAATGCGATCCGGCTGCTTCTAGTCGACGACGATCCGCTGGTCAGGGCCGGCCTGTCCTTCATGATGGGCGGCGCCGACGACATCGAGATCGTCGGTGAGGCCGCGGACGGCGGCGAGGTCGAGGAGCTCGTCGACCGCACCCGCCCGGACGTCGTCCTGATGGACATCCGGATGCCGGTGATCGACGGACTCACGGCCACCGAACGGCTGCGGGGCCGCGAGGACGCGCCGCAGGTCGTGGTCCTCACCACGTTTCACGCCGACGACCAGGTGCTGCGGGCGCTGCGCGCGGGTGCCGCCGGGTTCGTCCTCAAGGACACGCCGCCTGTGCAGATCCTCGACGCGGTACGCCGGGTCGCGGCCGGTGACCCCGTGCTCTCGCCCGCCGTCACCCGCCAGTTGATGGAGCACGCGTCCGGTGGGGCGCCCGGCGGGCGGCGCACCGGCGCCCGGGACCGGATCGGCGCGCTCAACGACCGTGAACGCGAGGTCGCCGTGGCCGTCGGCCAGGGCTCCTCCAACGCCGAGATCGCCGCCGAGCTGTACATGAGCGTCGCCACCGTCAAGACCCATGTCTCACGGATCCTCGCCAAACTCGGCCTCAACAACCGTGTGCAGATCGCCCTGTTGACGTACGACGCGGGACTTCTGGAGGGAGACGACGGGCACTGAGCGTGGGGCCCGCGCGTTGGAAGGACAACGGGAGGGGGACCATGATCGATCTGGGGGAGTACGGCGCGGGGTTCACGAGGGACCCGTATCCGGTGTACGCGGCGCTGCGCGAGCGCGGCCCCGTCCACTGGGTGCGGACACCGCAGCCGGGCGCGTACGAGGGCTGGCTCGTCGTCGGGTACGAGGAGGCGCGAGCCGCTCTGGCCGACCCGAGGCTCTCCAAGGACACGAGGAGAGGGGGGTCGAGTTCGCTCGAAGAAGAGCTGATGGGCCGGTATGTGCTGATAGCCGACCCGCCGGAGCACACCCGGCTGCGCTCCCTCGTCACGGGCGCGTTCACCATGCGGCGGGTGGAGGCGCTGCGCCCGCGCGTCCAGCAGATCACCGACGAACTGCTGGACGAGATGCTGCCGAAGGGGGGAGCCGATCTCGTCGACTCGTTCGCCTATCCGCTGCCGATCACCGTCATCTGCGAGCTGCTCGGCGTCCCGGACATCGACCGGGTGGCGTTCCGCGCGATGTCGAACGAGATCGTGACGCCGACGGATGGAGACTCCGAGCTGGCCGCCGTCCGGCAGCTGGCCGCCTATCTCGATGAGCTGATCGAGGACAAGCGGTGCACGGCACCCGGCGACGACCTGCTCAGCGACCTCATCCGCACCCGGGCCGAGGACGGCGACCGGCTCTCCCGTGACGAGTTGCGCGGGATGGCGTTCATCCTGCTGGTCGCGGGCCACGAGACCACGGTCAACCTGATCACGAACGGTGTGCACGCCCTGCTCACCCACCCCGACCAGCTCGCCGCGCTGCGGGCCGACATGACGCTCCTCGACGGCGCGGTGGAGGAGGTGCTGCGCTTCGAGGGACCGGTCGAGACGGCGACGTACCGCTATGCGGCGGAGCCGTTGGAGATCGGTGGCAGGGCCATCGCGGCGGGTGACCCGGTGATGATCGGGCTCGACGCCGCGAACCGTGACGCGGCGCGCTGCCCGGATCCGGACCGCTTCGACATCCACCGCGCCCCGCAGGGCCATCTCTCCTTCGGGCACGGCATCCACTACTGCCTGGGTGCGCCGCTGGCCCGTCTCGAAGCCCGGGTCGCGCTGCGCTCCCTGCTGGAGAGATGCCCGGATCTCGCGCTGGACGGACCCCCTGGTGACCGGCTCCCGGGCATGCTGATGCGCGGTCTGCGCAGCCTGCCGGTGCGCTGGTGAGTGGTGGTGCGTGGGGGGAGTGAGTGGAGGGGTGACGGTGGTGCGGCCTCGGGTGGGGAGCGGCACGGACGTGTTCGCTCAGTCCCGTCTGCCGGGGATCTCCGCCAGATACACCGGGCGTCTCTCCAGCCGCGACAGCTCGCAGGCCTCGGCGATGCGCAGGGCGTGCAGGGCCTCCTGCCCGTCGCAGGGGTTGGCGCGTTCGCCGCGCACCACGTCGACGAAGGCGGCGAGCTCGGCCTCGTAGGCAGGGCCGAAGCGCTCCAGGAAACCGGTCCACGGCTTGTCGGCGGCCGGCGGTCCGGCCGGTTCGGTGGAGGCGATGGGCGTACGGTCGTCCAGGCCGACGCCGATCTGGTCCAGCTCGCCGGCCAGCTCCATGCGTACGTCGTAGCCCGCGCCGTTCAGCCGGGTCGCGGTCGCCGTGGCGAGCGTGCCGTCGTCCAGGGTGAGGACGGCGGCGGCCGTGTCGATGTCGTGCGCCTCACGGAACATCGAGGGCCCGGCGTCGGACCCCATCGCGTACACCTCGACGACCTCGCGGCCGGTGATCCAGCGCAGCATGTCGAAGTCGTGGACGAGGCAGTCGCGGTACATGCCGCCGGAGATCGGGAGGTACGCGGCCGGGGGCGGCGACTGGTCGGAGGTCATCGCGCGGATGGTGTGCAGCCGTCCGAGCCGCCCCGAGCGCACCGCCTCGCGCGCGGTCGCGTAGCCCGTGTCGAAGCGGCGCTGGAAACCCAGCTGCAGGACCGTGCCGGCCGCGTCGACCTCGGCGAGCGCGGACAGCGTGCCCGGCAGATCGACGGCGATGGGCTTCTCGCAGAACACCGGGAGCCCCATGCGCGCTGCCCTACCGATCAGTTCGCCGTGCGCCGAGGTGGCCGCCGTGATCACCACGGCGTCCACGCCCCAGGTGAAGATCTCGTCCACACTGGGTGCCGCCGTGGCGCCCAACCGGTCCGCGACCGCATGCGCCCTCACCGAGTCCGCATCCGTGACGATCAGGGAGCCGACCTCGCGGTGGCGGTTGAGAACGGTCGCGTGAAATGTGCCGATTCGACCCGTTCCGATAAGTCCGATGCGCATGGGAACAAAGTGAGGGCCCACCAGGCACGCTGTCAATGCTTTGTCCGGACAATCGAACTACACAACTTCCCGTCAACATCTCCCGGAGCTACGCTCGGCCCGTGCCGAAACCAGAAGAGGATCCGACCGTGTCGCTCCAGCTCAGCGTCGACCGCAGCAGTCCGGTCCCGCTGTACTTCCAGCTCTCCCAACAGCTGGAGGCGGCGATCGAGCACGGGACCCTGACCCCGGGCAGCCTTCTCGGCAACGAGATCGAGCTCGCGGGGCGCCTCGGGCTGTCCCGTCCCACGGTCCGCCAGGCCATCCAGTCCCTCGTCGACAAGGGCCTGCTGGTGCGCCGCCGCGGTGTCGGCACCCAGGTCGTGCACAGCCAGGTCAAGCGGCCCCTGGAGCTCAGCAGTCTGTACGACGACCTGGAGGCGGCCGGGCAGCGTCCCGCGACCCGGGTGCTCGTCAACACCGTCGTACCGGCGTCCGCCGAGGTCGCGGCCGCTCTGGGCGTGGCCGAGGGCAGTGATGTGCACCGGGTGGAGCGGCTGCGGCTCGCCCACGGGGAGCCGATGGCGTACCTCTGCAACTATCTGCCCCCGGAGCTGCTGGAGCTGGACAGCGAGCAGATGGAGGCCACCGGGCTGTACCGGCTGATGCGGGCCGCGGGCATCACGCTGCACAGCGCCCGCCAGTCCGTCGGCGCCCGCGCGGCCACCGCGGAGGAGGGGGAGCGGCTCGGCGAGCCCGAGGGGGCACCGCTGCTCACCATGCAGCGCACCACCTTCGACGACACCGGGCGTGCGGTCGAGTTCGGCAGTCACATGTACCGCGCCTCGCGCTACTCCTTCGAATTCCAGCTCCTCGTACGGCCGTGAAGCGGTCGTGAATACGGCCGTGAAGCAGTCGTGAAGGGGTGGTGAATCGGCTTCGGTGAGGCCGAATTTGAATCGTAAGAATGTTCTAAAAAGTCCATTGACTGGTGTGCGGGCGCAAAGCTAGAACTCCCCTCAGCCGCAAAGGTGCGGCGGAAAAGAGGGTGTTCCGACCATGCGTACAGCCCGAACGGCAGCGGCGGTGATCGCCGTGATCGCGCTCGCGGCCGGCTGCAGCAACTCCGGTGGCAAGGACTCCGAGAACAAGGCGAGCGCCGGCGGGAGCGGCGGCAAGGCCGCGAGTACGCCCCGTCTGAAGATCGCGATGGTGACGCACTCCGGCGAGGGTGACACCTTCTGGGACATCGTGCAGAGCGGCGCCAAGCAGGCGGCGAGCAAGGACAACGTCGACTTCCTGTACTCGAACGACAAGGAAGCGGGCGGGCAGGCCCAGCTCGTTCAGGCCGCCATCGACAAGAAGGTCGACGGGATCGTCGTCACCCTGGCCAAGCCCGATGCCATGAAGGACGTCCTCGCCAAGGCCGAGCAGGCAGGTATCCCGGTCGTCACGATCAACTCCGGTGCCGAGTTCTCCAAGCAGTTCGGGGCGCTCGCGCACTTCGGCCAGGACGAGTCGGTCGCCGGTGAGGCCGTCGGCGAGGAGCTGAACAACCGGGGCCTGAAGAAGGCCGTCTGCGTCATCCACGAGCAGGGCAACGTCTCGCTGGAGCAGCGCTGCGCGGGCGTGAAGAAGACCTTCAAGGGCACGCTCGAGAACCTCAACGTCGACGGCACCAACGCTCCCGCCACCCAGTCCTCCGTCGAGGCGAAGCTCCAGGCCACGAAGGGTATCGACGCCGTCGTCACCCTGGGCGCCCCGATCGCCGCCGTCGCGGTGAAGGCCAAGGCCGACGCGGGCAGCAAGGCGGAGATAGACACCTTCGACCTGAACGCAGAGGTGGTCAAGCGCCTCCAGGCCAAGGAGGTCGGCTTCGCGGTCGACCAGCAGCCCTACCTCCAGGGGTACGAGGCCATCGACATGCTGTGGCTCTACAAGACCAACGGCGACATCCTCGGCGGCGGCAAGACGGTCCTGACCGGCCCGGCCATCATCACCGAGAAGGACGCCTCGACCCTCGAGAAGTACACCGCGCGCGGGACCCGCTGATGGGGTGCACGATCCCAGTGTTCGATACTTGGGCGTTTGGGGCCGGCGAGATGTCGGCCCCCGGGGCCTGCGGAACGGCCCGCCGGGCCGCTTCGCGGGCCCCGGCGCACCAAAGAACACAGCAAGAAGGGCACGGCCTCGTGGCACGGACTCGGACCTGGGTAAGCATCGCGCTCGCAGGGGCGCTGGGGGTGTCCCTCGCGGGATGCAGCAGCACCGGCGGGAAGCGGGCCGAGGATGCCCGTAAGGCGGCGTCGGCCCAGGGCAGGGCCGCGGTGAACACGCCCAGGTGGACCTTCGCGATGATCACCCATTCGGGCGATGGCGACACGTTCTGGGACATCGTGCAGAACGGCGCCAAGCAGGCCGCGGTCAAGGACAACATCAACTTCCTGTACTCGCACAACGCCGAGGCGCAGCAGCAGGCGCAGCTCGTCGACGCCGCCGTGGACAAGCAGGTCGACGGCATCATCGTCACGCTGGCCAAGCCGGACGCGATGAAGGCCGCCGTCGCGCGCGCCGAGAAGGCCGGCATCCCCGTGATCACGGTGAACTCCGGCTCCGAGCAGTCCAAGGCGTTCGGTGCGCTCGCCCACATCGGGCAGGACGAGACGATCGCCGGTGAGGCGGTCGGCGAGGAGCTGAACAAGCGGGGTCGCAAGAAGGCCCTGTGCATCCTGCACGAGCAGGGCAACGTCGGCCACGAGCAGCGCTGTGCGGGTGTGAAGAACACCTTCCACGGCACCGTGCAGAACCTCTACGTCCAGGGCACCAGCATGCCCGACGTGCAGTCCTCCATCGGCGCCAAACTGCAGGCCGACAAGTCCATCGACACGGTCGTCACGCTCGGCGCCCCGTACGCGGACACCGCGGTGAAGGCGAAGGCCGACGCGGGCAGCAAGGCTGAGATCGACACCTTCGACCTGAACGCGAAGGTGGCCTCGGAGCTCAAGGACGGCACCCTCGGCTTTGCGGTCGACCAGCAGCCCTACCTCCAGGGGTACGAGGCCGTGGACCTGCTGTGGCTCTACAAGTACAACGCCGATGTCCTCGGCGGCGGCAAGCCGGTCCTCACCGGCCCGCAGATCATCACCAAGGATCAGGCCGCCGCGCTCGAGGAGTACACCAAGCGGGGGACCCGATGAGCGCCACTGCGCCTGCACCCGCGCCGTCGCCCGACACCAAGGTCGACGAGCGCCTCCTGAAGACCTCGCCCCTGCGCAGACTCATGGGACGGCCCGAGCTCGGCTCCGTGGTCGGCGCGATCGCGGTCTTCCTCTTCTTCGCGATCTTCGCCGACAGCTTCGTACGGGCCGCGAGCCTCAGCACGGTGCTGTACGCCGCCTCGACGATCGGCATCATGGCCGTACCGGTCGCGCTGCTGATGATCGGCGGCGAGTTCGACCTCTCCGCGGGCGTCATGGTCACCAGCTCCGCGCTGATCTCCTCGATGTTCAGCTACCAGATGACCGCGAACGTCTGGGTCGGCGTCCTCGTCTCGCTGGTCGTCACGCTGGCGATCGGCGTCTTCAACGGCGTCATGCTGACCCGCACGGACCCGCCGAGCTTCATCATCACGCTCGGCACCTTCCTGATGCTGACCGGCATGAACCTCGGCTTCACCAAGCTGATCAGTGGCACGGTGTCCACGAAGTCGATCTCCGACATGCAGGGCTTCTCCTCGGCCAGGGACGTCTTCGCCTCGACGTTCACCATCGGCGGCGTCGACTTCAAGATCACCATCCTGTGGTGGCTGGCCCTGGTCGTCGTCGCCACCTGGATCCTGCTGCGCACCCGCTTCGGCAACTGGATCTACGCCGTCGGCGGTGGCGAGGACGCGGCCCGCGCGGTCGGCGTCCCGGTCGACAAGACGAAGATCGGCCTCTACATGGGTGTCGCCTTCGGCGCCTGGATCTCCGGGCAGCACCTGCTGTTCTCGTTCGACGTCGTGCAGTCCGGCGAGGGCGTCGGCAACGAGCTGATCTACATCATCGCTGCCGTCATCGGCGGCTGTCTGATCACCGGCGGCTACGGCTCCGCGGTCGGCGCGGCGGTCGGCGCGCTGATCTTCGGCATGGTGAGCAAGGGCATCGTGTTCGCCGAGTGGAACCCGGACTGGTTCAAGTTCTTCCTGGGAGTGATGCTGCTCCTGGCGACCCTGCTCAACCACTGGGTCCGCAAGCGCGCGGAGGCGACGGCATGACGACGAACGGCGACGGCATGACGTCGGACGCGGGAACGACGACCGGCTCGGCGGCCACGGAACGCACGGCGCTCGTCGAACTCGACGACGTCAGCAAGTACTACGGCAACATCCGCGCCCTCGAAGGCGTCTCGCTGGAGGTGCACGCGGGGGAGATCTCCTGCGTGCTCGGCGACAACGGCGCGGGCAAATCCACGCTGATCAAGATCATCGCGGGCCTGCACCAGCACGACGCGGGCACCCTGAGCATCGAGGGCGAGGAGACCCGCCTCACCTCCCCGCGCGAGGCCCTGGACCGGGGCATCGCCACCGTCTACCAGGACCTCGCCGTGGTCCCGCTGATGCCGGTGTGGCGGAACTTCTTCCTCGGTTCCGAGCTGTCGAGGGGCACGGGCCCCTTCAGACGTATGGACGTCGACCGCATGCGCAGGACCACCCACGCGGAGCTGCTGCGCATGGGCATCGACCTGCGTGACGTCGACCAGCCCATCGGCACCCTCTCCGGCGGTGAGCGTCAGTGCGTGGCGATCGCCCGCGCCGTCCACTTCGGCGCCAAGGTCCTCGTCCTCGACGAGCCCACCGCCGCGCTCGGTGTGAAGCAGTCCGGAGTGGTCCTCAAGTACGTGGCCGCCGCGCGGGACGCCGGCCTCGGCGTGGTCCTCATCACTCACAACCCGCACCACGCGTACCTGGTGGGCGACCGTTTCGTCCTCCTGAAGCGCGGCGCCATGTTCGGCAGCCACACCCGCGACGAGATCAGCCTCGACGAGCTGACCCGCCAGATGGCGGGCGGCAGCGAGCTGGACGACCTCCGACACGAGCTGGAGCGAAGCGCGTCCTGAGGGGCGCGGGGAACTGTGCGTCCAGTCACATACGGCTCTCCGCTCACATACGGCCCAAGGCTCTCCAGGGCGCTCCGGCGGGGCGCCCTGGAGAGCTCAGGGGGGACTCCGCCATGCGCCCCCCTGGCGCGGTGAGGCAGAATCGGCCCGATGAGCACCTACCGCGACCTCGCACACCGCGGCTCCGCGCGGGCCACCGTCCTGCGGACCGTAGGGACGCGTGAACGCCGTTCCCATCTGACGGCTCCCCGCGTCCCCACCGTCGGTATCGACATCGGCGGCACGAAGGTGATGGCGGGCGTCGTCGACGCCGACGGCAACATCCTGGAGAAGCTCCGCGCCGAGACGCCGGACAAGTCCAAGAGCCCCAAGGTCGTCGAGGACACCATCGTGGAGCTGGTCCTGGACCTCTCGGACCGGCATGACGTGCACGCCGTGGGCATCGGTGCGGCCGGCTGGGTCGACGCCGAGCGCAACCGCGTCCTGTTCGCCCCCCACCTGTCCTGGCGCAACGAGCCGCTGCGCGACCGCCTCGCCGGGCGGCTCGCCGTCCCGGTCCTGGTCGACAACGACGCCAACGCCGCCGCCTGGGCGGAGTGGCGGTTCGGCGCGGGGCGTGGCGAGGACAACCTCGTCATGATCACGCTCGGCACCGGCATCGGCGGCGCGCTGCTGGAGGACGGCCAGGTCAAGCGCGGCAAGTTCGGCGTCGCGGGCGAGTTCGGCCACATGCAGGTGGTCCCCGGCGGCCACCGCTGCCCGTGCGGCAACCGCGGCTGCTGGGAGCAGTACAGCTCGGGCAACGCGCTGGTCCGCGAGGCCCGCGAACTCGCCGCCGCGGACTCCCCGGTCGCGTACGGGATCATCGAGCACGTCAAGGGCAACATCGGCGACATCACCGGCCCGATGATCACCGAGCTCGCCCGTGAGGGCGACGCCATGTGCATCGAGCTGCTCCAGGACATCGGTCAGTGGCTCGGCGTCGGCATCGCCAACCTGGCGGCGGCCCTGGACCCCTCCTGCTTCGTCATCGGCGGCGGCGTCAGCGCGGCCGACGACCTCCTCATCGGCCCCGCGCGCGACGCCTTCCGCCGCCACCTGACCGGCCGCGGCTACCGTCCCGAGGCCCGTATCGCCCGCGCCCAGCT
>LRTP01000477.1 GCA_001550305.1 Streptomyces diastatochromogenes
TTGCCGGTCCCGGGCGGCGCCACGAGCACGGCGCTGCCGCCGTCCTCCAGGGCGTCGTCCAGGGCGGGCAGGGCGCCGCGCACGGGCAGCGCGTCCAGGGCGTCGTAACGGATCACCCGTTCAGTCTCGTACGCACACGAAGATCGCCGTACCGGGGATCAGGTTTCCGCGCAGCGGGGACCAGCCGCCCCACTCCTGGGTGTTCCAGGCGGGCCACTGCGGCTCGACCAGGTCGAGCAGCCGGAAGCCCCCGGCCACCACGTCCCGCACCCGGTCGCCGACCGTCCTGTGGTGCTCGACGTACACCGCGTGGCCCTCCTCGTCCTGCTCGACGTAGGGAGTGCGGTCGAAGTAGGAGGACGAGACCGACAGGCCCTCGGGGCCGGGCTCGTCCGGGAAGGCCCAGCGGATCGGGTGCGTCACGGAGAAGACGAAGCGGCCGCCGGGGCGCAGCACCCGGTGGACCTCCTTCAGGACGCGCACCGGGTCGGCGACGAACGGCAACGCGCCGTACGCCGAGCACGCGAGGTCGAAGGAGCCGTCCGCGAAGGGCAGCGCGCCCGCGTCGGCCTCCACGAGGGGCACCCCGCCGCCTATGCGCAGCGCGTGCTGGAGCTGGCGGTGGGAGAGGTCCAGGGCGACCGGACGGGCCCCCTGGGCGGCCAGCCAGCGCGAGCACTGGGCCGCGCCGGCGCCGATCTCCAGGATGTCCTTGCCCTTGAGGTCCTCCGGCGGGCCGAGCAGCTCGGCCTCCACCTCGTCGAGGCCCTCGGGACCCCATACGAAACGGTCGTCGCCGAGGAACGTGCCGTGTTCTGTCTGGTAGTCGTCCGCGTTCCGGTCCCACCAGCCGCGGTTGGCGCGGGAGCTCTCCGTGACGCCCGCGTCGCGCCGGGTCGCCTCCGGCTCGGCGGGTTCGGGCTCCCGGACCTCGGAGTGTTCCGGTTCGTGGATCTGGGGCTCTTGGATGATCGGCTCCCTCGTATTAGTCTGCGGCTCCAACCGGTCTCGGGAGTGTCACGGCAGGGGTTGCCTTTGGCGCGCGTGGCCTCGTGAGACAGGTTTTGTGCCGGGATTGCGGCGATCCGCCCCGGGTGTGCGCCTTCGCGCATTGACCCTGCCCGGCTGCCCCCGTATGCTACAAGTTGCGCTGCGGGCCTGCGCTCCTCAGACGTAGCAGGCTGCGCTCGCATCTGTATGTATGTCCCCTCGGTTTTCGAGGCGCCACCGGGCCACCGGGTTCGGCGCTTCCTTGGCTGTCCGGCTTCTACAGGGCGAAACGGGCTCCCGGCGTAAGCAGTACCTACGACTCTCTGTCCGTACCGGAGCCCTTTCCCACATGACGAGCAGCACCGAGACCACCGCCACCACTCCGCAGGTTGCGGTCAACGACATCGGTAACGAGGAAGCCTTCCTCGCCGCGATCGACGAGACGATCAAGTACTTCAACGACGGCGACATCGTCGACGGCGTCATCGTGAAGGTCGACCGGGACGAGGTCCTGCTCGACATCGGTTACAAGACCGAAGGTGTCATCCCGAGCCGCGAGCTCTCGATCAAGCACGACGTCGACCCGAACGAGGTCGTCGCCGTCGGTGACGAGATCGAAGCCCTTGTTCTCCAGAAGGAGGACAAGGAAGGCCGCCTGATCCTCTCGAAGAAGCGCGCCCAGTACGAGCGCGCCTGGGGCACCATCGAGAAGATCAAGGAAGAGGACGGCATCGTCACCGGTACCGTCATCGAGGTCGTCAAGGGTGGACTCATCCTCGACATCGGCCTCCGTGGCTTCCTGCCGGCTTCCCTCGTCGAGATGCGCCGTGTCCGCGACCTCCAGCCCTACGTGGGCAAGGAGCTCGAGGCCAAGATCATCGAGCTGGACAAGAACCGCAACAACGTGGTCCTGTCCCGCCGTGCCTGGCTGGAGCAGACCCAGTCCGAGGTTCGCCAGACGTTCCTCACCACCCTCCAGAAGGGTCAGGTCCGCTCCGGCGTCGTCTCCTCGATCGTCAACTTCGGTGCCTTCGTGGACCTGGGTGGCGTCGACGGTCTCGTGCACGTCTCCGAGCTCTCCTGGAAGCACATCGACCACCCCTCCGAGGTTGTCGAGGTCGGTCAGGAAGTCACCGTCGAGGTCCTCGACGTCGACATGGACCGCGAGCGCGTCTCCCTGTCGCTCAAGGCGACGCAGGAAGACCCGTGGCAGCAGTTCGCCCGTACGCACCAGATCGGTCAGGTCGTCCCGGGTAAGGTCACCAAGCTCGTTCCGTTCGGTGCGTTCGTCCGCGTGGACGAGGGCATCGAGGGTCTGGTCCACATCTCCGAGCTGGCCGAGCGCCACGTGGAGATCCCGGAGCAGGTCGTCCAGGTCAACGACGAGATCTTCGTCAAGGTCATCGACATCGACCTCGAGCGCCGCCGCATCAGCCTCTCGCTGAAGCAGGCCAACGAGTCCTTCGGTGCCGACCCGGCCTCGGTCGAGTTCGACCCGACCCTGTACGGCATGGCCGCGTCCTACGACGACCAGGGCAACTACATCTACCCCGAGGGCTTCGACCCCGAGACCAACGACTGGCTCGAGGGCTACGAGACCCAGCGGGAGGCGTGGGAGCACCAGTACGCCGAGGCGCAGTCGCGCTTCGAGCAGCACCAGGCTCAGGTCATCAAGTCCCGCGAGGCCGACGCTCAGGCCGAGGCCGAGGGTGCCACCACGACGGGTGCGGCTCCGGCCGCCTCCGGTGGCGGTTCGTACTCCTCGGAGTCGGACGACACCTCCGGCGCCCTGGCGTCGGACGAGGCCCTGGCTGCCCTCCGCGAGAAGCTCGCCGGCGGCCAGAGCTGAAAGCTCACCGCTAGCCAGTAGCACGTGACTGCGGGCCCGCACCCTTCGGGGTGCGGGCCCGCAGTGCGTTTACTCCGCTTTCGTCCCCCGGCCGTCCGGCGGGTCGCACGTGTGCGGATGCAGAAACATGCGAGATACACGAGTAACTGATGGGCCGTAACCAGCCATTGGGAGGCTTCCCCGGTCGTTCAAGATCGAAAGGGGAGCCCCCGTCATGGCACAACCTCAGAGCGGTCCTGGCACGAGTCGGCGTTCCTTCCTGCGCAACGTGGGACTCACGGGCGGCGCGGGCACCATGCTCGCCACCATGGGTGCCCTCGGCCTCGCGCCCACGGCCGAAGCCGCCCAGCGCGAACAGCCCTTCCGCGCCCCGCAGCCGGGCGACTTCACCCTCACCGGCCGCGGCGCCGCCAAGGTGGTCGTAGTCGGCGGCGGCATCGCGGGCCTGGCCACCGCGTACGAACTCGGCAAGGCGGGCTACGACTGTACGGTCCTGGAGGCCAGAGGCCGCACCGGCGGCCGCAACTTCACGGTCCGCGGCGGCGATACCACCACCGACCTCCACGGCAACACGCAGACGGCCCGCTTCAGCGACGGCCAGTACATGAACTGCGGCCCCGCCCGCATCCCCCAGTGGATGGTCACCCTCGACTACTGCCGCGAACTCGGCGTCCCCATCGAGGTGTTCACCAACGTCAACGCGGACGCGTACCTCTTCAACGAGTCCACCGGAATGAAGAAGCCCGTGCGGTACCGCACGGCGAAGGCCGACGTGTACGGCTACGTCTCCGAGTTGCTCGCCAAGGCCACCGACAAGGGAGCCCTGGACAAGGAGCTGACCGCCACCGACCAGGAGAAGCTCGTCGAGTTCCTCAAGGACTGGGGCGAACTGGGCGACAAGCTGACGTACGAGGGCGGCGAGCGCCGCGGATACACGACCGTCCCGGCCGCCGCGGGTACCTCCGGAGTGCTCCTTGGTGACGTCCCGTCGGCCTCCGACGTCCTCGCGTCCGGTGTCGGCCGCTACTTCTCCTTCGAGTTCGGCTTCGACCAGGCGATGCTGATGTTCCAGCCGGTGGGCGGCATGGATCAGATACCGCGCGCGCTCACCAGGGCGATAGGCGAGCACCGCATCCGTACCGGGGCCGTGGTCTCCAAAATCACCGACAAGGGGAGTGGTGTTTCGGTCACTTACGCCCAGGGAGGCCGTACGAAGGTGATCGACGCCGACTACTGCGTCGGCGCCCTCCCGCCCAACATCCTCGCCAGGATCCCGCACAACCTCGGCTCCGGTGTGCAGAGCGCCCTGGAGGCGATCACTCCCTCGTCGGCGGCGAAGATCGGGCTCGAGTACCGTTCCCGCTGGTGGGAGCTCGATCACCACATCTACGGCGGTATCACCGAGACCGACCAGGACGTCACACACATCTGGCACCCCTCGTACGGCTTCCATGGCGCGCGCGGCGTGATGATCGGCTACTACAACTACGGCGGCGACGCCGACTCGTACGCCCAGCTCACCCCCAAGGAGCGCGAGAAGCGCGCCGTGGCGGCCGGGGTGAAGATCTACGGCGAGAAGTACCGCACCGAACTCGCGTCCTCCTTCTCGCACCACTGGCGCCAGACACCGCACCTGGAGGCCGCCTGGCACAACACCCCCGGCGGGCCCGACGACATCCGCTACAAACCGCTGAACGAGCCGACGGGACGTGTCTACTTCGCGGGCGACTGGCTCAGCTACACCGACGCGTGGCAGCACGGCGCGTTCACCTCCGCCCGCAAGGCGGTCACGGCGCTGCACGCGCGCGTGCTGTCGGCGTAGGCCGGCGCGGCGACGAACCCGGCGGGTGAGCCGAAGGGGCGCGCGTGCGCGCCCCGGAGGCGAACCGGGCCGTAAAAGGAGCGGTCCGGGGAATGCTCGCGATCCTCTCCACGTTGTGAAGTACGAACACGAGGAGGAGCGGTCACAGTGCTTGATCCGCAGGGTTTGTACGCATGGGAGCCGAAGGGCCTGGCCGTGGTGGACATGGCACTCGCCCAGGAGTCGGCCGGTCTGGTCATGCTCTACCACTTCGACGGATACATCGACGCGGGGGAAACGGGAGACCAGATCGTCGACCGTCTGCTCGACTCGCTGCCCCACCAGGTCGTGGCCCGTTTCGACCACGACCGGCTCGTGGACTACCGGGCGCGCCGCCCACTGCTGACGTTCAAGCGCGACCGCTGGACCGACTACGAGGAGCCCACGCTCGACGTGCGGCTCGTCCAGGACGCCACGGGCGCGCCCTTCCTGCTGCTGTCGGGACCCGAGCCGGACGTCGAGTGGGAGCGTTTCGCCGCCGCCGTCCAGCAGATCGTGGAGCGGCTCGGCGTGCGGCTGTCCGTGAACTTCCACGGCATTCCCATGGGCGTCCCGCACACCCGCCCCGTGGGCCTCACCCCGCACGGCAACCGCACCGACCTGGTGCCGGGCCACCGCAGCCCCTTCGACGAGGCGCAGGTCCCCGGCAGCGCCGAGTCCCTCGTCGAGTACCGCCTCATGGAGGCCGGACACGACGTCCTGGGCGTCGCCGCGCACGTCCCGCACTACATCGCCCGCTCCCCGTACCCGGACGCGGCGCTGACCGTCCTGGAGGCCATCACGGGCGCCACGGGCCTGGTGCTCCCCGCCATCGCGCACTCCCTGCGCACCGAGGCGCACCGCACCCAGACGGAGATCGACCGGCAGATCCAGGAGGGCGACGAGGAGCTCGTGGCCCTCGTCCAGGGTCTCGAGCACCAGTACGACGCCGCCGCGGGCGCCGAGACACGGGGCAACATGCTCGCGGAGCCGGTGGACATCCCGTCGGCGGACGAGATCGGGTTGGAGTTCGAGCGCTTCCTGGCGGAGCGCGAGGGTGACGCGTAGGGCGGGGTGACGCCGTAGGGGGCGACCACCGTGGGGCGAGGGTGCAGGTAGGCACGTTCGCGCCTGCGCAGAGGTCCCTTCGTGCCTGCGTACGGGCCCCTTTGGGGGCCGTGGGGGGCTTGTCACCGGCAGGCCCTAAGCTCTCGGTCATGCTGAAGGTTGGCCTGACCGGCGGTATCGGCGCCGGCAAGAGCGAGGTGTCGAGGCTGCTCGTGCGGCTCGGTGCGGTGCTGATCGACGCGGATCTGATCGCGCGGGAGGTCGTCGCACCCGGAACCCCCGGGCTCGCGGCCGTCGTCGACGCCTTCGGGCAGGACGTGCTCGCACCCGACGGTGGTCTGGACCGCCCCAAGCTGGGCTCGATCGTCTTCGCCGACCCGGAGAAGCTCGCCGTCCTGAACTCGATCGTGCACCCCCTGGTCGGTGCCCGCTCCCGCGAGCTGGAGAGCGCCGCGGCCGAGGACGCCGTCGTGATCCACGACGTGCCGCTGCTCGCCGAGAACGCCCTCGGGCCGCTGTACGACCTCGTGGTCGTCGTCGACGCCAGCCCCGAGACCCAGCTCGACCGTCTCGTGCGGCTGCGCGGCATGACCGAGGCGGACGCCCGCGCCCGCATGGCCGCCCAGGCCACCCGCGAGAAGCGGCTGGGGATCGCGGACGTCGTCATCGACAACGACGTCCCCCTGGAGCAGCTGGAGGGGCGCGTACGGGAGGTTTGGGCGGATCTCGTCCGCCGGGCGCAAGCCCGCAAGGAATAGCCGCCCTGGACGGGGGCGTTGAACCCGTTCAGTGAGGGAAGGACTCTGCCGTGCCCGAGACCAGCGGATCGACCGGACGTACTCCGGAGACGCATGTCATCGACTTCCGTGCCGCCGAGCAACTGCTCGCCGCGCGGGACCCGCGGGGCGCGGTGAAGCTGCTCGATCCAGTGATCGCCGCGCACCCGGAGAACACCGCCGCCCGACTGCTGCGCGCGCGTGCCTTCTTCGCCGCCGCGCAACTGCGGCCCGCCGAGCTGGAGTTCACGATCGTCCTGGAGCGTGAGCCGGACAACGCGTTCGCGCACTTCGCGCTCGCCCGCACCTATGAGCGCCAGCTCCGCCCCGACCAGGCGAAGCGGCACTTCCGGCTGGCGGCGGCGCTCGACCCGAAGCCCCAGTACCTGGAAGCGGCGCGCTTCGACTCCTAAGTCTTAAGTCTCAAGTCGTAAGACGTGACTCGCGGCTGTCGTCGATCCGCTACGGGTGACGGTGCTCCGGAGGCCGGTACGGCGGGATGTCGCGGCCCGGCTGGTAGTGCGGCCCCTGATGGATGTGGCGCAGGATCATGGTCATGTCGACGGTGACGATCAGCCACAGCACTCCGCACGCCGCCGCCCAGCCGGGGCGTCCGACCAGCGCGAACGCGGCCGTACCGAAGATCGCCCAGACCAGGCCCCAGACACTCAGCCAAAAGCGCATGCGCAGGGCGCTGCGCGCCGTCGTCGGTTCACTGCCTGTACGCATACGGATCACTACTCCGTGACGCGGATCCGTGACCATCGCTCCTACTGGAAACGTACTCTTCGTCGTGCACGTTGACCAAGGGGCCGCGAGAGCGAGCGGCGGCCGGACCGACGGGGAGGCGCGGGTGCTGCTGGAGGCGCTGCGGGCGGACGCGAGACTCGCCGAGTGGTTGAGGGACCTGGAGAGCGAGGGCGATCCCCGGCTGGAGGCGCAGCTCCCGGACGCGGACGGGCTGCCGGACCTCCTGCTCGACCTGACCGTGGCCCACGAGCACATCAACGAACTCGTCGCGCTGCGCGGCCTGCTGGTGGCCGACCCGGAGGCGATGACGCTCCTCGCCCGGTGCGTCGGCCGCTTCGTACGGGGCATGGGGGAGATCGGGAAGGGGTGGGAGCCGCCCGCGTTCCCCGAGTCGGCGGGGCCGCTCGGGCGGTGCTTCCACCTGTACGTCTTCATCGCGGCGCTCCCGTACGTCCGGGCCTACCACCGAGAGCTCGGCATCCCCGACGACGTGTCCCGGCGCACCCTGGCCGACCTCGGCCGGCATGTGTCCGTGCACCACAGACGGCTCGGGACGCCGGGGCTGCTGTTTCCCTGGTGGATCGCCCTGCACTTCCACGGTGAGCTGTTCCAGCTGGGCCGGCTGCAGTTCCAGCGCTCGCGGCTCGGCCGGCGCACGGGGCGGGCCGTCGCGGCGGCGGGCCTCGACGCCGGCCCCGGCGACGCGTGTCTGAGCCTGCACATACCCGACTTCCACGGGCCGCTGTCACCCGCCGCCTGTGAGCGGTCGCTCGTGCTGGCCCGGGAGTTCTTCGCCCGGCACTATCCCGACGAGCGCCATGAAGTCGCCGTGTGCCACTCCTGGCTGCTCGATCCACAGCTCGGGCGGTATCTCCCGGCGGACTCGAACATCATCCGCTTCCAGGAACGCTTCCGGATCGCGTACCAGGAGACGACCCCCGACGACGGGGTGCCGGTCGGCTTCGTCTTCGGCGATCCGGAGCTGCCCACGCGCGCGCTGCCGCGCCGGAGCGCGGTGGAGCGTGCGGTGGGGGACCATCTGCGCGCGGGCGGGCACTGGTACGTCGGGCACGGCTGGTTCGCGCTGTAGCCCGTTGTCCGGTCCACGGCGATGAGTTCCGGACGCGCCCCCGGTCTACCCCTGCGACAGCAACGCGTACCGCTTCGCACAGGAGACCCTCATGTCCGAGACCGCCGTCCCCGTCACCACGCTCACCTCCGCCTCCTCTCCCACCTCTGCCTCCTCGCTGAAGACCCGCGGCCGCGGTGCCCGGATCTCCCTGGGCGCGCTGCAGATCGTGCTCGGGCTCTTCTACGCGTTCGCGAGCGCGCTGCCCAAGCTGATCGCGCACCCGTCGGCCGCCGAGGCGTTCGACAAGCTCGGCTGGGGCAGCACGGGGATGTACCTCATCGGCGCGCTCGAACTCGCCGGAGGCCTCGCCCTGCTGGTCCCGCTGCTGTCCTCGGTGGCGGCGGTGGCGCTCAGCGCGCTAATGGTGGGCGCCTTCGTCGTGAACGTCACCGTCATCCACGGGCCGTACGTGGCGACCCCGCTCATCCTGATCCTGCCGCTCGCGCTGATCGCGTGGGCCAGGAGGAACCACACCACCGAGCTGGTGCGGTGGGTGCGGCGACGGGTGTGACACGGTGACGGCGCACGGGCCGTACGACGTCGGGGGCTCCCCAAGCGGCCACGGGGAGCCCCCGACGTCGTACGTACGGCGACGCCCTCGGGTCAGGGCGAGTCGGGGCCGCCGAGGCCCCGGAGGCGTTCCATCTCGCGGCGGTCGCGCTTGGTCGGGCGGCCCGCTCCGCGGTCGCGGACGCCGGCCGGGGCG
>LRTP01000478.1 GCA_001550305.1 Streptomyces diastatochromogenes
GGTCTTTCAAGCGGCCGACTCCACGGTGGAGTCGGCGTGATGGTTTCGTTCGTAGTCGATCGGGCTCCGGTATCCGCACACGCTGTGTAGCCGACGGGTGTTGTAGAAGCCGGTGATCCAGGTGGCGATCTTCAGCCGTGCCTCGGTGCGGGTGGCGAAGGCGCGCCGGTGGACGTACTCGACCTTGAGCACGCTGTTGAACGCCTCGCTGACGGCGTCGAAACATGAACCGACACGGCCCATGGACTGGGTCACGCCGAGCCGGCGGCAGGCCCGCCTGAAGCGCCGGGACCGATATTCGGCTGCCGCGGTCCGAGTGGAAGATCGCGCCCCTGACGTCGCCGCCGCGGGTGGCCGCGGCCATGTGCAGGGAGGCGACGACCAGCTCCGCGTCGTGGCGCTCGCCCATCGCATAGCCGAGCAGGCGGCGCGAGAACAGATCGATCACGGTGGCCAGGTACAGCTTGCCCTCGCCGGTGACGATCTCCGTCATATCCCCGGCCCACACCTGGTCGGGAGCGGTGGCGCTGAAGTCGCGGCGCACAAAGTCTGGAAACGCGGGCCGGTTTCCCGGCCTGGTCAGCCCCCGGCGCCTTCGGATCCTGCGTCCGGCCAGGCCGAGTTCAGCCATGAGGCGGGCGACGGTGTTCACCGACACTCTCCAGCCCTGGCGCACGAGGGTGATCCAGACCTTCGGGGAACCATACGTGCCGCCCGACTCATCGAAGATCTGCCGGATCGCGTCGGCCAGCTGCCCGCGCCGCACCTCCCGGGCGGTGACGGGCTGGCTGCGCCACTTGTAGAACCAGGACTCGCTCACACCCAGCGCACGGCAGGTCAGGGTATGCGGAATGCCCTGCTCGGCCTTGCAGTCGCTGATCACCCCGGCCACCTGGGCCGGGTCCGCCGCAGCTACTTCACCCACAAGGCCATGCAGCCTTTGAAGACATCACGTTCCATCTCCAGCTCGCGTATCCGCTTGTTCTTCTCGCTCATCTCCCGCCGCAGCCGCTCCAGCTCGGCGCGCTCGGTATCCCGCAGCCGACCGCCCGAGGCAGCGGGCGCGGGCCGGTCGGAGGAGGCCGAGCCGTTGCGCCGCCACCGCGACACCCAGCTGTGCAGCGTCCCGGAGTGGACACCGAGCTCCTCGGCGACCTCCGGGATCGGCCTGCCCGTCTCGATCACAATGCGTACAGCACCCTCACGGAACTCAGGCGTGTACGCCCGTTGCTTGGACCCCATGAACCTCAACTTCCCCTGCAATCACCGACTCCACGCTACGAGAGGAGGGACAGGGTGACGGCTGCTTGGTAGGACTCGGCGGTCTTGTCGTAGCGGGTCGCGATACCGCGCCACTGTTTCAGGCGGTTGAAGCACCGTTCCACCACGTTGCGCCGCTTGTAGAGC
Source organism: Streptomyces diastatochromogenes (assembly GCA_001550305.1). Lineage (GTDB taxonomy): Bacteria > Actinomycetota > Actinomycetes > Streptomycetales > Streptomycetaceae > Streptomyces > Streptomyces mirabilis_D. The sequence continues at coordinate 1,408 of LRTP01000478.1, forward strand.
TGCCTGTCGAAGACCGGAGGGCGCCCGCCCCGGCTGCCGCGTCGGTGCCGGTTGCGGACCTGGTCGGCCCGCTCGGGGATGGTGTGGCTGATACCCCGGCGTCGCAGCCAAGTACGGATGGCCCTCGAGCTGTAGCCCTTGTCGCCCAGGACATGGGAGGGCCGCACGCGGGGCCGTCCCGGGCCGAGGCGGGGCACCCGTATCGCCTCCATCACGGCGGTGAACTGGGTGCAGTCGTTGGTGTTCCCGCCCGTGATCGTGAAGGCGAGCGGGCGGCCCAAGGCGTCACAGGCCAGGTGAATCTTGCTGGTCAGGCCGCCCCTGGAACGTCCGAGGCCGGGACTGCGGAGCCCCCTTTTCGGGCTCCGGCGGCGTGCTGGTGGGCCCGGACGACGGTGGAGTCGACCGACACCAGCCAGTCGATGTCCCCGGCCGCATCTGCCTGTGCCTGGGCGGCCCGGAGCATCCGCTCGAAGGTGCCGTCCAGTGCCCAGCGGCGGAAGCGGGTGTGCAGCGTGGCCCACGGACCGTACCGCTCGGGCACATCCCTCCAGGCGGTGCCGGTCCGGAACTTCCACACGATCCCGTTGAGCACGGTGCGGTCGTCCAATCGCTTCCGCCCCCGCAAGGGCTCGGGCAGCAGCGGCCGGACGAACTCCCACTCGGCGTCCGACAGTTCATGGCGACGTATCACCCCACCATGATCCACCACTCAAGATCTTTTGAAGACACGGCCTAGCGTCGACCTAGGGCGGGTCGGTCGATGTTGTGCGGACGGCGATGTCAGCGAAGGTGGGCATGCCGAGGTCGACGGCCGCAGTGCGTCGGGCGATGAGGTTGTCGAGCTGGGCGAGTTTGGCGTTCGCTGCGGCCAGGCTGACCTTGAGCCCTTCGGCCTCACCGCCCCAGCCTTCGCAATTCATGCCGCTTGACTTCCAGATTGGGAAGCCCCCATCCGCATAGCGCATACCAGCTTACCGCGCAGGTGACCATTAGTCAGCTGCAAGAACCAGCCAACCACCTCAAAACGCCGAAGTCAGTACTTCTGTCCAGAAGGGCAGAGCTGGTAGTTCATCAGGCTGTTGAAGCCGGTGTCCGCTGCTGCCCGTGCGGCATGTACAGCAGCATGGGTTCGCTGCCCAGAGCAAGCGCTGTTCGGGAAGCTTCCTATCCTGATCTCGCACAATGAGGATGAGCGTGTCCATCACAAGCACAGTCGTCGTCAAGGACGACCAGTTCGAATCGATCGTGGGGGCGGCGCTCGCTCAGCGTGGCCGTGCCCAGCGGATCGCACGCGAGGTGGTTGCCACAGGTCTGAAGAACGTGTACCTGGTCGGCTGCGGCGGATCGCTCAACGCCTTCGGCTCGACCCACTACCTACTCGAACGCCGCAGCGCCAGGTTCCCCGTCTTCCACATGAACAGCGACGAGTTCGTGATCCGCCGCCCTGCTCACCTCGGCGCGGGCTCGCTGGTGCTGATCGCCTCGCACAACGGCACCACGAAGGAGACCCTGGAGGCCGCGCGCGTAGCCCGTGAGGCCGGCGCCCGGGTCGTGGCGTTCACCAAGGATGAGAGCACCCCGCTGGCGCCGCTCGGCGACGATGTGTTCGTCTACGACAGCGATCGCACGATCATTGCGCCGAAGCAGGTGCTAATCCTACAGCTCGGCTACGCCCTGCTGCAGGAGGCGGGAGTCCCCGGGGACTACGAGGGCATCCAGCGCGCCTTCGACGCGCTGCCCCGGGCACTCGATGTCGCACACGACGAGGCGGACGAGTTCTTCCCCGGCATCGCCGACGCGATGGCCGCTTCGGCGCACCGATACGTGCTCGCGGGCGGCCCCAACTACGCCGTGGGCTACGGGATGGCGATGTGCTATTTCCTGGAGATGCAGCGCCTGGGCGCGACGGCGTTCCACGCCAACGAGTTCTTCCACGGGGCGTTCGAGATCGTCGACCGCGACACCCCGATCCTCATGTGGCGGGGGGAGGATGCGAGCAGCTCCCAGATCGACCGGCTCGAGGCGTTCCTCTCGCGGTACAACGCGAACACCCACGTCATCGATTCCCGGCGCTTCGCCCTGGAAGGTGTGCCGGCCGAACTGCGCGGCGAGGTCACGCCGCTTCTGCTCTCGTCGTTGTCGAAGCGTCTCGCCGAACATCTGGAGGCAGCGACGGGTAACCCGCTCACGCACCGTCGCTACATGTTTACCGTGGAGTACTGATGGCGCCAGTGGTGCTAGCCGGTCTCGGCGACAATGTCGTCGACCGCTACGTGAACGAAGGAATGATGTATCCGGGCGGCAATGCCGTGAATGTCGCTGTGCACGCCCGGCGCAGCGGGGCGATCGCCAGCATACGTCGGCGTGCTCGGTTCGGACGATGCGGGTGACCTCGTCGAAACGAGTCTGCGCCCGGAGGGTGTCCGCCTGGATTACGTCCGGCGGGCACAAGGCGAGAACGCGTTCGCGACCGTCTATATCGACGAGACCGACAACCGCTCCTTCGGGCTGTGTGACAAAGGCATCTCGCTCTTCCTGCCCGATGCTGCCGACCTGGATTCTCGCCTGCTTCGACCTCGTGCACCTCTGCGAGACGATCCGGATGGAGTCGGCACTTCCGAAGATCGCCGCGCGGGCCGCAGTCTCGTACGACTTCTTCGACCGCGACAACGACTACGCGGCGCCGATGCCCCCGTACATCTCCGTGGCGACCTTCTCACGCTCCGACAGCGACATTGCGGACGTGGAGGAACAGATCGAGTGGGCGCGCAAACGTGGCGCCCGCATCGTCATCGTCACTCGGGGCGTCCGCGGTGCGGTCGTCTCGGACGGGACGCGCGTCCATCATCAGCCCGCCGCGCCCGCGCACCTCGTCGACACCCTCGGAGCCGGCGACTCGTTCATCGCCCGCCTCGTAGTGCGGCTCGGGGAGGGCGCGGAGCTTCCGGCGGCCGCCGCTGAAGCCGCGCTCTACTCCGCCGAGGTGTGCAGCCTGCCCGGTGGTTTCGGTTACGGCCGTGCCATCGTCCCATCCCCGGCTCTGCCGAAGTCTTCACAGAAGGAGGATGAAGATGGAGCTTGCGTTTCCCACCATCGACGACTATCGCACCCGGCTGCTGCGTCTGCAGAAAGCGATCCGCGAAAGCGGCTTCGATGTCCTCGCGCTGAGCAGCTTCGACAATCACCGCTTCCTCGGCGGTGTCGACGGTATCGCCACCGTGCGGCCTGTCTGGGTCATCGTTCCGGCCGATGGTGAGCCGGTCTTCGTGTCGCCGCGCATCGAGGCTCCCGAGATCCGGCAGCAGTCCTGGATTCCGGTCGCGCAGGAGTGGATCGAGTGGGAAGAGGAGGGCGTGCCGCGCTCGGCGATCGAGGCGGTCGTGCGGGTGCTGGAGCCGTTCGGCGGCGCTGCCCGAATCGGCGTCGACTACGACGCGACTTCTGCCGCCTCCCTCGAAGCGCTCCGGGCGGCACTCGGTGCCGAGCGGATCGCCGACGCAACTCCCCTCGTTCGGGAAGTCCGCAAGGTCAAGGACCAGGCGACGATCGACGTCGTCCGCCGGTCCGCGGACATCGCCGTGCACCAGTTCCGGGCCACGGTCGCGGTGGCCGCCGCGGGCGTCGCCGAGTGGGAGGTCGTGCGCGCTTCGCGTGACGCCGCCATCGAGCGCGCTGCGTACTGGTGGAACGGCGACATTGAGCACTCGCCGCTGCTGCAGGGCATCCACGTGCTCGGGTCGGGTGCTGAGCGGTCGTCGCGAGCCCATGCGGTCGGCGCCGGACGGATGATGGAGGATGGAGACGTCCTGCAGGTCAGCTACTGCGGCCGTCCCTTCTTCGGCCATGGCATCTGCTTCGACCGGCCGGTGCAGGTGGGCGACAGTGCGCTCTCTGCAGACGTGCTCCGCGTGGTGCGCGTCGCTCGCGCGGCGCAGGAGGCGGCGCTCGACCGCATCCGCCCCGGCGTGACCACCGGGCAAGTGCACCAGGCGGCGATCGAGGCGATCGAGGCCGCCGGCTTGCCGTCGGCCCTGCGTCACCGCACCGGACGCGGCATCGGGCTGAGCGACCCGGAGTGGCCCGAGATCAAGGCGGGCGATCCGACCGTTCTGGAGACGGGCATGATCATCGGAATCGAGCCGGGCGTCTACGTCGAAGGGGTCACCGGCGCCCGGTTCGGCGACACGGTCCTGGTCACCGACACTGGCTTCGAGCCGTTGACCCCGCTGGAACTGGGCCGGGAATTTTGACGTGCTCCCTACTGATCTTTTCGTAAGTTCGGTGGGTGTGGTGGGTGGATGGTCAGGCCGGTATGGGCGAGGAATGACCATGGCAGTCGGGGGTTGGCGTTGATGCGGTGGATGCCTTGCTCGGTGGCGTCGGCGACATCGGCGAGGTGGTCGCTGGCGAGGTTGGCGAGTTCACGCTTCTTGAGCGAGGACCACAGCAGTTCCACCGGGTTCAGCTCGGGAGCGTAGGCGGGTAATCGTTCCAAGGTGAGCCAGTCCTGTTCGGCGACCCAGGCCCGCATCGCCCGGCTCCAGTGGGCGGACAGGCCGTCCCAGACCAGGACCACTCGCTCGCCGCGTTGAAGTGCTCTCCCGGCTGAAGCCGGGAGATTCCTGCTTATCTTGCGGCAGTGGGCTTGTCGCGCTTCGCGCGCCTGACGACTGCCCTCCCGGCAGCCGGGATGAGTGCAAGGCCCATCCGGTACAGGTGCAAGACGTTCCGGGCTGCGTTGTGGTCGGCGTTGCCCGACCAGCCGCAGTCCGGGTTCTTACCCGTCGGCTACACAGCGTGTGCGGATACCGGAGCCCGATCGACTACGAACGAAACCATCACGCCGACTCCACCGTGGAGTCGGCCGCTTGAAAGACCACCACGGCGCGAGGGGATTGACAGTGATGCAGGCGGCGGCTGGTGCGTTCGCCGGGCTTGCGGTGCTGCTTTCGCTGGGCGGCTCGCTGCTCCAGTCGCAGGAGCTTGGACTTCTCCTGTTCGCTCAGCCACTCGCCGTGCTCGTGGGGCCCGGCATACTGCCCGGCCGATCACGGCGCCGACGCCACTCCGGACCCGTTACGTGCGGGAATGGCGGTGACGGCTCCGAAGCGGGTGCCGTCACAGCCTGATCAGCTCTTCTCACACGGTTGGTTCTCGCGCGTCAGCTGATCCTCACCTACACAGCTCGTCGTCGATCAGGTCGTTCTGGGTCTGCTGGCTGGACGAGTCCGAGGAGCCGTCGCCGGACGCGTTCAGGACCACGCCACGGCGGCCGTCAGCGCTGAATCCGTTGCGGGTCGTGTAGCCGGGAATGTCGCCGCCATGACCGTAGTAGACACCGCCGCAGGACAGCGGGACCTCCATCAGGCCAAGGCCGTAGCGCGCCGGCCCACCCGGGATCCAGCTCCGAGGCCCGTACGGTCGTCTTCATCGCCGCCAGCTACGCGGGGCGCAGCAGCTTGCCGCCCAGGAGCGCCTGGTAGAAGCGGCTCAGATCGGCCGTCGTACTGATCATGGCGCCCGCCGCACCCCCGGCGGAAGGGTTGAGCGCGGTGACGTCGATCTCCGGACCAGCCTCGCCGAAGGCGGAGTAGCCGCGCAGATGGCGGCCGGGGATCCGCGAGTCCGTCGTCGGGGCGAGGGTGTCGTGCAGGCCCAGCGGGCGGATGATTCGCGCGGTGACCTCCTGGGTCCAGTCGTGCCCGGTGATCTTCTTGATGATCATTCCGGCGAGGATGTAGTTGGTGTTGGAGTAGCTCCAGCCGGTGCCGGGCTGGAAATTCGGGGCGTGCCGCATGCCGATGGCGGCCAGCTGCTCGGCGGTCCAGGTGGCGTAGCGGTTGGCTTGGTATCCGGCCTTGCTGGCGAACTCGGGGAAGTCCGCCGTGTAGTCGAACAGTCCGCTGGTGTGCTGGAGCAGCTGCCTGACGGTGATCTTGCTGCCGTCGTTGCCGTTGCCGGAGACCACTCCGGGCAGCCAGTGCTCCACGGTGTCGTCCAGCGAAAGGCGTCCCTCGGCGACGAGTTGCAGCACCACCGTGGCGACGAACGTCTTGGTGGTGCTGGCGATCCGGAACCGGTCGCCGGGACGTGCAGGGTCCCCAGTTGCTTGGTCGGCCACCCCGCCGGTGGCGTTCCGGGTACCGTGTGGTCCGGTCGACCGGACCACGACCCCGACGGTACCCGTCTTCATGATGGTGTCCACGTGTGCCTTCAGCGCCGTGCTGTCTGACGCGTGGTGCGTCCCGCCGCGCACCGAAACGGCTGCGGTCGCGCCCTCGGCGGGAACTGCCAGGGCGATACTGGCCAGCGCGGTCGCCAATGTCGTGGCCACCACACGGGAGATGAGTTCGGTCTTCATCGGTCGCGGACTCCTTGCGTTCGTTCAGGCCACTGCCCTGACATGACCATCACGCTAGGAACTCCTGCCGTGCGCCACGATCAAGTAGGCGGGCCGACCGGTGGGGGTGCGGTCACCCCGGAACGGGTAGCGCCTGCTGTATTGACTGGGCCCCGGCCCTGGTAGAGGGGTTTTCGACCAGGTCTCCACCAGAGCCTTCGCATGCTTGCCCGTTGCTGCTGGCTGCCGGATAGCTCCGCCGGGCCCGTGGCTCAGCCGGTCGGCCAGTGCGACCCGCTCCACCAGCGTCCGCAGCCAGTCGCGGTCCGCCTTACGGCCCGCCAGCCTCAGCGGCAGCGTGATGTTGTCCTCGATGGAGAGGGAGGGGATCAGGTGAAGCCGGGAACACGAACCCGACTTGTTACCGGCGCAGTTGGGTACGGCGGGACTCGTTCAGCCCGGCGATGTCGTGACCGTCGATGCGGACGCTTCCCGACGTCGGGAAGTCGAGCCCGGCGGCACAGTGCATCTGCGTGCTCTTGCCGTCACGGCGAGGAGGGTGCCGCGTTCTACGGTCAACGACACGTCGTCGAGGGCGCGTACGCCGCCCGGGTAGGCCGTGCTGACGCCTTCCAGAGTGATGGCGGGGGCGTCGACGGCAGTGCTGGCGGCGTTCATCGCCGGCCGCGCAGGTTCCGTACGACGAGGGTGCCTGCGCACAGGACGGTGATCGCGCCGCACACCAGGTGCACCCAGGTGTCGGCGCCGCCGAAGGAGGCCGCCATGTTGGCGAGCGCGCTGGCCACCACCACCATCCAGAGCAGGGTGCGGGCGATGTTCCCGGAGCTGAGCCGGTCGGCGGGATCAGGGGTCGTCGTGTGCTGCATGGGGGCTGCTCCCGGAGTCTTGTGGGGTGGTCCTGCGGTGGCCGTGTGCCGTTCCTGCTGTCGTCACCGACGCTACGGATCAGCACCCCTGGCGGCCGATCCCGCAGCCCGCCCGGTTCTGGGTACAGCAGGCTGTACTGCCCCGCCGCTTGAGTGACGGCGAACTCGCTGGCGGCATAGGGTCGTTCGCCTGACAGCGGGCAGGAGTGGAGCGGCAGACCGACGCGAGAGCCGCGAGAGCTTCAAGGGCATCGCGCTACGGAGCCTGAGCGCCGCCGGTGAGGCGATCGCCCAGCTGGCGTCCGGGCTCAACACGGCTCTGCTCGCCATGCTGTTGCTGCTGTGGATGACTTTCACCGCCGCGACGAGCGTCGTCGGCGTCGGGCTGCTCATGGCACCCGCGCTCCTGCGCACCCTGCACGCCCTGGCCGGCCGGGAACGCGGCCGGCTCGCCCGCTGGGGCCCCGAGG
>LRTP01000479.1 GCA_001550305.1 Streptomyces diastatochromogenes
CCACCCCCGGACCACACCCCGCCACCAGCCCCCGCCCCGGGCACAGAAACACACACACAAACCGCCGGCACCCGCCCCCACACCCCAGGCACCACGCCACCGGACCCCGCCGGCAAGACCCCTCACCACACCCCGCCACCGGCCCCGCTGCCAGACCGCACCCCACCGCATCCGTTGTGCCTGGCCTGACTTGGTCCGTGTCGCTGTTGTGCCTGGTCTGCGCCGTGGGCCGTGCAGGGGTCTTGTCACCGGGGTGTGCAGGTCGGCCGGACGGGAAAAAACCGCGCCACCACCACAGGGGACGCCACCACACGCCCGCCCCCACCATCAGCGGCCACACTCAACACCCGCTCGCACCCGGCCGGAGCCCCCACCCCACCCAGACCAGACCAGGGCCAGGGCCAGGGCCAGGACGAGAAAAACCAAAGCCGGGGACAGACACACAAGGACGCCACAGGCACACCAGGACAGAACCCGCCAGCCCCGACAGGCAGACCAGGCAGCCCGGGCAGGCCGGACGGACCGAACGGGCCGGACAGGCCAGACAGCCGGACCGGACCGGCCAGGCCAGGCAGGCCGGGCGGACCGGACGGACCGGGCAGGGCCCGGGAAAACCGGCCGGACGGGCCAGGCGGACCGGGCAAGGCCGGGCAAGGCCGGGTGAGGTTCCCCCGGTGTGCGGGAGGTGCTGATCAACTGGTCAGGGCGGGTTGACGGGGTTTCAGGTTCGTTCGTTCGGCCGTTGCCTGGTCGGCGTAGTGCTTCTCCTCGAACTCGACCGGACTGAGGTAGCCGAGCCGCTTCTGGATGCGCCGGGAGTTATAGAAGCCGTCGATGTACTCGAAGAGCGCGAGATTCGCCTCGGCCCGGGTGGCGAAGACGCGGCCGCGGATGCACTCCGTCTTGATGATCATCCACAGGTTCTCCGCGAGAGCGTTGTCGTAGCTGTCCCCGACCGAGCCCATGGATGCTTCAACTCCCGCTCGTAGTAGTCGAGTTGTGAGCTTCACGGATGTGTATTGACAGCCGTGATCGGCATGGTGGACCAGCTTGCCCGGTTCGACTTCCCGGCTCGCGAGGGCGTACTCGAGGGTGGTCAGGACCAGGTCGGCGTCCGCGCGAGCGGAGGTTTCCCAGGCGACCACCCGGCGGGAGAACGCGTCCCGGATCGCGGACAGCCACAAGGGCCCCTCACCGGTGGTGATCATGGTGAGGTCGGTGACCCACAGCCGGTTCGGCGCGGATGCGGTGAAGTCCCGCTCGACCAGGTCCGGGGCGAGTGTGGCCTTGGGATCGCGGCGTGTGAAGCCGCTTCGGCGGGGGCTGATGCCCGCGATGTCGGCCTCGCGCATCAGGCGCTCGACCCGTTTGCGGCCCACGCGGACGCCCTCGCGCTTGAGCACGGCGTGCACGCGCGGCGAGCCGTAGATCCCGCCCGAGTCGGCGTGGATCTCCTTGATCTGCCCGGTGAGTTCCACGTCCCGGCGCCGGCGTTCGCACGGCTCGCGCTCGGCACGACGCCAGCGGTAGTACGTCGAGGAGGCGATGGAGAGTTCCCGGAGTACGCACTCGACCCCCAGGTGCGGGTGCTCGTCAACGAGCGCCGTCACCTGGGCCGGGTCGGGTCGAGCTGCGCCGCGAAAAACGCCGACGCCGTCCGCAGAACCTCGTTCGCCCGCTTGAGCTGGATGTTCTCCTTGCGCAGCGCGGCAAGTTCGGCGCGTTCATCGGTGGTCAGCCGATCATCCCGCTCGCCGGCGTCCGCCTCGGCCTGGCGGATCCAGCCGCGCAGGGCCTCCGGATGCACGCCGAGGTCGACGGCGAGCTTCTTGATCTGCGGCTTCGGTTCGGCGGTGCGGTACATCCGCACCGCACGCTCACGCAACTCCAGCGAGTACTTCCTGGGGGCAGCCATGGTCGATGTTCCTCTCATGAGTCCCACCTGACCCTCTGTCAACACACTCCGCATCTCGGGGGAACCTCAACAGCACCGAGAAGTCGAAGCCTGGATCGTCCAGCGCAAGCCCGAGCGCGTACTTGAAGTCGATCCTGGCCCGCACTGCTTCAGCGGCCTGCCGGTCGGACAGACCCTCCACGAACTGCAACACCGACACCAGCGCCAGCCCGCCCGGCGACCAGGCCGGCCTGCCCCGCGCCGGGAACAGGTCCGCGAAGTCCTCGTCCCTGAACAACGGCCCCAGCTCGTCCCGCACCCGGATCGCCAGGCTCCCTTTCGGGAACGCGGCCCTCGCCACCCGCACTGTCTCCGCCGGAATCTCCCCAGATCCCTTCGGCTGCATCGACATCCGCACCCACCCCATACGACAACGTCGGCCTTCAAGACCACAACCGGGTCTCGAAGGCCGACGTCACGCCAAACCCCGAATAAACCAACAGCATCAGAGCGTTACGGGACCGGGCTGGAACTGTGGACCAGCAGCCCGTTGGCGCCGGGACCTCAGCTTTCGCGCATCCTAGAACGCGCATCAAGGCGCCGGGGCCCGTTGACAATCATCAAACTGCGCGCGGAAGCACACGGTCGGGTGATGCTCCCTGGGACGGAGAACTGCCGGCAGCGCCGACGCGTCGTGCCGGGCATGAGAGCAATCCTTGACGCACATGTGGCAGAGCCGGGCCTGGCGGTGGTGGAGATCGCAGCCGCCGACGACGCGACAGCCTTCGCCATCCAGGACCTGCTCACCGAACGATGCGCTGCGGCAGCGGCAGACCGGACGACCAGAGATCCAGGCGAGCCGGGCGTCCGGCTGCGGTTCTTCGTCGACCTACGCGAGCGCCCCGACGCATAGCCCGATCCCGTCCAGCGTGCAGGCCGGACGAGCAACCGGCCGGAACCTAAAGCGGATCTGGGCCGCACACGGCGCAGCGCCTCGTCCGTGCCCCCTTCGCACGCAGTTCTTCCGCCGTGAACAGGAGAGGCAGCGGTGACCAGCGATGGGTCCCGTAAGCGACCGTGTCTTCGGCTCCCTTGAGGTTGGTCATACTCTTCTCGGCCGACGGGTCAAACCGGACGGCAGCGGTTCCCGGGTGCGCCTTTTCGGGGTAGATGACATCGCGGTGCCGGGCTGAGCTGGCCCCCTGGTTGAGCCTGTTCGCACTACTCGACACCGGAAGGTCTTCTTGGTTGCGACCTGCGACTGTTTTCGCGTGGCGGGCAGACCTCAGCTCTTGACGGCTTCTGCGATCTGTAGGGCGGCCTGGGCGGGCGTGAGGTGCGTGGTGTCGACGACCTCGGCCTCGCCGTGTAGCCACGTGCGGGCTGCCTGGGCGTAGGGCTCAAGGTATTCGAGACGGAATGGGGAGGGGCCAAGAACAGTGTCCCCCTCGATGCGCCCGCGGAGGGTGTCTTCGTCAGCGTGGAGGACGAAGTGCCGTACTGGAATGGCATGTTGGGCGAGGCCCGTGCTGATCTCACGCCAGTACTCCTCGACCAGGACGGTCATGGGCATCACCAGAGTGCCGCCGGTGTAGTCGAGTACGCGGCGGGCGGTCTCGACGACGAGCGGCCGCCACGGCGGCCAGTGCTGGAAGTTGCCCGTCCAGGGCAGCCCCGGCGTGATGTCCATGAGTGTCTCGCCGACCTTCTCGGCGTCGAACACCCGAGAATCCGGGATCAGCTGCTGCACGAGTGCACTGGTCGTCGTCTTGCCTGCGCCGTGAGTGCCGTTGAGCCATACGATCATGGAACTCCACGCTAGCGCCGTTCGGGCCGCGGGAACGGGCACAGCAGAAATCCGAGGGATCAGCAGCAACGTCGGACACGAGGGCACCGACCTGGAACGACTGCGCAAGACGTACGCCACCCTGCTGGAGACCGCCACCGAACACGTCGACCGCCTGCAGATCATCGTCACAGACAACGACGCCCTGCCCGCCAGCGTGGTGATGGGCGCCTGCGGTGTAGTACGTGACGAGAGCGTAGAACGCGTACGGAGGGCCGGGCGCCGACTTCCGCGTGCGCTCGTACCAGTCGGGCGGGGGCGTTTCGTGCATCGGCACCGGACGTGGTGGGCGGACAGGTACGCTGCGAAGCAGTGGCCGGCGCATCGGCCCAAGCCCGCTCCCTGGCCCATGACCGGGGTGCACCACGGCGAAGGTGCCCGCGGATCCCGCACCGGGGTCCGGTCTGTGAGCATCAGTGTGAGGCGTACGTCTACTTCCGACGGCCACAGGGCCGTTGAGCCTTCCGCATGCTGCTCTTCGTGACGCGCATCGGGTCATGGGGCCGGGCGCGGGAAGATGCGAGAGCCGTATGACCAAGAGTCACGGCCGTAAGAGCCGGGCGCGAAGCAGAAGCCGCCGCGAGGGCGCCGCCTACACGGCCGCCAACGCGGGAACCCTCCACGTACACACCAGCGGCCCGTCCCACACGGACCTCCAGCCGGCCGACCCCGGCCGGTGGGGAGTCGAGGCCGTGCCGGACCTGCGGACGGCTGCCGCGCTGATCGGCGCCAGTATCGAACGGTGTGCACCGTGTCGGCAGTCCCTGACGGCGAAGCTCCTCGAGGAGGACCCGATCGTGCTCGCGGTGACCGCGGGCGCCGCCTACCGCCTGCGGGCGGCCCGCGAAGTGGAAGGAGAAGTCCCCGCCGACGGGCCCGCCCAGGTGTTCTTCTTCCTCGCTCAGCACGCCCGCGCTTACGGGGGCGACGCCCGACTGCTGCTCACAGGAGTCGAGCGGATGCCCGCAGCCGACCGCGCGGCGCTCCTGGACGCTGCGCTGGACCTGTGGGCCTTCTACGGCCGACAGCACCCCGGTCTCCTCCACGGCCACGGCACCGGCGGCGTAGAGGGCCGGACGGAGGCCGTCGCCGTCCCGCTTGATGAAGGTGGCGTCATCCGTACAAGCCCGCTGCCACGTCACCCCAGCAAGGAGAACCGGCTCCGTATGAGTGAGAACACCGAGGACATCGTTGGGCATGCGGAGAGCGCGGCCCGCTCCCTCGCCGAGTTCGTCACCGAACTCCAGTACCGGGGGACCGGGATCGAGTACCCGGTGGAGGCCTCCTGCATCTACCGCGATCTCACCCGCGCCGCAGGCGAGATGACGACAGCCCTCACTCTGCTCAGGACCTCCGTGGAAGGCCTCCGGGATCAGGACCGCCTAATGCCCGACTACCGGGGTGAGCCGCTCGGCGAGGTGCTCCAGCGCTACACCGACTCATCCCTCGCGGCGGAGCAACTCGCAGACGTGCTGGGCAAGGGGCGCCCCGTCACCGAGCTCCCGGCGTACAAGGAGGTGCCGGGTGGCGAGCAGAGGCCGGCAGCCGCGGCCCGCTTGCTTGCCGCGCTCGTCACCGGCCTCAAGTACCGGGGGATCGAGTACCCGCTGGAGGCCTACCGCATTTACAGCTTCCTCACCCGCGTGGCGGGGGAGATGAGGGCGGCTCTGACCTTGCTCAGGACCTCGGTGGAAGGCCTTCGGGACAGGGAACTCCTGAGGGAGGAGACGCTCGGCGAAGCGATCCAGCGGTACACCGGCGCATCCGTCACAGCGGAGCAACTCGCGGGAGTGCTGGGCAGGGCATACTCGCCGTCGGGCACCTCGCATACAAGGAGGCGCCCAGCGGACAGGAGCCGGTAGTGAGCGGCTGAGTCTGCCTGTTCGGCGGGTGTGCGTCCGTCTGCGGACGCGGTGAGTCAAGGCCGGGGCCGGTTGGTGGCCCCGGCCTCGGTCATGTTGTCCGGCCGTGTGAGGCTGCCGCCCGTGAACACCCAAGCCGTCAATCCACACTGAACAGCTCACAAGTGAGTGAGAGTAGCTTAGATAAAGTGTGACTTTGACTCATTCAATGAGTGACTCGTGGTATTCTGAAGGGGAGTTGAGTACCGGGAGGGTGAGTGAGTCAGTCACCACAGGCAGAGCGCGCGATGAACGCGAGCGACGCCCGCAGGGACCTGTACGCCTTGGTCAAGCGCGCCGAGGACGACGGGGTCACGACGCTGATCCACAAGCGGGAGGACCGTGCTCTGCTCGCCCCGCTCGACCGGTTCCCGGCAGCGCGGAAAGCCGACGCCTTTCCCTCCTGGGTACTGAGCGCGGCGCAGAAGGAGTTCGGTGACCTGATCTCGCGGGCGGCTCAAGGCCAACCGCAGGTGCTCCGCAGGAACACCACGCCCGTCGCGGTCCTGCTGCCCGTCGACAGCCCGATCAGCAGCACCCCATCCGACACGGCCGCGCACCACGCGGCAACCGCAGGAGGCGCGGTGAACAGCCAACCCACTCCCAGCCGTGAGCACGGACGCCGGCTCGCCACCCTCGGCGATGCCATCGGCGACGTCCTCTCCTCCGGACCTGCCCCCGGCCTCTCGTTCGGGCTGGCAGGCCTGGACCAGGCAACCGGCGGCCTGCACCCCGGCCGGCTGGTCCTGGTCGCGGCCGAACCTCAGGTCGGTGGCAGCCTGATCGGCCTCGCAGCAGCCCGGCACACCGCGCTCACCCGCAACGCCCGCGTCCTGTACGCGGCATCGGGTCCCAACAGTGCGGACATCACCCGCCGCATCATCGCCGCCGAGGCCGACGGCGACTACGCCCGCCTCAAGACCGGTGTCCTCACCCCGCACGAGCAGGACGTCGTCGAACGGCTCCGCCACGCCCCGCTGCTCATCGACGACGGCAGCGACCTGACCGCGGAGGCCATCGCGGACACGGCACCGCTCGCGGACAATCTGGCGCTGGTGGTCGTGGACCGGCTGCAGCGGGCCCGCAACCCGCGTCTGCCGCTGTCCGGCGAACACCTCCCGGAAGCAAGCCAGATCCTGCGCGAGCTGGCCCGCACCCAGCACGTACCGGTCCTCGCGGTCCTGGACACCGACGACCCGGCCATCGTGAACCTGCTGGACGCAGACGTCATCCTCACCCTCACCAACGCCCCAGGCCAACAGGTGACGACCGTGACCGTCGCGGAACGCGATCTGGGCATCATCGGCAGCACGAGCCTGCGCCCCGACCTCGCCCACGCCCGCTTCCTCGACACCACCCCCGTCGCCCCCGCTCAGGCGGCCAGTACTCCCGCGGCCGCCGACACTGTCCCGGACACGCTGGGCAGCGCCGCCGACCGTGAACTGGCCGACGCCGCCCTCCCGTTCACCTCAGGTGCCGTCAAGGGGCTGCCCGCGGAGGCGACCCGCCTGCTCGCGGCCCTGCGCACCGCACTCGCCAACGGCCAGGTGAAGGACCTCGACGAACTCCACGCCCCGGTGCAGGCCATGGCCGCGGCCGGACTGCCTCTGCCCGAGGGCGACGCGGGCCGCCGTCTCGCTGCCGCACTGCACGCCTACAACGCGCCCGCCGACGCCACCCTTCAGGCTTCCACCGAAGCCTCGGTACAGGCTGCCGCCGACAACGGGCTCGCCTCTGACGACGCCGAGGAGGCCCTGCGGGACGACGATGACGGCCTGGTCCCAGGCGACGAAGAGGAGGAGCCGGAGGGAGCGGTCTTCCCTGCCCTGAAGATCCTCAAGGACGCGGTGAAACGTTCGAAGATGCACCCGATCCCGGTCATCCGCACCGAGGAACGGGAAGACGGCCCGTGGCCGCTGATCAGCGAGGACATGGACGGCGAGCCCGGCTGGGTCCACCCCGACGTCACCAGCACCCGGGTCGCGCACGTCCGGGACAACGGCAAGCGCGTGAGGCGCGACCAGCTCGATGTGCCCGCCTCCTTCGGTGGCGGCGTGCTGTGCCTGATCGACCGCAACGGCAGTTACCCCTCCGCCTGCTCGGCCGTCCCCCTCGCCCCGAACAAGCTCCTGCACACCGGCCCCCTCGACGCGTTCGACAAGAACAAGGCCGGCATCTACCAGATCGACATCCCGGAATGGGACTACCCGGGCATGCCGCACCCGCTCGGACGGCTCACCGACCGGCCCGACGACCAGGGCCGCGTGTGGGTGACCACCCCGCACATCAAGCAGCTCGAACGCCTCTACCGCGACGGCCACCTCACCACGCCCGTCACCATCCACGACTCCTGGACGGGCAAGGCCAACGAGTCGCTGTTCAAGCCGTTCTACACCGCGGCCCGCGAGGCCCGCACGGAGCTCGTCCAGGCAGGCGGCGAGCCGTACAAGAACTACAAGACCCGCCTGTCGATCGCGCTGCGCCTGCTGTGGCCCAAGCGGCAAGAGCAGCGCTCCCCGTTCTGGCGGCCGGACTGGCGCATGAGCATGGTCGCCGAAGCATCCGTCCGCCACTGGACCGTCGCCTTCAAGGCCGTCCAGGAAGGCCACACCCTCATCGCCCTGCGCAACGTCGACGCTGCCATCTTCTGGACACCCCCCGGCACACCGCCCGCCACGTACCGGATCGGGACCGGGTTCGGCGAAGTGAAGGCCAAGTTCATCCAGCCCGGCGAGTTCATCCCCGAAGGTGACGACTGATGGCCGGACCCACAGGCCGCGGCAACTCCCTCGGCACCGCACTGGGCGACCTCCTGCGCGCCCAGGTCACCCCCCGCCACCGGCTGTCCTCCTACAGTGCCAAGCACTGGCACGCCCAGCTTAGCCAGCTCACCGGGACCAGACGCGGCTACGAGGCCCTGGACGCCGCCGGCCTCGACGTCAGGCTCGACACCCTGATCAAGTGGCTGTCGGATCCCGAGTACAACGTCCGCCGCAGCTACCGCGACCTCATCCACACCGCCTACGAGAACGTCGCCATCGTCCCCGCCGACCCGATCCCCGACCACGTCAAGAACGGCCAGTTCGAGATCAGCGGCCTCGTCAAAACCGGCGCCGACGAACGCGAACGCGGCAACCGCCGCGCCGCCCCCCTGCGCATCGACGGAAGCCGCGGCGACTGGAGCGACATCGAAGCGCTCTGGCTCGCTGGCGACCTGCGCGACGACGACTTCGAAGACCGATTCATCGACGACGTCATCGTCGCCGACATCGGCGAAGGCACCGACGGCTGGGAATTCAACGGCAGCAGCTACTCCGTCGAACTCAGACGCCATCCGCTTTCCGATCAGCGGGTTTGTCGGTCGAACAAGGGTCTTGATCGGGTGATCGCGGTGGGGTCGGTGCATGAAGGCAGGGC
>LRTP01000048.1 GCA_001550305.1 Streptomyces diastatochromogenes
TTGCGGGCCGCCCGTGAAGGTCTCCTCGGGGCCGACCAGTCGTACGCCCACGTCCAGGGCCGAGGTGAACACCCGGCGCTCGCGGGCCTGCTCCACCGCCGCCGACCGGTCGGCGGCGCTCGCGCGCAGCAGACTCCGGGCGTCCTTGGCGACGGCCACCGCGCGCTCACGCAGATGCGTGTCCTGCTGATCATGCAGATCCGCGGCGACCAGCCGCAGCAGCAGCCAGCCGGTGGCCAGTACCAGTACGGGCACGGTGGCGCCGACGGCCAGGGCGATCCGCGTGGACAGTCTCACGGCCGCTCCCGCGGGTCGTCGTCGCGCAGCACGAAGCCCACGCCTCGTACGGTGTGGATGATCCGGGAGCGTCCCGACGTCTCCAGTTTGCGGCGCAGATAGCTGACGAAGGTGTCCACAGCGTCGGTGCGCACCTCGAGGTCGTAGCCCCATACGCGATCGAGGAGCTGGTCCCGGCTGAGCACGATGCCGGCGTTGCGGGCGAGGAAGTGGAGGAGCTCGAACTCGCGGCGGGTCAGTTCCACCGGCCGCCCGTCGAGGCTCACCCTGCGGGCGGCGGGATCCAGGAGCAGCCCGCCGGCCCGTACGGTGCCGCTGTCCCGTGGCGGCCTGCGCCGCAGCAGTGCCTCCAGCCGCAGGACCAGTTCCTGCAGGGCGAAGGGCTTGACGAGGTAGTCGTCGCCGCCCGCCTGCAGGCCCGCGATCCGGTCGGCGGTCTCGTCGAGTGCGGAGAGCATCAGCACGGGTACGTCGTTGTCCTCGTCCCGCAGCGCCCTGCACACCTCGATGCCGCTGAGGTCGGGCATCGAGATGTCCAGCACGATCACATCCGGCGGCGTCCGCCGGGCTACCGCCAGGGCCGGCCGGCCCCCGTCGGCCAGGTCCACGGCGAATCCGCCGAGCCTCAGGCCCCGCTCCAGCGAGCGGCGGATCGCCGCGTCGTCGTCCACGACCAGGACACGGCCGCGCTGCCCACTCATCACCACTGTCCCTCCCACACACCCCGGCGTACCGCCGGGGCCCGCCGTCGCCCATCGTGCATCAGCCACGGCGGAACGGGCCCCGAGGGGTGGACCAAGGGTTCGGTGAGAACCGCCCGGACCGGCCCCGGCCGGCGCGGGCCCGGCGGAGCGTGGCGGTTGCGCGGGGCCTGACCCGACGGTTGCATACGACTGTGTCGTCGATGGCCGACCCCGCACACAGCCGACGACCCGCCGAACCAGGCCTCCGTGCGGCCGGGCCCACCAGGGCCGGACTTCTACGACGTCCGTGGAGGAGCGATGGGTGTGGACACGAGCGCGCAGGTCGGCCACGGGAAACGGTGGGCGGCCAGGGCCGCGCTGGTCACGGCGGCGCTGGCGGTGCTGCTGCCGCTCGGTTACGGAGGCGTGGACGGCGTACTGCTGCTCTTCGCCGCGCTCCTCGGCGTGGCCGCCACGGCGGCGGCGCTGTGGTGGGCGCCGACCCGGCGCGGCC
>LRTP01000480.1 GCA_001550305.1 Streptomyces diastatochromogenes
CGCTCGCCCCAGGAGGCGACCTCGGCCTGGATGCGCTGCCAGTCGCCCTTGGTGTAGCGGGCGGCGCGGCGGAGCCGGTCGTGCGGGCCCGGGCGGAGGGGGGTGCCTCCTCCGCGCGTTCATGGGGCCGACGCTCCGGGACCGCGTCGTCGGCGGAGCCCTTCGCCGCCACGACCCCCGCCGGTACCGCGACCTCCCCGTCCGTGGCGGGGGAGTCGGGGGTGTCGCGGACCACGACGTCGTGCGGGATCAGCACGATCGCGGTGGTCCCGCCGTACGGTGAGGAGCGCAGGGTGACGGCGATGCCGTGCCGGGTGGCGAGCCGCGAGATCACGAACATGCCGAGCCGCAGGTCGTCGGCGAGTGCCACCACGTCGAACTGCGGGGCCACCGCCAACTGGGCGTTGAACGCGGCGTAGTCCTCCTCGGTGAGGCCCAGGCCCCGGTCCTCGATCTCGACGGCCAGTCCCTTGGCCACCATCGCGGCCCGCACCCCCACCGGGCTGGGCGCGGGGGAGTAGCTGGTCGCGTTGTCGATGAGCTCGGCCAGCAGATGGATGACGTCGGCCACCGCGGGCGGGCTCAGGTACACCTCGTCGTCGGTGTGCACGTCCACCCGCTGGTACTGGGCGACCTCGCCGACGGCGCTGCGCAGGATGTCGATCAGCGCGACCGGTTCGGTCCAGCTGCGCCGGGGCTGCTCGCCGCTGATGATGACGAGGTTCTCCTCGTAGCGGCGGAGCTGGCTGGCGGTGGAGTCGAGTTCGTACAGGCCCTTGAGGATCCCCGGGTCCTGGTGCTCGCGTTCCAGCGCGTCGAGCTTGCTGAGCTGAAGGTTGACCAGGTTCTGGCTCTGCCGGGCGATGCCGAGGATCACCTTCTGGAAGCCGCGTCGGGTGTCGGCGAGTTCCACCGCGGTGTACACCGCCGTGCGCTGGGCGGTGTTGAACGCCTTGGCCACCTGACCGAGTTCGTCCTCGCCGTAGTCCAGGGGCGGGGTGGCGGACTCCACGTCGACCTTCTCGCCCCGGTTCAGCCGGGCGACCACGTCGGGCAGCCGTTCCTCGGCGAGGCTGAGCGTGGCCATCCGGAGACCGCGCAGCCGTCGGGAGAGGGAGCGGGTGATGCGCCAGGACATCACGACGCACACCAGCAGGGCGACGAGTCCGCCGGCGCTCAGCGCCGCCGCCTTGATCAGCAGGCTGTGCGCCTTGTCGGCGCTGCGGTCGAGCAGTTGCGTGGTCTGCTGCTGGATCAGGTTCGTGTACTGGTCGGAGATCCTGCCGAGCGCGGTGTTCCAGCGGGCGTGCGCGTCGGGCAGGCCGACCGTCCTGGCCACCCGGCCGTGCGCCGTCCGGGCCGCGACGATCTGGTCCTCGACGGTCTCCAGGGTCTTCCAGTCCTGGCTCTGGAGGACCCGTTCGACCTGATCCTTCACGGTGCCGTGCAGCGAGTTGAGGACCTGGCTCTGGAAGACCCAGCGGCGCACGTCGACCCGCTGGGCGAACTGCCGCCACGACTGCTCGTCGAGCTTTCCCGAGGGCCAGGCCAGCGCGAGCTGGGCGTCCTCCTGGGCGACCAGCTCCGCGGCGTTCCCCACCGTGATCAGCGGCCCTGCCTGCGAGGTGAGGTCGCCGTCGTCGACCTGGGAGAGTTCCTGGAAGGCGTGGATCTGGTCGCCGATGATCGAGGTGTACTGGTCCAGGGCCTGCTGGGCGGTGATGTCGGTGGGGTGGTCCACCTGTCCCCGGTAGTACTCCAGGCTTCCCACCGAGGCGATGACCGAGTACATCCGGTCGCCGATCCGGGCGGGCGCGTGTCTGAAGTCCTCCGACCTGCGGACCAGTTTCGCGACCGCGACGTCCGTGCGCCCGCGCTGCCGGTCCAGGGCGGCCCGGGAACCGTGCGGCGAGGCCATCCAGGCGGCCGACAGGCTGCGCTCCTGTTGCAGCGCGAGCGTCGCCTCGGTGCCCATGGCACCCGTCGACCGGCTCAGTCCCGTCTGTTCGCGCAGTCGCAGCCCCTCCGAGAAGATCTGCGTCGTCGTCACACCCCACATGGCGGCGAGGGTGACGCTGGGGACCAGCGCCAGCAGGATCAGGGAGAGACGTATGGAGCCGAGACGGCGCCGGGCACCGGTCCGTGGAGACATCGTCGTCCTAGAGCGATCAGCGATGAGAGGGTGCGCAGGATGCTATCCGTACAAGTGACCGTACGCACCGTGAGGGACGGAAAACCTTGGTGCCTCCTGTGCGGGCGGTGGCCGGTCAGCGGGTTCCGTTCGCCGCGAACTTCGCGACCGAGGAGACGTTCTCCTTGGTGACGAACGCGGGTCCGGTGAGCACGGGAGCGGTTCCGCCGCCGCTGAAGTTGCCGTTGGAGTGGTAGAGCCAGAGCGAGTCCACGGCCAGATAGCCCTGGAGATAGGGCTGTTGATCCACCGCGAACTGCACGTCCCCGCTCTGCACGGACTTCACCAGGGAGCTGTTGAGGTCGAAGGTGGCGACCTGGGCCTTGCTGCCGGCCGTCTTCACCGACTTCACCGCGGCGAGCGCGAACTGCGCTCCCAGCATGACGACTTCGTCGACGCTCGGGTCCTGGCGCAGTCTGGCCGTGACGGCGGCGCCCACCGCGTCCATGTCGGTGCCGTTCACATAGAGCATGTCGGTCTCGCCGCCGAACGTCTTCTTCACCCCGGCGCAGCGGGCCTCCAGGGCGATGTTGCCCTGTTCGTGGATGACACACAGGGCGTGCTTGGCCTTCAGCTCGTCCAGTTTGTCGCCGGTGGCCCGGCCCGCGACGCTCTCGTCCTGGCCGAAGTACTCCAGCAGGCCCTCGGACTTCCAGGCGTCGATCCCGGAGTTGAGACCGACCACGGGTATCCCCGCCGCCTTGGCCGCGCTGACCGCGCTCTGCATCGCCTCCGGCTTGGCCAGTGTCAGCGCGATGCCGTCCACCCGGTCGCGGATCGCGTCCCGCACCAGGCTGGCCTGGGCGGCGGCCTCGGAGTCGCTCGCGTACGTCAGGTCGATGCCGTCCCTGGTGGCCGCCGCCTGTGCGCCCTTGCGCACCAGCTCCCAGAACGCGTCTCCGCGGGCGCCGTGGGTGATCAGGGCGATCTTGATCCGGCCGGTGCCCGCCTTGCCCGCAGAGGCGTCGCTCGTGTCGTTCGAGCCGCCGGAGCAGCCGGCGGCGAGCAGACAGGCCGCGGCGACGGCGGCGACGAGGGCGGCGCGGTGCGGGGATCCGGTGAAGTGGTGAGGTGTGGGGGACATGTTCATGGGTGCGGCACCTCGCTGTGCGGCCCAGCGGTGGGTCGGGGAGAGTGAGATCGGTGCGATGTCGGGATGTTGTGTACCGACTGTCGTACTTTCGTTGGGCCGGAGCCAATCGTGTGTCACACTCGGCCGTCAAGTGAGCGGGCATATGCCGGAGATGGTCGGCGCGAGGGTGTCGTCGCCGCATCGTCACTAGTTGGACGCGGGATGCGCGAGTTGGGTGGTATCACACCTTCCGCACGGGGCACGGATGTTCAATGATGGTGCGCGGGCCCGCCGTTGATGGGCTGTTGCGTTCATACGGGGGAGGACGAGATGACGCGTGAGGTTTCCGCTGTCCGTGCCGTGCTGCGTACGGGAGTGACGGGCGCCGCGGTCGTCGGCCTGTCGGCCATGTCGTTGGTCGCCGGGACCGCGTACGCGACTCCCGCCGGCCCCGGTGTCACCGCGACGGTGCTCTATCGGACCACCGTGGGGAACACGGACTACACGCTCCGGGAGATCACCATCCCGCCCGGCCAGAGCACCGGCTGGCACTACCACGACGGTCCCCTGTACGGCCTCGTGAAGAAGGGCACCCTCAGCCACTTCGACGCCACCTGCGCGCAGGACGGTACCTTCCCGGCCGGCCGTACGATCACCGAGCCGTCGGGTCCCGCCCATGTGCACATCGGCCGCAACGAGGGCTCGGTCCCCGTCGTCCTGGACGTGCTGTACGTCCTGCCCCACGGCTCACCGTTCTCGGAGGACGCGCCCAACCCCGGCTGCGACTTCCAGTAGCCCTGCGCGAGGCCGCGGTCACTCGAACGGCAGCGCCTGTTCGGCCCAGATCGTCTTTCCGGTGCCGGTGGTGCGGGTGCCCCAGCGCTCGGTGAGCTGGGCGACCAGGAGCAGTCCGCGGCCGCCCTCGTCGAAGGTGCGGGCCCGGCGCAGATGGGGCGAGGTGCTGCTGGCGTCGGAGACCTCGCAGATGAGGGTGCGGTCGCGGATGAGCCGGAGCTGGATGGGCGCGCCGCCGTAGCGGATGGCGTTGGTGACCAGTTCGCTGACGACGAGTTCGGTGACGAACGCGACCTCGTCGAGCCCCCAGCGGGCCAACTGCTCGATCGCGTACTGCCGGGCGGTGGCGACCTCCGCCGGATCCGCGGGCAGGTCCCACACCGCCACCTCGTCGCTGTCCAGGGTGCGGGTGCGGGCCAGCAGTAGGGCCACGTCGTCCTTGGGATGCTTCGGCAGCAGCACCTGGAGCACGTTGTCGCAGGCCTCGTCCAGGTTTCCGGCGGGGACCGTCAGCGCGCTGCACAGCACAGCCGTGCCCGCGTCCGCGTCGAGATGGCGGGCCTCGAAGAGACCGTCGGTGTAGAGGGCGAGGACGGTGCCTTCCGGCAGGTGCAGCTCGGTGGCCTCGAAGGGGAGCCCGCCCACGCCGAGCATCGGTCCCGCGCTCACCTCGACGACCTTCACGGTGCCGTCCGGGAACAGCACGGCGGGCGGCGGGTGCCCGGCCGTGGCGACGGCGCAGTGCCCGGAGACCGGGTCGTACACCGCGTACAGACAGGTGGCGCCGATCTCCGCGCCCGTCGGGCTCTCATCGGCCGCCAGATGTCCGACCAGGTCGTCGAGGTGGGTGAGCAGCTCGTCCGGGGGCAGGTCGACGTCGGCCAGCGTCCATACCGCCGTACGGAGCCGGCCCATCGTGACGGAGGCGTGGATGCCGTGCCCGACGACATCGCCGACGACGAGCGCCACCCGGGTCCCGGACAGCGGGATCACATCGAACCAGTCACCGCCGACGCCCGCCCGCGACAGCGCCGGAAGGTAGCGGGAGGCGAACTCGACCGCCGCCTGTCCCGCCATCGCCTGGGGCAGCAGACTGCGCTGGAGGGCCACGGCGGTCGTGCGCTCCTTGGCATACCGGCGGGCGTTGTCCACGCAGACGGCCGTGCGGCTGGCCAGCTCCTGGGCCAGCGACACGTCGTCCTGGTCGAAGGGGTCCGGACTCTCGGCGGTGAGCAGCCTCACGAAGACCGCCACCCCCAGCGTCGTACCGCGTGCCACCAGCGGTACCGCCATCAGTGAGAAGTCCCGGCGGTCCGCCTGGTGCGGCCTGGCGGCCTGGGCGCCGTGCCGGCTGAGCCAGCCGTCGACGTCCGGGTCACCGGTCCTGGTGAGCACCGCGTGCCCGGTGACCAGGGCGCGGACCGGTGGGGAGGAGGACGGGTAGACGTCCGCCGCGCCCAGGTCGATCGCCGCTTCCTGCACCCCGGCGGTACGGGAGTGGTGCGCGACCCGGCGCAGCTCCACATCGGCTTCCACCGGGCCGCCGGTGGGCTCCTCACCCTCGACCACCGAGTCCAGCAGGTCCACGCTCACGAAGTCGGCCAGCTCGGGCACCGCCAGCTGGGCCAGCTCACGGGCGGTGTGGATCACGTCCAGCGTCGTACCGATGGCGGCGGCGGACTTGCTCAGCAGGGCGAGCCGCTGTCGGGCCCGGTACTGCTCGGTGCTGTCGTAACCGGCCAGCGAGACGCCGAGCAACTGTCCGGAGGGGGCCCTCAGCGGCCACATCTCGATGTTCCAGGCGTGCATACGCAGTCCGGAGGGGGCCCGGGTCCAGCTCTCGTAGTGGACGGGGCGGCCGGTCTCGACCACCTGGCGCAGATGGTTGAAGAAGCCGCGGCTGTGCTCCGCGTTCTCGACGGTGTCCGGAAAGTAGCGGTACAGGACCTCGGCCTCCTGGACGCCCATGATCCGGCAGGCGGTGTCGTTCATCCGCAGATAGCGCTGTTCGGTGTCGAAGACCGACATCGAGACCGACGCCTGCTTGAACGCCAGCTCTCCCAGGTCGCGGCCCCGCCCGTCCGGCGCCGCGGTGATCACGTATCCGGCCGGCGCCCCCTCCAGACCCTGGAGCGGGTACGCCCGCAGGGCCAGCTCCGTGCGGCGCCCGTCCTCACGCCGTACGGGCACCACACCGTGGCCGCCGTTCGCCCGCAGCGCCCGCCAGGCCTCGCCCGGGTCCCCGTCCAGCAGGTCCGACACCGGTCGGCCGGTGACGTCCGCCGCGGCGTACCCGGTCAGCAGCTGCGCGCCCTCGCTCCAGCCGGTCACGACTCCGTGCGCGTCAACCACCACCATGGCGTCACCGGCCGTGGTTGCCCGCCCAGCATCGCCCGGGATTTTCACCATATGTACAAGGATGATGTGATCCGGCAGTCACATCAACCCGGGAGTGGGCCGGAATCCGGTCCGGGAAGGGTCGCCCAGCAGCCGCAGGGGGTCCTCCGGTGCCACGGCCTCCCGCCCGGCGGCTGCCCGTCGGCGAGCTCGGCGACGTCCGACAGGGGGCGGTGCTGGGCTCCCGGTGAGGCGGGCCTCCTGCTGTCAGGGGCGCGGCCCCCGGGTGCCGACCGCACCACGGCGTCACGGCCGCCGCCCCCCGGACCGCATCTCCCGAGGACTCACCCCGTACCGCTGCCGAAACGCCGTACTCAGCGCGCTCGCCGAGGAGAACCCCGAGGCGAAGGCCAGATCGGTGATGGTCAGGTGCTCGCAGTCGCCGCACTGGAGACGCTCACGAACCAGCCGCAGCCGCTCCTCGCGGATGAGGTCGCGCGGAGTGGTGCCGGCGCGCTGCAGGGCCAGCTGGATCTGACGCAGCGACCAGCCGAGCGCGTGCGCCATGGACGTACCGGTGAGACCCGGGTCGGCGGCGTGTTCGCGGACGTAGCGGCGGACCATCGTCTCCACGTCGGTGAGTTGGCCCGCCCCGTCGGGGCGGTCGTCGCCGAGGGCGAGCATGCACAGCAGCTCGACGACGCGGTCGGAGACGGCGTTGAAGTGCGCGTCGGTGAGGTGGTCCCGCTCCGCGTGCAGGTCGCCGATCATGGAGCTCACCACCCGGCCGAGCCCCCTGCTCAGATCGAGCCCGGTGGCAAGCGGCGACTTGCGGTTCAGCGGGCCGTCCATCTCACGCGCGGGGATGGTGAGGACGAACGCGTGCGTCGAGGCGTCCTGGAGGCACTCGAAGGGCGCCGCGAAGCTGACGAGGGTGCCGGTGCCCGGTGTCAGCCGGGCCTCCTGGCCGTCCTGCCGCAGCACGATCTCCCCGCTGAGCGGCAGCAGTAATCGGTAGTCCTCGTCGGGATCCTGGCGGACCTGGCGCGCGGTCCTGCTGTACGTGACCTCGTCCGACCAGAACTTGACGAGCTGATAGCGCTCGGTGCGCTGGCGGACCGTCGCGCCGTGGAAGTCGTCGGTGCGCGCGTACCGGTAGCCCATTCTGGACTGGTGGGACCCGACGTGCTCGCTCCAGAAGTCGGCCCGCTCGTGCGGATCCACCTCCGCGGTCGTCCGTGTTTCCACGATGTAGCTTTCCGCGGGCAATGACACCCTCAACTCCCGTGCAGCGAGCGGTAGTTACTCCACGTCAGCCTAGTGCATACAGTCCGTGCGCCCCAGGGCAACTTCCTTGCGCGCGACGGCAAGCGCTTGTGCCGATGGGCGGCTAGGGTCGTGCGACCCGTCAACTTGCATATGCCATTGAGGACTTCATGACCGAACGGATACCGGAGGCGGCGTTCTGGTGCCTGGCCGTCGGGCTGCTCGCCGTCATCGTGCTGCTGGTGCGCCAGCGCGGGATCACGAGACGGCAGCGCGGCCGGAGCGCCGAGCTCGCGGACGCGCTGCGGGCCCGGGACGAGGAGCTGCGCCATCTGGTCGCGGTCCGCCTGCCCGCGCTCGAAAGCGCCCCGCACCAGCCCGCCTCCGCGACGGGGCACCACCACTCCGTGACGGGTCACCCTCTCTCCGCGCCAGGCCGGCCCCTGCCCGCGGCCGGCGCGTCCCTGCCCGCACCGGCCCTCCCCACATCGGCTCTCCCCGCACCGGCCCTCCCCGTCGCGGGCCTCCTCGACGCGCGGCTGGCCGACACCGACTTCGCGAAGTGCCTCGACGCTCTCCTGGAGCGCTTCTCCGACGCCGTGCGGCACGCACAGGCCCGCGCCGACCAGTCCGCGAAGGCCGCCCTCAAGGCGTCGATGCGCTCGATCCAGGCCCTCGCCAATGAGCAGCAGGTGTCCATCTCGGAGATGCAGGACCGCCACGACCACCCCGACGTGCTGCGCGACCTGCTCGAGATCGACCACACCAACGCCCAGTTCGGCCGTCGCGCGCAGGCCATCGCCGTACTGTGCGGCTCCTGGCCCGGACGCCAACGGGCCACCTCACCGCTCATCGAGGTGGTCCGCGGCGCGACCTCCCGCATCCGCGACTACCGGCGCATCCGCATCAACGGACAGGCCGACGTCGCCGTCGAGAGCCGGGCCGTCGAACCGGTTGTCCTCGCCGTCGCCGAACTCCTGGACAACGCCGCGCGCCACTCACAGCCCAACACCACGGTCGAGGTCAGTGTCCAGGCGGTGCACAACGGCGCCGTGGTGGTCATCGACGACGCGGGCGTAGGCATGGACAGCCGCGGGTCCGAGCACGCCGCCGCGCTGCTGACCGGCCGCCGCGCGGTGGACGTCACGCGCCTCGACGACCCGCCCCAGTTCGGCTTCGCCGTCATCGGCGTCCTCGCCACCCGCTACGGGTTCAGCGTCTCCGTGGACACCCGCTCCCCGTACGGCGGCGTGCGCGCCGTGGTCTTCGTACCGGCCGCGCTGCTCACCCACGCCGACCCGGTCCAGGAACCCCCGCCGCCGAGGGAACCGGCGCGCACGCCCCGGCGTACGGCCCGGACGAGCGGGCCC
>LRTP01000481.1 GCA_001550305.1 Streptomyces diastatochromogenes
GACCGCCCGGCGGACCCGGCGGCGGGGGCGGGGGCGGCGACGAGGGCCCGCACCACCCGTGGTGGAAGTCCGCGCCCCGGGTGGCCGTGGTCGCCACCGCGATCGTGGCGGCGGTGGCCCTGATCCTCGTGTTCACCCGCTCCGACGGCACCTCGAACCAGCAGCGGGGCGAGGTCTTCCTGCAGTCCGCCGGGAGCACGGGCGCGGACCCGTTCACGGAGTCGACCGCGAAGGAGGGCACCGCGCCGACGGCGACACCCTCACTGCCCTCCACGGCCACGGGCACGGGCACCGCGGTACAGAGCGTGAGCGGTGACGCCCCCGGCCTCTACGGCGGGACACGCAACGTCGCCAGCTGCGACGTGGAGAAGCAGATCACCGCCCTCAAGGCGGCCCCGTCGAAGAACGCGGCCTTCGCCTCGGTGCTGGGCATCCAGCCCTCCGCCGTCCCCGGCTATCTGCGCACCCTCACCCCCGTACAGCTCCGGGCGGACACCCGGGTCACCAACCACGGCTACCGCAACGGTTCTGCCACCACCTATCAGGCCGTGCTGCAGGCGGGGACCGCAGTCCTGGTCGACGACCGCGGGGTACCGCGGGTGCGCTGCGCCTGCGGGAACCCGCTGACACCGCCGGCCGCGCAGCAGAGTGCCGACCCCAGACCGGTGGGCCAGTCGTGGTCCGGCTACCGGCCCTCGCACGTGGTCGTCGTCGCGCCGGCGCCCCGCCCGGTGAAGAAGTTCGTCGTGGCGGGCCACAAGAAGGGCGAATGGTTCACCCGGGACCAGGGCGACCACCGCGGCGAGCACGACACGAAGACGGCACCGCCCCCGCCCCCGCCGCCCCCGAAGCCGTCCACGCCGGGCAGGGAACAGACACCCTCGAACGGCAACACCTCGCAGGGACCGGGCAAGCCCTCCAAGTCCTCGGAGTCGGGCAAGCCGTCGAAGTCGTCCGAGTCGGGTAAGCCGTCCAAGCCGTCGGAGTCGGGCAAGTCCTCGGAGTCGGGTAAGCCGTCCAAGCCGTCGGAGTCGGGCAAGCCCTCCAAGTCCTCCGAGTCGTCGAAGTCGTCGGAGTCGGGCAAGCCGTCGAAGTCGTCGGAGTCGGGTAAGCCGTCCAAGCCGTCGGAGTCGGGCAAGCCCTCCAAGCCGTCGGAGTCGGGCAAGCCCTCCAAGCCGTCGGAGTCGGGTAAGCCGTCGAAGTCCGGCAAGGAGTCGTCACCGTCGAAGGACAAGTCCTCGTCGGAGTCGGGCAAGCCGTCCTCTCCGTCGGCCGGGCCGTCCTCACCGGGCTCCTCCCAGCCCTCGTCACCGCCGCCGCCGTCGTCCGAGAAGTCCTCGAAGCCGCAGGCCCCGTCCTCCGAGCCGCCCTCCTCGAAGCCCGAGCCAAAGACGTCCGCGCCCCAGACCTCCGCGCCTCCGCCCCTGTCCTCCGCGCCCCTGTCCTCCGCGCCCCAGAACACGGCGCGCCAGAATTCCGGACCCCCGCCCGCCGACACAGGACAGCAGCAACAGCAACCGCAGCAGCAACCGCCCGGCCCCGAGGGGTCCTGACACAATGCCGCTTAGCTTAAGTTGATCAATCTGCTTCGGGGAGGTTGGCGAGGCGGATGGTCAGCGGTGTGGGGTGGCGGGTGCCGGTGTCGCCGGGGCGTTTGACGCGGTAGCTGTTGTGCCGGGCGCGTTTGACGAGGCGGGGGTAACTGCGTTGGCGGCGTTCGGGGTTGAGGTTCCTCGGGTGGGTGATGTCCCGGCGTATCGCCTCGGCCATGCGCTCGTAGTGGTCAAGGGGGAAAGGCCGCCGGTGTCGCGGTGACATGGCGGCGGATGATCCTGTGGGGCTCGTAAAGTCATCGCCGCAGGCCGGGACGGTAGAGCGGTCTCCGCTGAGACCATGTCCACCATGATCCTCTCGATGCTGTACAAGGTGACCCCCCGTGAGCTGCTGTCCGTCCCCGGGGGGCTGCTGCGCCGCGACACCTCGAAGGACGCCGAGTTACTCGTACTCCGTCACGAGAACGCGGTGCTACGACGTCAGATCGCGGGTCCAGTCCGCTACGAGCCGGCAGACCGGTTCTGGCTCGCTGCACTCTCCAATCCGATACCCCGGCGCCGCCGGCGCGAGGTCTTCCCAGTCACGCCGGGGACCTGCTGGCCTGGCACCCCAGATTCATCGCCGCGAAGTGGGACTACAGCGCCCGGCGGGCCCGCATCGGACGGCCACCAACCAAGGCAGCGCTCAAGAAGCTGATCCTGCAGCTCGCCCGCGAAAACGCGAAGTGGGGGCACCGGCGCATCCAAGGCGAGCTGGCCCGACTGGGGCACCCGATCGCTGCCTCCACGGTCTGGGAGATCCTCCACGCGGCGGGCATCGACCCAGCCCCACGCCGTACCGGCCCGACCTGGCGGGAGTTCCTCACCAACCAGGCCGAGGGCATCATCGCCGTCGACTTCTTCCATCTCGACACCGCCCTCGGACGCAGGCTGCACGCACTCGCGTTCCTCGAACACGGCACCCGACGCCTTCACATCACCGGCGTCACCACCAACCCCACCCGGGAGTGGGCGGTGCAGCAGGCCCGGAACCTTGCCACCGATCTCGGCACGCGCATGGAGTCCCTGCGCTTCCTGCTGCGCGACCGCGACGGAAAGTACGACCAGTCCTTCGACGCCGTCTTCCAATCCGAGGAGATGGAGATCCTCAAGAGTGCACCGCAGGCTCGTCGGATGAACGCCCACTGCGAGCGGGTGATCGGCAGCATCCGCCCGCGAGGCCCTTGACCACGTCCTCATCATGAACGAGACCCACGCCCGGCACGCCCTGGCCGCCTACGAGCGCCACTACAACGGCCACCGCCCCCACCGAGCCCGCAACCAACTACCGCCGGCCGCTGACCAACAGCCCATCGCCGTGCCCGAGCTCGAAGGCCGCCGACTCCTGCGCACCCGCATCCTCGGCGGCGTCATCCACGAGTATCGCTATGCGGCTTGACCTGCAGCGACGACTTTCCGAGCCCCACAGGCACGCTGAGGCGCATATGCTAAGGCAAGTTGATAAGGTAGCTTTAGCATATGAGCGATGATCTGGACCCGGACGGAGTCGCCTCAGTCCTGCTGGCGAGCATCAGCGTGCTGGTGCGACGGGTGCGCCAAGTGCCGGTCGAGGGCGGACTCACCATGCCCGAGCGGACCGCCCTGTCGCACCTGGACCGCTCCGGCCCCACCACCTCCTCGGCGCTGGCCCGGGAGGTGCAGATCACCGCACAGGCCATGGGGGCGACGCTCAGTGCGCTCCAGGCCCGTGGCCTGGTCGAACGCCGCCGGGATCCGAACGACGGCAGGCGCGTGGTGCTGACGGTGACCGACGCCGGTCTGCAGGCGCTGAAGAACAAGCGCAACGCGCGGACCGAACTCATCGCCCGCGCCCTGACTGGCGGCACGTTCACCCCGACGGAACTGGAGCAGCTCGCAGCGGCCGCGCCGCTGCTGGAGCGGCTGGCCCAGAACATCTGACGCCGACGGAACCCCAAGGAAGCAAGCTGATGACGGATCCCCCCAAGACGCACGTCCCGGGCCGCGCGGTCGCCGACGACCGGTACAAGTGGACGGCGCTGACGAACACGACCGCCGCGGTCTTCATGTCCGCGCTGGACGGCTCCATCGTGCTGATCGCCCTGCCGGCGATCTTCCGCGGCGTTCACCTGGACCCGCTGGCTCCGGGCAACATCGGCTATCTGCTGTGGATGATCATGGGATACCGGCTGGTCCAGGCCGTCCTGGTGGTCACAGTGGGCCGGCTGGGAGACATGTACGGCCGGGTCCGGATCTACAACTCCGGGTTCGCGGTCTTCACCGGCGCCTCGATCCTGCTGTCCTTCGATCCCTTCGACGGCGGCCATGGGGCGATGTGGTTGATCGGCTGGCGATTGGTGCAGGCCGTCGGCGGGTCGATGCTGACAGCGAACTCGGCCGCGATCCTGACCGACGCCTTCCCCAAGGAACAGCGCGGCTTCGCCCTGGGTATCAACCAGGTCGCCGGGCTGGGCGGGATGTTCATCGGCCTGGTCGCCGGTGGTCTGCTGTCGGCCTGGGACTGGCGGGCGGTGTTCTGGGTGAACGTGCCCGTCGGCGTGTTCTTCACGCTGTGGGCTTACCGCACCCTGCGCGAAACCGGCAGGCGCGGCGGTGGCCGGATCGACTGGTGGGGCAACATCACCTTCGCGGTGGGCCTCAGCGCGGTCCTGATCGCGGTCACCTTCGGCCTGCAGTCCTACGGCGGGCACACCATGGGCTGGACCAACCCGCTGGTCGACGGGCTGATCGCTGGCGGACTGGCTCTCCTGGCGGCATTCGTCGCCATCGAGAACCGGGTCTCCGCGCCGATGATCCAACTGGGGCTCTTCCGCCTGCGGGCCTTCACTTTCGGCAACCTGGCGGGCCTGGCCATCTCGATCGGCCGCGGAGGGATGCAGTTTGTGCTGATCATCTGGCTGCAGGGCATCTGGCTTCCGCTGCACGGCTACGACTACAGCGCCACGCCGCTGTGGGCGGGCATCTTCATGCTGCCGCTGACCGCAGGCTTCCTCGCCGCGGGCCCGGTGTCCGGTTATCTGTCCGACCGGCTCGGCTCCCAGGGCCTGGCCACCGGCGGCGCGCTGCTGTTCGGCGCCAGCTTACTGGGCCTGATGCTCCTGCCGATCAACTTCAGCTACTGGGTCTTCGCCGTGCTGATCGCCCTCAACGGGATAGCCAGCGGGATGTTCGCCTCGCCCAACTCCTCCTCGATCATGGGCAGCGTGCCCGCTCACCTCCGGGGTGTCGCCTCCGGCATGCGCGCCACCTTCCAGAACTCCGGCACCGCCGTGTCGATCGGCGTGTTCTTCTCGCTGATGATCGCCGGACTGGCCGGCAGCCTCCCGCACACCCTCGCCGTCGGCCTGCAACACCAGGGCGTACCGGCCGACGTCGCCACCCAGGTCGGCAGCCTGCCCCCGGTCGCCTCCCTGTTCGCCGCCCAACTGGGCGTCAACCCGATCCAGCACCTGCTCCAGCCCAGCGGCGCCCTGACCCAGCTGACCGTGGCGCAGCAACAGGCCCTGACCGGACGCGAGTTCTTCCCGAGCCTGATCTCCGGGCCGTTCCACTCCGGCCTGGTCGTCGTGTTCGCCTTCGGCGCCGCTCTCGCCTTGCTTGCCGCGATCGCCTCCCTGCTGCGCAGCAGCGGCGCCGGCCCCGCCGCCCGGACCCCGGGACCGCGAACGGCCGCCACCGGCGACGCCCTCGCCCCGGCGATCGACGGCCGGAACGCGGACGCCGCCGGCTGAGACCACCAGCGCCCCCGAGCCCGGCAACCAGCCGACATCCACAGGAGAAGCACCCTTGGCACTGACAACGATCGACCCCACGTCCGCGCTGGTCGTGATCGACCTGCAGAAGGGCATCGTCCCGGCCTTCACCGACGATCAGATCACCGCCACCGTCAAGCAGGCGACCCATCTGGCCGCCGAGTTCCGGCGGCACGGCCTGCCGGTGGTCCTGGTCAACGTCACCGGACGCGCGCCGGGGCGCACCGAGGCCGGGCGGTCCGGGCGCGGCGCCGCGCTGCCGTCCGGCTGGGCCGACCTCATCGACGAACTCGACGTCCAGCCGACCGACCACCTGATCACCAAGCGGCGGCGCAGCGCGTTCCACGACACCGGACTCGACACCCTCCTGCGGGACCTGGGGGTCACCCAGGTCGTGCTCGCCGGCATCTCGACCAGCTCCGGCGTCGAGTCGACCGCGCGCTCGGCCTCCGACTACGGCTACCACGTCGTCCTGGCCACCGACGCCATGGCCGACTCCGACGCCGACACCCACCGGCACAGCGTCGAACGCATCTTTCCCAAGCTCGGCGAGACCGCCACCGCTGCCGAGGTCACCGACATGCTGGAGGCGACACGATGACCCTGCTGGGCCGACTCCTGAGCAACCGCAGAGCAGGCGAGACCCACATGGCGTGGACTCGGCCCAATCTGCAAGGTCCCGAACTGCTGACCCTCACCAGCCGGCAGTTCGACGACGGTGGTGCCATGTCGCCGGAGCACTGCGCGAAGCACATCGGCGGCGCCGACCGGTCCCCCCACCTGGCCTGGACCCCGCCGCCGGCCGGCACCGCGCAACTCCTCCTGGTCGTCGAGGACATCGACGTCCCCATGGCCAAGCCCGCCGTGCACTGCCTCGCCCTGATCGACCCGTCATCCGGGCAGCTGGACCCCGGTGCTCTCCACGCACGGCAGCCGGCCGCGGGCGTGCAGCCGCTGAGGTCCACCATCGGACGCGGCTACCACGGTCCCGGGCCCATCAAGGGCCACGGTCCGCACAGCTATGTCTTCCAGCTGTTCGCCCTCTCCGCCCCCGTGGACAGCACCCTCGGCACAACACCGGTGGACCGGGCACGGCCCCGCACCCTCCTGCCCGCCATCACCGCACCCGTCCTCGCCCGCGGCCGACTGACCGGCACCTTCGCACGCTGATCCGCGATGCGAGGCCCGGGCAGGATCCTGCGGTCCAAGAGCCCGGACCTGGTCCGGCAGGAGATCTACGGCTACCTGCTCGCCCACTACGCAATCAGCGCCCTGATCTGCCGGGCCGCGACCAACGCCGGGATCGACCCCGACCGCGTGAAGTTCACCCGCACCCTGCGGATCATCCGCCGGCATGTCACCGCGACGCCGGCGGCCTTTCCCCCCTGGCCACCACCAACACCTCATCGAAGCGATACGCCGCAACATCACCCACCCGAGAAACCTCAACCCCGAACGCCGCCAACGCAGTTACCACTGCATCGTCAAACGCGCCCGGCACAACAGCTACCGCGTCAAACGCCCCGGCGACACCGGCACACGCCACCTCGCACCGCCGACCATCCGCCTCGCCAACCTCCTCAAGACAGCTTGATCAACTTAAGCTAAGCGGCATTGGGTCCTGACAGCGCTGGTGCACATACGCCGCACGGTGTCCCAGGACCACCGTGCGGCGCCTTTTTGCGCGCTTTACCCGACTCGTTCCGCTGGGTCAAGTCACGACTCCTCGGAACGTGACCGTGCGGTGCCCGTGGGGCCTACTTGAAGTGCGGGCCTCACCGGAAAGGAAATCCGGAAAATGAATGAGGCAGGACGGTAGGACGGAAATCTTCGGCAGAGGGTTTTCTCTTTCACCGAAACCGCGAATTATCCCGGTACGGCGGTCCCGGTAGAACGGTCCGCCGGCTGTCGTCCCGAATTTACGGGGCGGACAGAAGAGTCCCCTTAATCGGTAGGAGAAAAAACCCATGACCCGTATTTTTCACACCCACAGCGATGCCCGTTCCAAGCGCCGGGGCTTCCGCCTCGCGACACTCGCCGCCTCGGCCGCGGTGATCACCGGGGGCATCGTCCTTCCGGCGTCCGCAGCGATGGCCGCGCCGATGCCCGCCGCGCATGTCGTGAGCTTCGTCCACGGCGGCGGTGCCGGCGGTGACGGCGGTGCCGGAGGCGGCGGCTTCGTCGGTGGTGGCGGGGGCTCCGGCGGCTCCGGCGGCGGCAGCGTCCTGGGCATCGGCGGCAACGGAGGCAAGGGCGGCAACGGCGGCTTCGGTGTCTTCCAGGGCGGCAACGGAGGCAAGGGCGGCGCGGGCGGACTCGGCATCCTCTTCGGCGGCCTG
Source organism: Streptomyces diastatochromogenes (assembly GCA_001550305.1). Lineage (GTDB taxonomy): Bacteria > Actinomycetota > Actinomycetes > Streptomycetales > Streptomycetaceae > Streptomyces > Streptomyces mirabilis_D. The sequence continues at coordinate 7,684 of LRTP01000481.1, forward strand.
GGCGGCGGCGGTGGCGCCGGCGGCGGCAGCATCTTCTGACCGTTACGCCCCGGCGGGGCGGAGGCCCGCACAGCCTCCGCCCCCCGACCCCTCACCCCGCGACCCCTCACCCCCATTGGCCAGGCGCGGAGCCGGACGGCCGGCGCTGCGCCCGCAGAACCACAACCTCGCTCAAGGAAAACGGAGAACCCCCATGTCCAGAACTCGCTGGCAGCGTCCGCTCGTCCTGGCGGTGGCCTCGGTGGCCCTCGCCACCGGCACCGCGTGCGCAGCCCAGGCCGCGCCGGGTGCCACCACAGGCACCAGCCAGATGGCCCCGGCCGCCCCGTCCCACTGCGGCCATGGCGGGGAGGGCGGGAAGGGCGGGGAAGGCGGCAAGGGCGGTGCGCCCGGTCAGCCGGGGGAGCCCGGCAAGCCCGGCCAGTTCGGCTGCTTCAAGTTCGACGACCTGCCCGACAAGCCCAAGTCGGAGCTCACGGGCGTGGACAAGATACGGATCGTGCTGACCGTGGAGTCCGGGCAGGCGAAGAAGGCCGACGTCGCCAAGAAGTACAAGATCTCCGAGAAGGAGTTCGACACCTGGGACAAGCAGTTCCGCGACGGGGACTGGGCCGCGCTGATGGGTTTGAATTCCCTCTTCGGCTCCTGAGGAACTTCCTTCGACGCCCCGGCCCGGTGCGGGCCGGGGCGTTCCTTGTCAAGCCCCGAATTCCCGGGCCGTGACGGCGAGGCCCTTGACCGGGTTTATTCGATACAGCGGAAACCGCGGTACGGAAAATAATTCTTTGGGAAGAGGAATGCCATGCGTATACGTTCTTGGAAGGTCCGTCTCGGTCTCACGGTCTCGACCGCCCTGACCGCCGGTGTGGCGGCCGGCGCGCTGGCGCCGGCCGCGATGGCCGCGCCGATGCCGCAAAGCCATACGGCCGTGGTGGCCGCCGCCCGGCAGCTCCCCGCCGACGGCGCCCGACCGGGCGGCGGCAACCAGTTCGCCAACGGCCAGTTCGCCGGCGGTCAGTTCGGCAGTGGCCAGTTCGGCACCGTCAAGGTGGGCGACGGCAGCGTGCGGATCGGCGACCGGGTGTGTGCGGGCAACTGCAACGGGACCGTCAACGGGAGCAACGGCGGCCAGGGCGGGATCTGCGCCGGGCTGTGCAACGGCAGCGCCAACGGCGGCACCGGCACGACCGGCGCGCCGGGCCGCGAGGGCGGTATCGGCGGCACGGGCGGGATCTGCGCCGGGATCTGCGGCGGCAGCGCCAACGGCGGCACCG
>LRTP01000482.1 GCA_001550305.1 Streptomyces diastatochromogenes
CGCCAGCGACGCTCGCGTCCCTCGCCGCACCGGGCCCTCTCCCGCGCCGGGTCGCGGCCCTGCTCGGCCCGCCACCCACGGTGCACGCCTGGCCACCTGCCTTCACCACCGTGGGCCTGGCACTTTGGACCGCAACAGGGGGCGCCACCTTGTCTGCGTTGTTCTCGGCGAACTCGGCGATCACACTGGCACTGCTCCTGCGTGCGGCTACCCCGCTGTAGCCCGACGCCCACGGGCCGGCACCACAGGCACCAAGCACCCGTCGTCGCTCTCCAGATTCCAGCCTCACATCGCGGTGGCCGACAGGGGTGCCCCTGTCGGCCACCGCGATGATCGCCTCAGAAAGTTCGGGTGATCACAGGTCGAACTCGTGCGGCGGCAGCCCCAGGGCGAAGCAGGCGTCGCGGACCACGGCGCGCTCCGTGGCGTCGAAGTCGCCGTCGGCGCCGCCGATGACGATGCCGATCTGGATGACCGCGCGCGCCTCGGCGGGCTTCTTCTTCGTCTTGGCGATTTCCTGGAGCACGCTGACCTTGCCGAAGTCGAAGTCGGCGGTCAGCTTGTTCAGGTTGTCATCGAAACGGCGCTGGAGGTCCTCGGCGGGGAAGTTCTGCAGCACCTCATTGCTGAAGATCAGCTGCGCGACACGCTGCCGCTCGGACGGGTCGATCTTCCCGTCGGCAGCCGCGACGAGCGCACACATCGCCATACTCGCGTCGCGGAACGCACCGCTCTTCAGGTCGTTCTTCTTCGCCACGAGCTGGGTCTGCATCGTCGATGCGGATTCCTTGATGCGGTCCCACAGGGCCACGTCGACTCCGATGGCTACGGGCCGCCCACGTCGCGTTCGAGAGCGAACCAGGCAGCCAACTCTTTTCTACAGCGTTGTAGAAGATACCAGCGCGAACGGGCCCGCCCCGCGTCTCTGTCGGCACATGTCGCCCGGTGAAGTCTCCAATCAGGTCGGCACTTGGCCGCCGTCGCCTTCGATGACAGTCCTTCCGCCGGTCCACGACGGGGCGGACACAGCCGCACGCCTCGTACCTCACCGCGCGGGCTAACGCGGGGCGTGACCACCTCTTCCCCTCACCTGGCCCTCCTCAAGACGCCCCAGCAGGAACGGCAGGATCCCGCGCTCCATCAGAGCCAGTTCCCATACCTCTCGCGCCTGGTCCACATCTGGATGAGCGCCACCGGACAGTCCGTGCTCAGCGACGGGGCGGTTGCGTGCCGCCGCCATCAGCAACCAGACAAGATCACCGATCAACGCGCCGACGGCCACGGCGGCGGCGATCAGACCTGCCGTGATCAGACCCTCGCCAATGTAGGGGCGCCCACCAAAAGCACGCAGACCGAACCCGGACAGCAGGAAAAGGGCCGCTGCGACGCCCGCCAGGCTCGGCACGAACACCGCCAGAACCGGCAGAAGCCCGCCCCCGCCGCGTGCGCCAGCCGTCGCGGCACCAGAGGTGTCCTGCCGGCCGTCCCGCTCAGTGGCAACGGCCCTCGCTTCGCGATAGCCCTGATACTCGACGGCCACGGCGGCGGCGATGGCGGTACGCGCCTCAAGCGCCTTGGTGCGCAACTGTTCGCGGTTGAGTGCCCCGCCGCAGCGGTCCAGAGCGTCCCTGACCTGCTGGGAGTTCAGGGCCTGGTCCAGAAACCGCTCGAAAGTGGCACTGCTCTCGCCCCCTGAAGGCTCAGGATCCGGCATGTATCCCCCGATGAAAGAAGGCCTTGCGGCGTCCGCGTCCGTGCGGACCGGCCGCACGCGGTTGAGGTTGAAGAGTGGCGAGTCTAATGGTTCCCGGATTGCGCAACCTCTAAATGGTTTCGCAGCCTGATGCAGCCGACGTACCGGGCGCTCCCGGTCACGTCCAACCGCTCCTCGTTCTCCCTCCCAACAGGCGACCCACCAGCCAGGCGCTGCAACCATGTCGGCCGCGCCGAATGCCGCGCGTTGTCCGCCCCACGCGCCCCGGCGCAACGCAGCGCAATCACGCCACAAGGGCGCTATGACCTCGATGAACAAGCGGGGTGGAGGCGCTGGGTTCGTCGTGCCACTCGGCTGGCCGTTGCGGGCGCCCTTACGAAACGACAGTTCTGGCGGTCATCATTGCCGCCGTGGTGGTGATCGCCGTGGCGGCCGTGGCGGCGTCGATGTTCACGCGCCGCCGGAAGCTGCGTGAGCGTTTCGGCCCGGAGTATGAACGGACGATGGGGGATGCCGGCAGCCGCACGGCCGGCGAGCGTGAGCTCAGGGCCCGCGAGAAGCGGCATGACGCCCTGGACATCAAGCCGCTGGACAGCAGCGTCAGGGATCGGTACACCCGGGACTGGGCCGGCGCGCAGGAAGAGTTCGTGGACCGCCCAGAGGACGCCGTGCACGACGCGGACCGCCTGGTGACCTCCTTGATGCACGAACGCGGCTACCCGACCCAGGACTTCGACCAACAACTCAAGGACCTCTCGGTCGAGCACGGCCGCACACTCGAGCACTACCGGGCCGCCCACGATGTCGAGGCACTCAGCACCCGACACGAGGCGACCACCGAACAGTTGCGGGGTGCCATGGTGCACTACCGGGCCCTGTTCGACGAGCTGCTCTCCGACGGCGGCGGACCCCGCCACGCCCGAGCCTGAACGGCTCAGCGAACAGCCCGTCGCCGACAAGCCACGCAGGAGGGCGCGGCAAGTAGACAGACCGAAGTGCCGACCATCCCTGGCGAGAGCACGAACACGCCGAGCAAGCCCGCCGAAGGCGAGGCCGGCGGAGCCGACTTGGGCCCTCAGGACGAAGCGGGAGCCGACTCCGGCACCCAGCACCAAACCACGCACCCGGGCGCCCACACCGAGGACGAGGCCCCCCAACTCCTGACCCCCGAGGATGAGGAAGAGTTCCGCCTGCGGGACAGACGTGCGGCGCGGACGAGCAGGCCGCAAGGCGTTCGTGTCCGGCAAGAAGAAGCAGAACACCGCCAAGACCACCACGATCAGCGACAGTTCCGGCCGGCTGCTGTGGTCCGGCGCCGACCGGCCGGGCCGTATGCACGACCAGACCGCCGTGCGCACCGAGGGCATCGCCGAGCAGCTCCGCCTGTACCCGAAGGTGAAAGCCGAGGCCGACGAGGGCTTCCGAGGACTGGCCAACGAGTTCCCCGACCAGGTCAGCGCCCCGCCGAAGAAGCCGAAGGATGACGCCCCGCTCAGCGAGCGGCATGCCTGGCGCGAGCATCGCCGACGCCAGGCCTCCCGCCGCATCCGGGGCGAGCACACCATCGGCGGGCACAAGGAGTGGCGCCCGCTGCAGCGGTACCTCGGACGGCGCGATTACTTCCCCAAGACCCACGCTGCCATCGCCAGCCCGGACTCGGACCGCTCCGCCCGCAGGACCGGCTCCCTCCGCGCCAGCGCCGATCTGGTGCTTGTCCGTCAGGCCACCTGCTGATCACGCACCAGCCGACCTGCCAGGCCAGCACGTCCCGACCTCAATCGTGAACAAGGTCGTTAGGGTGCGGCAGACTAGGGCGGGCTATGGGCGCCGCTCCCGTCCCATGAGCACACCTGCTAGGAACTCGAGCGGACCGGGCTCCGTCATCTCGTAATGGCCGCAGCCGACGTCGTATGCCGTGAGGTTCCCGTCGCAGACCGCACGCCAGGCGTCCGGATCGCCGCCCGTGCCTCGGGTGTTCCTCGCCGCGCGGAAGGAGGCAATGTCGAGGCCGGTGCTACGGCTGGACGCGCGCCGGGCAACCGGGTGGAGAAGTGGCTCTCCAGGAGCGTGCACAGCTTGGACTCCTGGATGACGTGTTCGTCCAGGATCTTGTAGGCAATCGGTGCGATCGACGCCGACTAGGTTAACGGGGCGCCGTCGCGGAACAGGTAGAGCGCCTTCCAGTCGGGTCCAGCAGGTACGGCGCCCCGCCCAGAAGCGGGCCCGGTGTGTCCATCGCGCGCCGTACTCCCGACACCGAGGAGGCGCTCGGAGAGTGCTGGGGCGGCAGGTCCCAGCACCCCTCTCAGTCAGTCCGCGCCATCGCTACCGACGCCCTCCTCGGAGGAATACCCGGCATGTGCAAGAACCACGGGGCCAGACTTCCGGACCCACCGACGAACGCCTTCGTTCCGGTACCCGACTGCTGGGCCTGCGCCTCCGTCGACGCGGTCGCCCAGGCAGCCTGGCGCCGCGAGAGCGGCCTCACCCTGCGCGACTGGCTGTCCATGACCGCCAGCGGAATGCGGCACCTCATGCAGGATCACGGCCTCTAGCCACGCGCCGCAGCGCCCGGCCGCACCGGTGGACCTCCTCCCCTGGGATCGGCGCCGCAGCAGAGTAAAGGCTGACGGAGTCCTGAGCGGCCGCTGTCAGAGACCGGAGCCGTATGGCTTTCACCACGTTCTTCAAACGCAAGGAACTGTGCCAACTCCTCATCACAAGCCGTCCCGAGCAGTAAACGGCACCGCTGTGGTTGCTCGCCCGCTGATGTAGTTCCGATCTTTTTCAATTCCGAGGGGGAGCTGAGGTGTTCAAGGTCCATCGCTCAAGTCGGTTGCGCACAGCGGCAGGCGGATTCTGTTTCACCAAGTGATAGAGATTCTCGTAGTAGCCCTGCCACTCGGCGCCTTCATCCCGGCCGGCCGCACTCCTTCGAGCGCGATGAGCAACTACAAGTGGCGCCATGCTCTCCCAGGTGGAGATCACTGAGCCGCCCAGGTACCCGGAGACTGGGCCAATGTCGACGATTCCGTGAGCTACAAGAGCTCCCAGGTTGTCGTAAAACCATGCCAGATCCCGTACCAGCTTCAGCTCTTCGCGAGTCAGGCTGTGCAGACCCTCCGATACATCGCGACCAGGCAGCTCCTGGTGCACAAACCAGCGTGCTTCCGCCAGGTAGTCGCTTCTGTGCTCCCGGAACAGTTCAACCAGAACGGGCAGAGTGTTGGCGTGCCCAGCCAGCCGCAGTTGACGATACGAAGCCGCGCCTGACACCAGCAGAGCACCGACCGACACGAGCAGTGCGGCTATGTTCACAAGCCCTCCAAGCATCCGCGCATTCCGAACGACGCATCTGAGACTGCCCAGCTCCTGGAGCGGAGATACACGTCTCAGCCACCGTCATGGAGACTGTCCCGGACGACAACGGACCGCCCCAGAGACGTACTCGCAGCTCGTCAGCACAGAGGCGAGATCACAGATCCTCTAATCGAGTTGGGGACAAAGAGGTCACCTCGCAGGCCAGCATCCGGCGCAAGGTCAGCCCTTGGCGCGCTTCACGATGGCCTCGGCGATACGGGCGCCTTGACGTATGGCCCGGACGCCTCAACCTGGGGGGTACGCACGGTCGGCTGGTTCCCGTAGTGGGGGCCTTGGCTGCAAGACGTGCGCCTCGTAGGTAACGGGCGACGCTTGCGCCGGCGCCGCTCCTCCCTTGCCGCTGCGGCTATCCATCTCGTGCCGCTGAGACTTGCGCGAGACGATGGAAGGAAGGTGCATCCATCATGCGAGCACAACGCGCGAGGCGTCTCGCCGCGGTGTCCGCGGTCGGCATTCTGACGGCCGGCGGCGCTGCGATCGGCGCAGCAGTCACGGCCGCAGCAGCAGCCCCTGCCGTGCACACTCAGGTGACCACCAACCGGTGCGGCGACCGCGGTGACTGGGGCGGAGGCTGCTTCGACCACCGCTTCGATCACAACGGGTTCCGCTTCGACCACCGCTTCGGCGACCACGGGTTCCTCTTCAACCGCGGAGGCGCCCTGATCATCGTGCTCTAGGGGTGATGCCCAAGCCGTCGGCGTGGCACTCCCTGGCGGGCTCCGGCGGGACCAGGCGATGCGATGACTGGTGCCGGCTCGTAGGCTGCGGCCATGACCGAGATCCAGACCCCGACGCCCCGCGACGCCTTCGAACTGCTGCTGGTCGGTAACCAGCGCTTCGTCGCCGGCACCCCTGAGCACCCGAACCAGGACGCCACCCGCCGCGCCGAGATCGCACCGTCCCAGCAGCCCTTCGCCGTGTTGTTCGGATGTTCCGACTCTCGGCTGGCCGCCGAGATCATCTTCGACCGCGGCCTGGGCGACCTGTTCGTGGTGCGCACCGCAGGCCACGTCGTGGGTGCGGAAGTGCTGGGCAGCATCGAGTACGGCGTGGACGTGCTGGGCTGCCCGCTGGTCGTGGTGCTCGGTCACGATTCGTGCGGTGCGGTCGGCGCGGCGTGCGCCGCGCTGGAGGACGGCATGGCGCCGGCCGGGTACGTCCGGGACGTTGTGGAGCGGGTGACCCCCAGTGTGCTGGCGGCGCGGGCCGCCGGACGGGTCGAGCCGGAGGAGATCCTCGCCGAGCACGTTGGCCACACCGTCGACCTGCTGTTGGACCGCTCCCGGGTGCTCGCCGAGAAGGTCGCCGACGGGCAGGCCGCCGTGGTGGGTCTGTGCTACCGCCTGGCTGACGGCAGTGCGCAGCTCGTCGCGTCCCGTGGCCTTGATGCGGCGGTGCCCGCCGCGTCCTGACCGCCCCGGCCGTGGCTGCTCAGCGTGAGTTTGCCGCGGTCGGGGGACACCCGTATACGTGGATGAGGATCCCCTCGCGTTCAGCGCTTGATCATCCATGGAAGAGCCTCGATGGCTCATGGAGCCGCCCCCGCGCCGGGCACCGTCCCCCGAGCCGACCTGGCGCGGGCCGCGGGCTGCGAGGTGTGTCAGGGATGGGGAATGGTCGTCACCGACGACTGGCGGCACGAGCTGTGCCCAGGCTGCCAGGCCAGTGGGCGCTCAGCCGAATCCGTCACGAAGCCACCCGGCACCCGCGTCCAGGAGCAGTGAGGGCACGTCGTCGGTGCTGGTCACGCGGTGAGCCGGGGCCCTGCTGCGCGGCGGAGACGGTTGGCGATCGCCAGTCCCAGCCCCTCCTCCACCGGCAAGGACGCGACGATGAGGTCGCACCCCTGCTCATCGAGTTCGCGCAGAAACCCGTACAGGCGGCGCGCATATGCGGCCAGCGAACCCGGCACCGCCACCACGGCGTGCGCCTTCACCGGAGCGTCGGCGAAGGAGGGAGGAAGAAGGACGCCCACCTGATGCCCCAGCCCCTGCGCAAGCTCCGCTTCGGCGACGACCTTCTCCGGCTCGACGAGGACGACCCGCGCACGCGGCGCATAGTGGGACGGATGCTGCCCCGGCACCCGAACGCGGCTCGTCGCGTGGACCGCGAGCGGGCACCCCAGCACCGCTTCGAGGTCCTCGCGCGTCACCCCGCCGGGCCGCAAGACGCTCGGGATCTCGCCGGTGGCGTCGACGATCGTAGACTCGATGCCGACCTCGCACGGGCCGCCGTCCAGCACGAAGTCGACGGCATCACCGAGTTCCGCACCGACGTGGTGCGCTGTTGTGGGGCTGACCTGGCCGAAGCGGTTGGCGGACGGAGCCGTGACACCGCCGCCGAAGGCCGACAGCAGTGCGAGTGCGACAGGGTGGTCGGGCACGCGCACAGCCACCGTCTCCAAACCACCCGTCGCCTCAAGGGGCACCCGGCGACCGCGCCGCAACACCAGCGTGAGCGGACCTGGCCAGAAACGTTCGGCCAACAGGCGCGCCGTCGCGGGCACGTCCTCGACCCAGTCGTCCAAGTGCTCCCTGCCGCCAAGGTGGACGATCAGCGGGTGGGACGACGGACGCCCCTTGACCTGGAAGATGCGCGAGACAGCGGCGGGATCCTCGGCGTTCGCGCCCAGACCATAGACGGTCTCGGTCGGGAAGGCCACCAGCCCTCCGGCGCGCAGCACACCTGCTGCCATCTCGATATCACTGGTTCTTGCCGTCATCCTCGCAATCCTAGGTGCACGCCAAGGACCGGCGACGGTCATGATGAATATCAGCGCCAACCACGGTTCCTTCATCCCCGGGGCCGTGAGGCTCGGTAGAACCTCCAGTGCGGGGCAGGGGGTCGGCAGGCTCCTGTCGAGATTCCGCCGCGTTCGTCTCCTGACGAGACGGTTGGGAGAGTGCTGCGGCTAATCCTTCGGTCGAGAAAGACCATCTCCGGCCGCTGCCTGGTAGCAAGGATCAGCGGCGAGTGGATTATGTGACCGACCCGCCTCGCAGTTCAAGGAATTGATCGTACGGGGCAACCGATTCATCGTGCTGGACCTGCTCTCATATCTCGTTCTGCGACTCAGCCGGCCTGAACGTGCTGCTCGGAGCCTGGCGGCTGGCGGACGCCGTCCGGGCCGTGCTGGTGCAGGCGTGTGCGCCCGAGCCGTTACTGCAGACCCTTGAAATGACCGGGGCGGATCAGGTCCTGCGGGTCTATGACACCGTCACCGATGCAGAAGGCGTCTTCGGCGGATGAGTCGCATCATCGATAGCCAGTTCAACGAGGGCGCGGGCGCAGAGGCCGGCTTCAGCGGGGTGCCGGAGCGGCTGGTCGAGGTTGAGGATGTACTGGCTGCACCGTCCGTCCCGTTACCGTGTAGGTAGTCGGCCTGTTCGAGGTCGGCGATGATTGCCTGGACCGTTCGTTCGGTGATCTGGCCGGTGGCAGCGATGGTGCCCAGCCGTGCATCCGGGTCCCGTGCGATGATCCGCAGCACCCTGGCGTGGTTGGTCAGGAACATCCACCGGCGGAACTGGTGATCCATGGCGTGAAGCGCTCCTGGATCGGTGGAGGCTCCGGGCTGTCCCGAGTTGGGTGGGGGCGAGTTGCTTGGTTTCGGGCTACTGGCGGGGTGCGGAGTTCGTTTCGAGGGCAGCAGGCCGGAGGCCCGAGCGCGCTGGGTGAACGCCCAGGACCCGAACTGGGCGAGTTCAACCAGTCGTTGCAACACCGGGCTGTTGCAGCGAGCGTAGCTGCTCTTCGAAGACCTCGGCGGGTGTCCGCCAGCCGAGGG
>LRTP01000483.1 GCA_001550305.1 Streptomyces diastatochromogenes
GGCGGAGGGACCCGGGCGGGACCGCGCGCGGGAGTTGCTCGACGCGGCCGCCGACGTCCTGGATGCGGCCGCTCGTTCGATCCGCCGCGGCACTCCCGCCGAGGTGCGGCCCGGGAGCACGGACGTCCTGCGTGTCGACGAGGAGCACGAGGTGCTGGAGGGCCCCGCGCGGCAGGCCGCCGAGCGGCTCGTGGAACTGCTCGGCGAGGCGTTGGAGATCGCCGGGAGCGGCAGCGTCTCCGGGAGGACGCCCACCCCGCCCGGCTCGACGAGCGCCCAGTTCCTGCTGCGCCCGACAATGTTCCGGCTGGTCCCGGTCGTCGTCCGGGCGGTCCGCCGTGAGCTCCGCCGGGACTCGCCCGTGTTCCGGCACGCCGTCCGCCTGGCGGCGGTGGCCACGCTCGGCTACTTGATCGCCGCCCGGCTACCCCTGGGCCACGGCTACTGGGCGCCCATCACCTCGGTGATGGTGATGCGGCCGGACTTCCACCGGACGTACGCGCGCGCGGTGGCCCGTCTCGCCGGGACCCTGGCGGGGGTCGCGCTCGCCACCGGGATGGTGCGGGCCCTGGGCCCGGACGCCCATGTGTTCGGCGCGCTGGCGGTGGTCTCGGCGGGCCTGTCGTACACGCTGAACCGTACCGGCTACGCCTACTCCCAGTGCTTCACTGCCGCGTACGTCGTCTTCCTGCTCGGCATGGGCGGCCAGGCATGGGAGCAGACAGTCCCGGAGCGGGTGGTGCTCACCCTGCTCGGCGGGGCCCTGGCAATGCTGGCGTACGTGGTGTTCCCCGCATGGGAGACACCACGGCTGCCGGGCCGGCTTGCGGACTGGCTCGCCGCCAACGGCCGCTACGCGGCCGCGGTGCTCCGCAGCTACGCCGAACCGACCCGGGAGCACCACGCCGACATGCGCAGGGCACTGCTGGCGAGCAGGGAGGCACGTGCCGCCTGGCGGGAGGCATACGACCGGGCAAGGCAGGAACCGGTCCGCCCCAGGGGTCTGACGTCGCGCGAGGCGCAGGAGGCGCAGGAGGCGCTTGAGGGGTTCGGCCGGGCGGCGATGCTCATGGAGAGCCACGTCCCGCGGGCCGACAGCCGTTTCGTCCCCGAGGCGGAGCGGTTCGCCGAGGCCCTGGAGGCGGACACCGCGCAGGCGGCAGTCGATGTGCGCGATCACAGGAATCCGGACTGGGGGCGCGTGGAGGAGGCGCTCCACGCGTGGGAGGGCTCCGCCGCCGGGGACCGGAGCCCAGTGGTACGGCGCGGGGCGGAACTGCAGAAGCAAGCCTTGGAGGACCTCGCGACGGCCGTGAGCCGCACACCCCTGGAACGGGACGTCGGCTCCGCTCGCGAGGAACAGCGGGTGCGGGCTGCCGTGGCGGCGGAAGGTGACGGATCAGGACCCGCGCCCCGGGGTGGGTGACGGCGCCGGCGACGGGGAGCGCCGCGCTTCCTGGAGCGGGAAGTAGTCTCCCGGCCGCGTCGAGCGCCGCCACACGTACGCCGCTGTCGCCATCACGAGGATCAGCCCCGCCAGGATGAGCAGTTCGATCCCCTCGACGTTCCACCGGAAGGACTTCTCCGCCTCGGCCGTCACGATGAGCACCTTGCGGATGCCGGCAATCAGGCCGACGACGAGGAACGGCTCCGCGTCGAGGGTCTGGTTCCTGATGGTGAGGCGGACGGTGTGGAGCAGCTCGGCCACGATGAACAGCACAAGGCCGTTGTCCAGGGCGGAGAGAACGACCGTCTCCTCGCGGTACGGACCCTGCACCGACCTGATGACGTCGTGGACGACCCCGACGGTCAGGAGCCCCGCGAGCAGTACGAGGAGCGCCGCGACGACGAGGTGGATGCCGTCCTCGATGAGCTGCAGGAGGCCCTGTACCCGGCCGCCCTCGATCTTCGGGAGAATGGGTCGCACAGTCAGCATGCTAGGTGTGCCCCGGTCCGCAGGCGCGTCGTGCTGCCGAACGGGTGGACGGGCGGGTGGACGAGCGGATCCCTCCCTGTGGTGACAGCCTGGGGAAGCGGTGAGACGCGACATCACCGAGACCTACCCGGCGGCAGGACGAGAGTGCATGAGGCAGCCTGACGCGGACACGAACGGCAGGAACCTGCGATTCGTCCTGGTCGCCGACCTGGGCCTGCCCTCCCACCGCCAACCCGCCGGCTACGGCGCCGATACGTATTCACCGTTTGAGGAACCCAGCACTAGGGCCGGGGCCAGGGTCGGGCTCGGGCGATGAGTACGGCGACGTCGTCGTGGTCGTCCGGATCGCGCAGTGTGTCCAGGAGCCGGTCGCAGGTTTCTTCCGAGGATCGGTCGGGTCTGTGGAGCAGTTGGAGGAGGAGGTCCAGACGCTCGTCGATGGCGTGGTGGCGGGTCTCGACCAAGCCGTCGGTGTAGAGGACCAGTTGGTCGCCGGGGGCCAGGCCGATGGTGGTGACTTCGAAGGCGACACCGCCGACCCCGAGGGGGGCGCCGGTGGGCAGATCGAGCAGTTCGGGGGGCTCACCCGTGCGCATCAGCACGGGGGGCAGGTGTCCGGCGACAGCGATGTGACACAGGGCGCGGTGCGGGTCGTAGATGGCGTAGGCGCAGGTGGCGTACTGCTCCAGGCCGGCGGTGATCTTGTCGAGGTGGTGCAGCACTTCGGTGGGTGGGAGGCCGAGGTCGGCCAGGGTGGAGGTGGCGGTGCGCAGGCGTCCCATGGTGGTGGCGGCGCTTATGCCGCTGCCCATCACATCGCCGACGACCAGTGCGGTCTTGTCTTCCGTGAGGCGGATGACATCGAACCAGTCGCCACCGACTTCAATGGTCGTCCCGGCGGGCCGATATCGGGAGGCGATCTCCAGGCCCGCCTGCTGCGGTGGGAGGTCCGGCAGCAGGCTGCGCTGGAGGGTGACCGCGGTGTTGCGTGCGTCTTGGTACAGACGGGCATTGTCGATGCAGACCGCGGCTCGGTCGGCCAGTTCACCGGCCAGGAGGAGGTCGTCGTTGTCGAAGGGCAGCGGGTTGCGGGCGCGGGTGAGGCCCAGGGTGCCGAGCACCTCGCCACGGGCGACGAGGGGCGTCAAGAGATAGCTGTGGACGCCGGCGCGGGCCAGGATGGCGGCGGCCTCGGCGTCACGGGCGATTCGGGCCAGGTCCCGCTCGCCGACGTGGGGTATCAGGATGGGGCGGCCGGTCCGCACGCACTGAGTGGCCAGGCGCTCCGCGCCGTAGCTGGCGAGGTGGCCGGCAGGGTCGGCGGCGCGGACGGCCTCGGTGGGGTACGCGGCTTTCACGGCGAGGGCGCGGAAGAGTGCCCGGCCGGCGCCGGTTGCCGTCGGGTGGCGGTCGTTCAGGATGGAATCCAGGATGTCCACCGCCGCCACGTCCGCGAGCTCGGGGACGGCGACGTCGGCCAGCTCGCGGGCGGTCTGTTCCACGTCCAAGGTGGTGCCGATACGGGCGGAGCCGTCAGCGATCAGGGCCAAGCGCTGCCGTGCACGGTGCCGATCGGTGACATCCACCAACACGATGGCTACCCCGAGTACCCGCCCGCCGGGACCGTCGAGCCGGTAGTAGGAGGCTGACCAGGCGTGATCGTTGTCGGGGTCGGCGGGAGTTCTCCCCACACTGTGCTGGTCGATCAGGGGCTCTCCGGACGTGAGGACATGCCGCAGCGCCGCCTCGATCGCATCGACCTCCAGGAAGGGCAGTGCCTCGCGGACCGGCCGCCCGAGGTGGTCTTCGGCAGGGACGCCGTTGATCTGCGCCAGCGCCGGGTTGACGGCCACGTACCGCAGGTCGGTGTCCAAGACGGCCAGCCCGATCGGGGACTGCGAGACCAGTCGCGTGGACAGGGCCACGTCCCGTTCCACCTGGCGCAGGGCCGCCTCGTCGGTGGCGATGCCCAGGGCATAGAAGTCACCCCGGTCGTCCAGCAGCCGCATGTTGCGGAACTCCACCAGCCGGGTACTGCCGTCCTTGTGCCGGACAGGGAAGGCGCCGGCCCATCCCTGTCCCGTCCTCATGACCTCGCTGAACAGCCTGATCATCAGCTCCACGTGCTGCTCATGGACCAGCAGCCGCGCCGCGTACTGGCCAAGCGCCTCCTGCGAGGTGTAGCCGAACAGCTCCTCGGCCTGCGGGCTCCACAGCACGATCCGCCCCTCGGCATCCAGCAGCACAGCCGCGACACTGAGCAGATCCAGCAGCTCACGCGGCTGTCTCGGCCCGGAACCCGGCTGGTCACCCTCGGCACCGAAGGGATCGGCTGTTCTCATCCAAGCACTCCCTCCGCCTGCCGGCGCGACACGCCGCCCTACGCCGGCTTCACGCTTGGCCTGTGTCCCCTGCACCTCGCAGTGCTTCCATGGTCCCCCGGATCTGGGCGGCCGTACGGTCGCGCGAGACACCTCGTCGCGCCCCAGGCCCCAGCAGAGGGGCGGGCACCGTGCCATCGCCGAAAAGCGCGACACCGGCCACGGTGACGTCCCGGCTCGGCCGGACAAAGCGAGCGGGTGCCGCCTGCGCCGCGGTCGAATCGCAGGCGTCAACGACGTCGCTGAGCCGTACCCCTGGTGTGGAAGGCTGGCAGCCGGAGGGAGCAAGCGGGCACAGAACCACGGAGCGGGGAGAACGTGATGCGGGACGCTTATCACGAGGAGTTGGACTCGATCAGTGACGGTCTGGTGGAGATGGCGAGGCTGGTCGGCTCGGCGATCGGCCTCGCCACTACCGTCCCCCTCGATGCCGACCTCTAGCCGGCCGAGAGCGTCATCTCGGCCGACTCGAGGGTCGATGACCTGCAGCGTGACCTGGAAGACCGGGCGATTGCGATCCTGGCGCGGCAGCAGCCGGTCGCCACGGACCTGCGGGTCGTTGTCGCCTCGCTGCGGATGAGCGCGGACCTGGAGCGTTCGGGTGACCTGGCCGAGCACGTGGCAAGGCTGGCCCGGTTGCGTTTCCCCGAGTTCGCGGTACCCGGCGACCTGCACCGTACGATTCTGGAGATGGGCCGGCTCGCGCAGCGCCTGATGGCGCAGGCCGCAGAAGTGATCATCACCAAGGATGTCGATGCGGCTCTCCAGCTGGAGCAGGACGACGACCGGATGGACGAGCTGCACCGCATGCTGTTCCCGCATCTGATGGACGACCGCTGGAAGCACGGGGTCGAGACGGCCGTCGACGTCACGTTGGTCGGCCGCTACTACGAGCGGTTTGCCGACCATGCCGTGTCGATCGCCCGCAGAGTGGTCTACCTGGTCACCGGCGAGCATGCCGATGAGCTGACCACAGACGCGTCAATCACCCTGTGAACCCGGCCTACGACGGCTCGGCCGCCTATCGGGTTGTGATGCGGGGAGGCTCAGTGTGCCGGGGCGCGCCGCCACCCGATTCCCGGCGTCCAGCATCGCGGCGAACCGCTACGGCCAAGGCTGCCCGGCGGTCGCTTCCCCGGCCGTCTGGCCTGCCGCCCCGGCCCGCGGGCGGGCAGGCCACCGGCCTGCACATCGACGTTCCCTGGATCCTTTGGGTCGCCGAGATCGCCGGGGCTGCTGACCCTGCGCCCGATGGTTACGGCGGCGTGAGCGTGGGTGGATACGGCTCTCCTCAGCTTTGTGTGGTCCATGGGCCGAAGCGCCTGGCCGATCACCGCTTGGCGCCTCTCCTGGCCGGGTGAGTCAAGCGGGACCGCCGCACGGTGCAAACGAGCAGCTACTCGCGCATACCCATGGCGCTGTCGAGGCCGAGCTGTTGCTCCAGCTGGCTGCGAATCTCGGTGGGGAGTTGGCCTGTTCGCGCCCAGTCGACGATCAGTTCGGCCACGTGCCGCAGCTTGATGTTGGTGTTCTGGGAGGTGCTTCGCAGCACGTCCCAGCCCTGGTCGGGAGTCAGTTGTCCTACAGCCAGGACGACCCCGATGGCCTGATCGACAACGGCGTGCGAGCGCACGGCCTTTTTGAGCTGGAGGTTTTCGTCCTCCAGTCGCAGCACGGTGTCCATGGAGGTCTCAGGGGGTGCGGGATGCTGGGGGAGTTGCTGTGTCGTGTCCGCTTCGGACGTCAACGTCGCCTCCGGGGTATCGGGAGTCCGGCGTCAGTTTGATTCATCTCTTGCCCAGGAATTCGGCGCCGTCACGCCGACTGCGAAAGGCTGTCCGGCGCTGCCGTGTGTCAGTCACCCGGGGGTGGTGCGGGTGTCGTCACCGGTCACCTTCCGTTGCTCGTGCGTGCGGGGGTGTCGTCTGCAACTGCTGGTTCCGGCTGCCGTGTTCGGCGTCGTGCTGAGCAAGGAGGGCGAGGAGATCGGCCACCGTCGGCCCGGAGTCTGCCGGGTGCCGCAGGTTGGTCCCCTCTTCGATCCGGTACTCGTTCGAGCGTCCTTGGCGGGTGTGGGTGAGATACCCGTCCTCCTCCAAATCCGAAATGATCTTCTGGACGGCCCGCTCGGTGAGCTGGCATCGCGCGGCGATGTCGCGGATGCGGGTGGTGCGGTCCTCGGCGATCGCGGCCAGCACGCGGGCGTGATTGGTCAGGAACGTCCAGCCTGTATGTGACTCGGGTACTCCACGCATCACATCAGACTAGACGATGTTTTCACGTATACGAAAGTATGAAAAGTTTTTCCGGTATCTCTTGACGGGTGAAGGGTGGGGCGTGGACGCTTGCGGGGTCAGAGTCGGGTGGATGCCTAGGGAGCGGCGGCCATGTCAGAGCGTGCGCCTTCTGCGCAGCCCGAGAGCGGTGAGAGGTCCCCGCTCGCGTGGGCCACAGGCCGCTACCTCCAGCGGGAGGGCACTGCGGCCGGTGAAGCCACGCAGGATGCGCGCATTGAACTCGCTTGCATGGACAACCTGGTGGACACGGTCCACGGAGATCCGCTGCGCCAGCCAGTGCAGCAGCAACTGACCGCCGCCGCTATCGGCGTCGACACGCCGCTGGCCGAGCCCTGTGGCGTGAAGGGATGACCACGATCGAGCCTCCAAGGCTGTCGGTCACCCGGTTCACCACCGCCGACGGCATCGTCGTGCTGGCCTTGCGTGGCGAAGTCGACCTCACTACCGGCGCGGAGATCCAGCGCGCGCTCCTGGGCCCCGACGGCGAAGCTACCCGGCACACCGTGATGGACCTGAGTCAGGTGACCTTCATGGACTCCACGGGCATCAACGCCCTGATCGGGGCTCACCGGGCCGCCACTGCCATCCAGGGCTGGGTACGCGTGGCCGGCCCCACCCCCTACATCCTGCGCGTCCTTCAGCTCGTCGGCCTCGACACTGTGATGCCCTGCTATCCCACGCTCCAACAGGCCCTGAGCGGCTAGAACATCGTTCCAGTCCTGGCGGCCCGAGCCCACCGGCGGCCGTCGCTTCCCTCAACATCTGGAGGCCCCGTCGAGGTCGCTCGGACGCCCTGGCTGGGAGGCTGCGCGCAGCACCGCCGACGATCAGGGCTGGCCGAGGTTCGGTGCCTGGCTCCGCCTCCGCCCTTGAGCCAGGGTGTGGTCAGCCCACCTTGTGCCTCTGGATCGGCTCCGTGTTCGCTCCGGCTTCGCTGACCTCGCCGGAGCCGCCAGGCCCACAAGGCGGCGAAGAAGACGCGGTACGCCACCGAACCGGCGCGCGCCTCGCTCGGCAAACCTGCCGAGCGGCTCGGTAAGCGCGTCAAGGCCGTGCAGAAGGTGCTCGGGGACCATCAGGACATCGTCGTCGCGCGGGACCCCCTGCGGCACCTGGCCTTGGCGGCGCACGCGGCAGGCGAGCCCGGTTTCACCTGGGGCCCGCTGTACGGCCAGGAGCAAGCCGTGGCCAAAAGGCGCGAACGGGAACTGCCGGCCGTGGGCCGAAGCATCGAAACCCGGGCTGCGCAAAGCACTCGTTCACTGAGAGGTCGTTGACTTCCCGTTTGGCGGGCCGTGGGTGATCGGCGTCGAGGGCTGCGTACCGCCGGCCGCTGCCGTTCACCGGGCGGTCGGCGTAGAGGAGCACGCCCTTTGCCCAACGTGCCCCTCGCCCTGAACAGCGTTGATGAGATCCCGCCGACCCTCGGCCGCCTCGGCGAAGGTATCGAGCGCAACCTTCGTACGCGTGTTCAGACGAACCAGCACGCCTCCCGGAACAGCACAGCGTCCGGTAAGGCGCCGCGGGCTACGTCCGGATGCGCGGGGTGTGACTGCGGGCGATGCTTGCCGTAGGGGCGTCCGTGAGAGAGACGCGGAAGCCTCGTCGTCTCACGCCGGCCTCGGAGCAAGCTACGGCCGCCAGTCGTGTCCTGGTGTATCGGTTGTCCTGCTTGCAGTGCCAGGCGGTATGCCCCTTGCTCCCCGCTTCCACGCGTCCCGGTGCAGCTTTTCGGCGTACCTGGACGGCAGAACACCATCATTGGGGCATGCAGAAAATCTGTCATGGCGGGAGTAGACATTCGAGATCACGGGGGTTAATGTCTTGCCCGTAGCCAGGAAGTCAGGAAGGCGCGGCAGACACGAAACTGCCGCGCACCAGCAGGTATTGGCACGGCAGTAGAGCGGCGGGGCCGGCGGAATCTCGGGGTCCTCTCGCTGACTGCCGGGCTGGGCGGCCCACAGGGGCCGCCAGTGGTACGCAGGTGCAAGGAGATGGATCAGGAAGAGGAGAAGGAGGCAGACGCCATCAGGATCGCCCGGGCAAGGACGTAGTCGGCCCGGGTACCGCAGGCCCCGGAACGGAAGGTGGTCCCACGGTCACGCATACGCGATCCCCGCACGCATCCCCCTCTCCCGGGAGAGCGAGCGGAAACAGAAGGCCGGCACCGCAGTAGGCCGGCAGATGGTGTTCAAATCCCTCGGGGCCCTGGTGCCGTACGGCACCAGGG
>LRTP01000484.1 GCA_001550305.1 Streptomyces diastatochromogenes
CAGCGGGTCGGCGGCCGCCGCGGCCGCCTCGCGCTCGCGGTCGGCGAGCTGTTGCAGCAGCTCCTGCTCCGAGCGCTGCAGGGCGCCCACGAGCGCCTCGGAGTCCTCGGCCGTCAGGAACCCCGCGTGCACCCGGAAGAAGCGCTGGATGGCGTCGCAGTGCTCCATGGTGGGGCGCCGGTCGCCGTTGATGAGGGCGCCCGCCTGTTGACGCGACATTCCGGCGCCGTCGGCTATCTCCTGTTGAGTGTATTTGCGCCCATTGGGCTTGAGCCGGGTACGGCGCAACAGGTCCAGGCGCTGGAGGAAGCGGGCCTGGAGATCGGGTTCCCCGGCGGGGCGACCGCCCAGCAGGGCCCGCACCACGGGTTGGGGCACGCCGGACTCGGCCGACAGGCGCTGCACGTCGAAAACCTCGGAGTGCTGCACATCGAGCCGGTCGGCGAGTGCGGTGACCCGGGCCACGACGGCCGGCAGCAGAACCGTCGCCGTGGCGCCCGGAACTTCGAAGCCATCCGTCACCGACTGATCTCCTACGTCTCTCTCAGTCTCGCTCAGGTCTCTCGGGTGTCTCTCACAAGGGTCAGGGACCAACGGGAGACTAGCCGTTCGCTCGAACTCACATCCAGCGGTCGCCACAACTGTGGCGCGAATCAGCCGTCAACAAGCGCTAAATGCCACGATAGTTGACATGGCTGAGCTCCGGGCAGCAGGATCGGGGCGCCGCGTGAAGGCCGCAGAGGCAAGAGGGGTGACCTCCCGATGGCGTACCAGGCAGGATGGCAGCGGTCCCAACCGCGACCTGTCCCCGAGAGTCTCGAGGCTCAGGCGTATCTCCAGGACTACGCCGCTCTCCTGGAGGCCGTGGCGTTCCCGTCCGTCGTCTTCGACCACCGCTGGGACGTCGTGTTGTCCAACGCCGCGTTCGAGACACTTTTCGGCGGCGTGGGCCCCCATCCGACCGCCATGCCGGGTGACAACTTCCTCCGGTTCGTCCTGTTTCACCCGGACGCCGCCACGGTCCTCGGCGAGCACGAGTCGAGCTGGTGCCTGCCGATGCTGGCCCACTTCGCCGCGGCGGTGGAGCGCCACGGCCAGGACCGCGGACTCCAGTCGATCCGCCGGGACATCGCCCAGGACCCGATCATGGAGGCCGCCTACCGGCAGGGCCTGCCGCACTGGATCCGCGCCGTCGGCCCGGACGCCGTCGAGCACGACGGCGCCGTACGGCCGCTGGTGCACCCCGATCCCCGCTGGGGCCGCACGGACTGCCGGATCGTCGGCGAGACCCCCAAGGCCCTTCAGGACATGGGATACACGCGGATGACCCTGGTCCTGCGCGAGGCGCGGCACATGACGGCCGGACCGCGCAGGACACGCAACGGCGCGGCGGAGCTGCGCGTGGTGTGAGCCCGCTCGGCGGTCCGGGGTGTGGGCCCGCTCAGGGGTCCAGTACAACGAGCACAAGGGGCACTCCGTCGCACGGGATCAGCCGCATTCCGTCGTGGCGCGCGGTCCGCGCCCCTGCCAGTACGGCCCCGAAGTCCGGGCCCTTGGTGAGCGATCCGGCCAGATGCGCCGGATCGGCGGACGCGGCCACCCGACCGCGCGCGTTCACCAGGTGGGCGGCCCCGGGCAGCTGTTGGAGCAGCGGCACGACCGCGGCCTCGAAGTGCCGCAGATACACGTCGGCCGCGGCGACCCCCACGAACCGGCCCTCCACCTGCACGGGTGCGGACAGCGTCAGGCTGTACTCGTCGGAGCAGAGGTAGTCCACATAGGGGCCGGCGACCGCCCGCTGCCCGGTGTCACGGGGGAGGGCGAACCAGTCCCAGTGCGTGTAGTCGGAGTACGCGGAGTGCGCGGGGTCGAGGTCGAGCAGCAGCGGCCGTACGTCTCCGTCGGAGCCGGTCTGCCACCACTCCAGCCACGCCGGTACGTCGCTCAGCAGTCCCGGCGCGGCGACGAACCCGACGCCCGACACCAACTCCTGCCGGGCGAGCCGGAGGTGAAGCCCCGGGCGCAGCGCGGCCAGGTCGACGGTCGCGGGGCGACGGCCCTGCGCGGCGACCCCGGTGAGCCGGGCCGTGGTGTCGGCGCGGGTCTCGGCAACCGCCTCGAACACGACCTCGAGGGTGGAGCGGACCTGGGCGGCGACGGCCGCCTCCGGTGTCGCGTCAAGCGTCGCCGTGGCGCCGGCCGGACCGGGGCTCCTGCTCATGGGTGCCCTCCAGCGGACGGGGACCGGACGCGGCGCGCGGCATCGCGAGGCGGAGGGCGATGAGCCGTGCCGTCGAGGCCTGGACGCACCGCTCGGCCAGCGCTCTGGCCGATGCGTGGGCCCCATCTTGCACGGCCGAGATTACGGAGCGGTGACGGTCTGCGACTTCTTCACGATATGCGTCGTCCCCGAGCACGAGACACAACAAGGCCCCCACTTCCGTCTGGAGCGCGACCTGCTCGCGGGTCAGCCGGGCGGACTGGGCCGCCGCGGCGAGCTCGACATGAAACCGGCCGTAGACCCGGCTGCACGCCGCGGCGTCCTCGGCGGACGCCAACTCGTCCAGTGTGCGCCGCAATTGCTGCAGGTCGCCCGGCTCCGTGCGCTCCGCGGCCAGCTGGGCGGCCGCGCCCGACAGGGCGGCCCAGTGGTCGCCCAGATCGCGCAGCTCCTCCGTGCTCCAGCCGGCCAGCCGCACCCTGAGCCGCTCCTCGCCGGGGACCTCGGGGAGGGAGACGAAGCTGCCGCCGCCGCGCCCCCTGCGGGTGGTGACCAGCCCTTGCTGGCGCAGCGCCATCAGCGCCTCGCGCAGGGTGACCGTGGACACGCCGAGCTGGCCGGCCAGCTCCATCTCGCCGGGCAGCTGCTCCCCGTCGGCGAGCAGGCCGAGCTCGATGGCGTCGCTGAGCCTGCGGATGACCGCGTCCACCCGGGCGCGGTTGTCCACGGGGGCGAAGACGGCTCTACGGGCACCCTCGGCGCTGTTGTTCACGTACTGCTTCACGGCCACCACCTTGTGCGTTGACTCAACCTTTACTCTAAGGGGGTCTTGAGCTTTGAACTATGACTTCATATCTTTCCGGTCAACGCGCCAGTGCACCAGAAAGGTTCCCGCCCATGGAGGCAACAGCGATCCGGCTCCAGGGCCTGCGGAAGGCGTTCGGTGAGACGACCGCCGTGGCCGGAGTGGACCTGGACATCGCCGACGGTGAGTTCTTCTCGATGCTCGGCCCGTCCGGCTCGGGCAAGACGACCGTCCTGCGGATGATCGCCGGCTTCGAGAGCCCGACCGCGGGCCGGATCGAACTGGCGGGCCAGGAGGTCACCGGGCTGGCCCCCTTCGAGCGGGACGTGCACACCGTCTTCCAGGACTACGCGCTGTTCCCGCACATGACCGTCGAGCAGAACGTCGCCTACGGCCTCAAGGTCCGCAAGGTGCCCAAGGCCGAGCGGCTCCAACAGGCCCGCGAAGCGCTCGCGGACGTACGCCTCGAAGGCTTCGGGGCCCGCCGCCCCTCCCAGCTCTCCGGCGGTCAGCGTCAGCGCGTCGCACTCGCCCGCGCCCTCGTCGGGCGCCCCCGGGTGCTGCTGCTCGACGAGCCGCTCGGCGCCCTCGACCTCAAGCTGCGCGAGCAGATGCAGGTCGAACTCAAGGCGATCCAGCGCGAGGTCGGCATCACCTTCGTCTTCGTCACCCACGACCAGGAGGAGGCCCTGACGATGAGCGACCGCATCGCCGTCTTCAACCAGGGCCGCATCGAACAGGTCGGCACGCCGGCCGAGATCTACGAACGCCCCGCCACCCCCTTCGTCGCGGGCTTCGTCGGCACCTCCAACCTGCTCGAAGGCGACTCCGCGCAGCAGGTGGTGGGCGCCTCGGGCACCTACAGCATCAGGCCCGAGAAGATCCGGGTCCTCAAGGAGTCCGCCGAGGCCGACGAGCCGGAACACTCCACCGCCACGGGAACCGTCGTCGAGGTCGTCTATCTCGGCGACGCCACCCGTTTCCTGGTGGACCTCGACGCGGGCGGACGGCTGACCGCGCTCCAGCAGAACCTGGAGACCTCCTCCGAGGACGTCGCCGCCTATCGCGGCACCCGGGTCCGGCTCCGGTGGCACCACCGTCACACCTTCAAGGTCCCCGCCCCCCGCTGACGACCCCCACGCTCAGTCCCCCATCACGTATGGAGTACGTCGTGCGCCCCAACCGAACCCTCCGCACCTCTCTTCTCTCGTTCACCGCCGTCGCGGTGCTCCTCGCCGCGACCGCCTGCGGGTCGTCCGACTCGGGCGCCTCCTCGGCCACCGGCCTCAACCCCCCCGACCTCAAGGCGCAGTCGAAGCTGGGCAAGACCGAGGGTCAGGTCAACCTGGTCGCCTGGGCCGGGTATGTCGAGGACGGCTCCAACGACCCCAAGGTCGACTGGGTGAGCGACTTCGAGATGCAGACCGGCTGTCAGGTCAACTCCAAGGTCGCCGCCAGCTCCGACGAGATGGTCAAGCTGATGAAGACCGGCCAGTACGACGCCGTCTCCGCGTCCGGCGACGCGTCCCTGCGCCTCATAGCCTCCGGCGACGCGGCCCCGGTCAACACCAGCCTCGTGCCGAACTACAAGGACGTCTTCAGCGGCCTGAAGAACGGGGCCTGGAACTCCGTCCACGGCAAGATGTACGGCATCCCGCACGGCCGCGGCGCCAACCTGCTGATGTACAACACGCAGAAGGTCACGCCCGCCCCCACCTCCTGGTCCGCGGTCTTCGACGACGCCCCGAAGCACAAGGGGCACGTGACGGCGTACGACTCGCCGATCTACATCGCCGACGCGGCGCTGTATCTGAAGGCGACCAAGCCGGAGTTGAAGATCAAGGACCCCTACGCGCTGGACCAGAAGCAGTTCGACGCGGCCGTCGCGCTGCTGAAGAAGCAGAGCGGGAACGTGGGGGAGTACTGGAGCGACTACCTCAAGGAGATCTCCGCCTTCAAGAGTGGTGACTCCGTGGTCGGCACCACCTGGCAGGTCATCGCCAACCTTGCTCAGGGCGAGGGCGCCAAGGTGAAGGCCTTCGTGCCCAAGGAAGGCTCCACGGGCTGGTCGGACACCTGGATGATCTCCGCCAAGGCCAAGCATCCCAACTGCGCCTACAAATGGATGGACTGGATCATCTCGCCGAAGGTGAACGCCCAGGTCGCCGAGTACTTCGGTGAGGCCCCGGCCAACTCCAAGGCGTGCACCGAGACCAGCGACAAGTCCTTCTGCGACACCTTCCACGCCGCCGACGAGAGCTACTGGAAGAACATCGCCTTCTGGAACACGCCCATCGAGCAGTGCCTGGACGGCCGCACCGACGTGAAGTGCGTGCCGTACGCGAAGTGGGTCCAGGCCTGGACCGAGATCAAGGGCTGAGAGACAACGATGACCTCCACCGCGCAGGCCGCCGGACGGTCCCCCGTCCGGCGGCTCGCCGGGACCCTGCACCGCCGGCCGCGGCTCAGGCTGTCCCTGCTGCTCACCGCGCCGCTGCTGTGGCTGGCCGTGCTCTACCTGGGCTCGCTGGCCGTGCTGTTCGTCTCGGCGTTCTGGACGACCAACTCCTTCACCTCCGAGGTCGTGAAGGTCTGGTCGACCGACAACTTCCATGCCCTGTTCACGACGCCTGTCTTCCGCCAGGTGATCCTGCGCAGCATCGGTGTGGCGCTCGCCGTCACCGCTCTGTCCGCGGTGATCGCCTTCCCGGTCGCCTTCTACACGGCCCGCGTCGCCAAGCCCAAGTGGCGGCCGTTGCTCGTGGTCGCCATTCTCACGCCGCTGTGGGCGAGTTACCTCGTCAAGGTGTACGCCTGGCGGCTGATCCTCTCCCAGGGAGGGTTCGCCGACTGGATGTTGAAGCCCTTCGGGCTCAGCGGGCCGGGGTTCGGACTGTTCGCGGCGGTCATCGCGCTGACCTACCTCTGGCTGCCGTACATGATCCTGCCGATCCACACGGCACTGGAGCAGCTGCCCGCCAACCTGCTCGACGCCTCGGCGGACCTGGGCGCCCGCGCCGGACGCACCTTCCGCTCGGTCGTGGTCCCGATGGTGCTGCCGTCCGTGGCGGCCGGCTCGGTCTTCACCTTCTCGCTCAGCCTCGGGGACTACATCACCGTGCAGATCGTCGGCGGCAAGACCCAGCTGATCGGCAACCTCGTCTACTCCAACATCGAACTGAACCTGCCCATGGCCGCCGCGCTCGGCACGGTCCCCGTCGTCGTCATCGTGCTCTACCTGCTCGCGATGCGCCGCACGGGCGCCTTGAGCAGTCTCTGAGGAGCCCGCCGTGCAACTCTCCCGTTCCGCGCGCATCGCGCTCCGCGTCGCCGCCGGGGTCGGCTTCGCGTTCATCTACGTCCCGCTCGCGCTGGTCCTGGTCAACTCCTTCAACCCGGACCGCAGCGCGAGCTGGCCGCCGTCCGGACTCACCTTCCGCTGGTGGTCGGTCGCCTGGGAGAACGAGGGTGCCCGCGCGGCGCTCTGGGTCTCGGTGAAGGCGGGTCTCGGCGCCACGGCCATCGCCCTGGTGCTGGGCACGCTGATCGCCTTCGCCGTGGCCCGGCACCGGTTCTTCGGCCGCGACGCCATCTCGTTCGTGGTCGTCCTGCCGATCGCGCTGCCCGGCATCGTCACGGGCATCGCGCTCAACTCGGCGTTCAGTACGGTACTCGAGCCACTCGGCGTCGGTCTCGGTCTGTTCACCGTGATCGTCGGTCACGCGACCTTCTGCATCGTGGTCGTCTTCAACAACGTCGTCGCGAGGCTTCGTCGTACCTCGGGCTCGTACGAGGAAGCGGCGATGGATCTGGGCGCGGACACCTTCCGGGCCTTCGTCGACGTCACCTTCCCGCTGGTGCGCTCGGCCCTGCTGGCGGGCGGACTGCTCGCCTTCGCGCTCTCCTTCGACGAGATCGTGGTGACGACGTTCACGGCCGGCCCCGGCATCGAGACCCTGCCGATCTGGATCTTCAACAACATGACGCGGCCCCAGCAGGCACCGGTCGTGAACGTCGTGGCGGCGGTGCTCGTCCTGCTCTCCGTGCTCCCGATCTACGCGGCCCAGCGGCTGTCCGGCGACACGGCGTCCGGGAGTCGGGTGTGAACGCGAGCGGGAGGTGGTGCGGGCCGGCCACCCGGCGAACTCCCGCATCCGGCGCGCGCCGTGGACTGTTCCGGCAGTGCTTCCCGACCAGAGAAGCATGTGACATAGTACTGGCGTGAGCGAGCGGCTGACCTGTGATGTCGTGGTCGTCGGAGCCGGAATGGTCGGCGCGGCCTGCGCGCTGTACACGGCCCGGGCGGGCCTCGACGTCGCTCTGGTGGACCGCGGCCCGGTGGCCGGCGGGACCACTGGCGCCGGTGAGGGCAATCTGCTCGTCTCCGACAAGGAACCCGGGCCCGAACTCGACCTCGCCCTGCTGTCGGGGCGTCTGTGGGCCGACCTCGCGGAGGAGCTGGGCGAGGCCTTCGAGTACGAGGCCAAAGGGGGCGTCGTCGTGGCCGCCACGCCCGAGGGGCTCACCGCGCTGGAGACGTTCGCGGCGGGACAACGAGCCGCCGGGGTCGAGGCGGTGCCGGTCGCCGCCGACCAACTGCACGCCCTGGAACCCCACTTGGCGCCCGGTCTCACGGGTGCCGTGCACTACCCCCAGGACACCCAGGTGATGCCGGCACTCGCCGCGGCGCATCTCGTACGGACCTCGGGGGCACGGCTGCTGACGGGACGGACCGTGACCGAGGTACTGCGCACGGCGCACGGGGCGGTACGCGGCGTGCGGACCGACCGTGGTGACCTCCACGCCCCGGTGGTCGTCAACGCGGCCGGCACCTGGGGTGCCGAAGTGGCCGCGCTCGCGGGCGTCTTCCTGCCCGTTCTGCCCCGACGCGGCTTCGTGCTCGTGACCGAACCACTGCCGCGCCGGGTGCGGCACAAGGTGTACGCCGCGGACTACGTCGCCGACGTGGCCAGCGACTCGGCCGCGCTGGGGACCTCACCCGTCGTGGAGGGCACCGCGGCGGGGCCGATCCTGATCGGCGCGAGTCGTGAACGGGTCGGCTTCGACCGGTCGTTCTCGCTGCCGGCCGTACGGGCGCTGGCGGCCGGGGCGACCAGGCTGTTCCCGTTCCTCGCCGACGTACGGGCCCTGCGGACGTACCTGGGTTTCCGGCCGTACATGCCCGACCACCTGCCCGCGATCGGCCCCGATCCACGAGTGCCGGGGCTCTTCCACGCCTGCGGGCACGAGGGCGCGGGAATCGGCCTCGCCACCGGCACCGGGCGGCTGATCGCGCAGGCCGTCGCGGACGGGACGCCCGACCTGGACCTCACGCCGTTCCGGCCCGACCGCTTCCCGAAGGAGGCCGGGTGAATCCCCTGGAGCTGGTCGGGGCCGAGCCGGGCCCCGCGTTCACCGTCACCCTGGACGGCCGCGAGATCACGGCCCTGCCCGGACAGACCGTCGCCGCCGCGCTGTGGGCGGCGGGCGTCACCTCCTGGCGTGCCACCCGCGGCGCGGGACGCCCGCGCGGAGTCTTCTGCGGCATCGGCGTCTGCTTCGACTGCCTGGTGACCGTCAACGACCGCCCCAACCAGCGGGCCTGCCTGGTGCCGGTCCGAGCGGGCGACACGATCCGTACGCAGGAGGGGACGGGCCATGGCGACTGAGCGACCGCACCTCGCGGTGATCGGCGCGGGACCGGCCGGGCTGGCCGCGTCCCTGGCCGCCGCGGCGCGCGGTGTCCGGGTCACGCTGATCGACCCGGCGGCCGGAGCGG
>LRTP01000485.1 GCA_001550305.1 Streptomyces diastatochromogenes
ACGCCGCACGGCGGCGGCGCCGCGGCGGCAGGGTGTCGCTCGGAGTGTTGTTGTTGTCGGAACCCTCAGTGGGTTCGGTCGGCTCGAGCATGCGGGTGGATCTCCCGTCAGGCTCCCGGGCGCCGCGCCTGGTCCGGCAGTGCCGGTGACGTCCGCGGCTCGCGCGATGCGCGGTGCCGCCGTCCGGGGCGCGGGCGCCGCACGGGAGCTCTCTGTGTCCTGTCTCGCCGGTTCCGTACGCCATGTGTGCGTACGGCCTGGCGAAAGTCTTCTGGTCGGTGCGCTGCCCGACCCAGGTGGCTCCCGGATCCGAGGGCTGCGCTACGACGTCCGTCCTTACGCGGGACCTTCCTTACGCCGACGCCTTCGCGGCGGCAGTTTCGGCGGCCCCTGTGCGATCGGCTGGGGCGGCCATGACTGCCTCGCGGTCGGGCGCGAGCGGGTCGGTCACCGTGCCGGTCTCTTCATCGAACAGCCCCTGCGCCAGCCTGGTCACCGCTGCGGCGACCGGCGGCGCCAGGTCGGCCACGGCGCGAAGACCGGACAGGACGTCGTCGGGTCGTACGGCAGGCGTCACGTGCCGAACAACCAGGCGCAGTATCGCACAGGGCTGGTCGGTCGGCCTATCAGCCTGCGGACTGTGCGCCTCGAGGCTCGCCACGGCACCGCGGGCGTCGAAGGTGCGCATCCCGTTCTTGGTCCTGCGCTGGACTTCCACCGTGTCGGCCGACTTGAAGGCGTCGACCGCGCGCTCCGCGTCCTCGGGCGCCACGCCGTCGAGGCGCAGCTCCCACACGGACGCGGTGAGCCGGTCGGCGAGACCCGAGGTGCGGGCCTCGACCGCCTCGATGATGTCGAGCCCCACGGGCATCGACTCGTCGAGGAGCTCACGCAGCTTTTGTGGGTCACGCGTCTGGGTGAGCGCGATCTCCAGGTACTCCGCCTCGCTGCCTGTGCCGGTGGGTGCGGCATTGGCGTACGACACCTTCGGATGCGGTGTGAACCCCGCCGAGTACGCCATCGGCACCTCGGCACGGCGCAACGCACGCTCGAAGGCGCGCTGGAAGTCACGGTGGCTGGTGAACCGGAGGCGGCCGCGCTTGGTGTAGCGCAGTCGGATGCGCTGCACCGCGGGTGCGGGCGGCGGGCCTTCGGGCTGTCGCTTGCCCAGTGTCGTTCAGTCCTTCGTGAGAGCGGTCGTACTGCTACCTAGAGTACGTGTCCCGACGGCTCCAGGTTCCCGCCGGTCCTTCGCCAGGGGCACCCGCTCGGGCTCCCGGGGCGTACCGAAGAGCATGCGGCGGATGTCCGCGCGGGTCTGCCGCGCCGACTCGCGGGCGACGGCCAGGGCCTGCCGTGTCACACGGCCCACGCCGCGCGCGGCCTCGGCGGCGGGCCGCAGGACCGTGTCCCGGACGAGGTGTCCGACCGGCGTCAGCACGCTGCGGTACACCCAGCGCACGGGCTCCACGAAGATCCACCGGAAGAGTCGCCCGAGGAACCGGCCGACGGCGAGCGAAAGGTGTCCGGCCACCCGCCAGGCGTGTCCGAGCGCGTCCCCGACCTCCCGCGCGACGACGGCGAGGACCCGCCCGACCGGCACCAGCGCCCAGCGCCACAGGGCGAGCGCGGGCAGCACGAGCAGGACGCGCAGGGTCCAGTGGAGCGCGGCGCCGATCCCGGTGAAGATCATCCGTACGAGCCACCCGAGTCCGCGCGCCGCCCACGCGATCGCCCGTCCGACGGGCGCGAGGATCCACTCGTACAACCACAGCGCCGGTACGACGATCAGATGGCGGACCAGCCAGGCCACGACCCGGTACACCCCGAGCGCGACCGCCCCGAACCCGATCCCCAGGCCCCTGAGCAGCCAGGCGACGGCCCGCCCGACGGGGGTCAGCACGCGGGCGTACCCCCAGGCGAGTACGGCGCCGATGCCACGGAGCACCCAGGCGAACCCTGCGCCGAGACCTCGGAGGACCCCGGCGAACCCGGCGCCGACGCCCCGCGCCACCCAGGCGATCGCGTGTCCGACCGGCGTGAGCACCGTCTCGTAGATCCACACGGCGGGCACGACGAGCGACACGTACCCGAGCCACGCCAGCGCCTTGCCGACCGGCACCACGGCGTACCGCCACAGCGTCACCCACGGCCAGACGAACACCGCCCACGCCACCCACTGGAGCACCCGCCCCACGGGGCGCAGCACGGTGTCCCGCAGAAACCTTCCGCCGACCACCAGGGCGTCCCACAGCATGCGCACCGGCACGACGAGCACGAGGACGACGATCCGCACGGGCAGGCGGATCGCGACCGTGAGGCACCCCTCGGCCGGCACTGCGGGTCGCTCAGCAGGCGACTTTTCCAGATCCATACCGACGTAGACGCCTCAGGGCACCATCTGGATGCACGCTCCTGAGGCCGGTTGCGCTCCCGTCGAAACTCCTGGCGGTCGCGCCGTCGTGCCCGGTCCGGAAACAGTCGGGGTGTCAGTCCACTTCGATGCCGTACTCCCTGATGAGCTCTTCCAGGCCGCCCGCATACCCCTTGCCGCCGACCACGAAGTCCCAGTCGCCGCCCGTACGACGGCGGAAGGACCCGAGGACCAGCGCGGTCTCGTGGGCGCGGCCGTCGGACACGTCGAGTCGGCCGAGCTCGGTCCCCGATCGGTCCAGCAGCCGGATGCCCGCCTCGGTGAAGCCGGACAGATCGGCTCCGGGGTTGGCCTCCGGGTCGACCGCCGCGACGAGCACGAGCCGGTCGGCCCGCTCCGGCAGGGCGTCGAACGACACCCGAATGGCCGCCTTGTCCGGTGCGGTGGCGGCGAGCGCGCGGACCGTGCCGTCGGGGGTCCGGGGATTGTTGAAGAAGACGAAGTGGTCGTCGCTCAGGGCCCGGTTGCCGTGGCAGACGAGCGCGCACACGTCCAGGGCGACCTGGCCGGTCCAGAACATGCCGAGCCTGTTCCAGTCGTCCCCGCCCTCCCTCTGGTCCCCCTCGTCCCCGCCTTCCCTCTCGTCCACCGCGTCCGGCGTGCGGGGAGCGGGAACCGGGCGGCCGGCGTTTCCGAGCCGCCCGCGCAGCCCGTGGCGGTGCAGCAGGTCGACGAGTTCGCCGCCCGCCACGAGTTCCAGGGGCTTGCCGCTGGCGAAGGCGTGCGATCCAGGACCGAAGCCGGAGGTCGTGACGAGAACCCCCTTGTTGGCGCCCGCGTCCTGGACCGTGCCGAACAGGTCCCGGACGGCGGTCGGAGGCACGGTGTTGCGGTAGCGCTTGACCTGGACGACGATCTTGCCGCCGCGGATCGGGGTCGGATCCATCGCGTCGACGTCCACACCGCCGTCGTTCGAACGCTGGGTCGTCACCGCCCGCATGCCCATCGCGCGGAACAGCTCCGCGACCAGCGCCTCGAAGGCGATCGGATCCATCTCGTACAGATCCGGCTCGTCCAGGTCCGGCGCGTTCAGGTCCGACCCGTCCGGGTTCGCCCCCCGCGCACCCCCGTGGGTGACGACGCCGTTGCCGATGTCCTCGGGGTGGCGGCCCGGACGTACCGCCGCGCGCTGGTCGGGGCGTGCCGACAGCTGCCCCCGGAGCCCGTCCACCAGGCAGTCGACGGCGTTGACCTGCTCCAGCCGCAGTCGCGCGAAGACGGAACGCGGAGCCATGACGGTGGCGAGGAAGATCCGCGCCTCCCTGCCGGTCGCCGGATCGTGATCGTCCACGAACCCGTTCAGCGCCACCGACTCCAGCACCCCGAACTCGTCCGCCGCGAAGAGCGCGTGCAGCACCAGGAGAACGCACTGCGCCAGTACGTCCCTGTACAGGGCACGGCTCTGCGCCGCCGACCGCGGCGTCTCCTTGTCCTGGTCCGCGGTGGGCATGTACCGCACCCACTTCACCTCGGGGACGACGCCGTACCTGGGCAGCTCCCAGTTCAGCACCAGCTGGCGTGCGGCCGGGTCGTAGGCCGCGGAAACCTGCCGGGGCAGGTCCTCGGGCCATGCGGAGGAGGCGTAGAGGGCCGCGGAGAAGTACTCCACCGTGGCATCGGGGTCGCCGTCGCGCAGCCCCGCCGTCATCTCGGACACGGCGGCGTTGTGCCGGCCGACCTCCGCCTGCTGGGCCTCGGCCCGCCGCTGGTACTCCCGCTGGTAGGCGGCCAGTTGCTGCTGCCGACGGGCTTCCGCCGCCCGCGCTGCCTCCCGGTCACGCTCGAAGCGGGCCCGCGCGTCCGCCTGCGCCTGGGCACGCCGGCCGGCGCCGAGCCCCCAACCGCCCTGGGCCTGGTAGTGGTTCGGATCAGGCATGGGCGTCGGATGCGCCAGCGGCCCCGGAGCGAAGGGCTCGACCCGCTGGGAACGGGTGAGCATGGCGGCCCGGAACGCGGGCGCCCGGCATCCGGCGGCCAGCAAGCCCTGCAAGGAGGCGACCCGGGCCTCCAACTCCTCGGTACGCCGCCGCGCCTCGGCCTCCCGCTGCTGTCGGTAGGCCGCCCGCTGTTCCTGTCGACCGCGCGCCAACTCCCTCTGGAAGGCGCGCTCTTGTCGCTCCTGATCCCGCTGCTGTCTGGACTGCGCCGCCAACTGGCGCTGCTGCTGACGCTGTGCCTCAGCCCAGATACCGACCAACCCACTGGAGCGACGACTCATGCTCTACAGGCCCTCCCCCGGAACTTCGGCGCCCTGCCACCGCACCGCCCCGGCCCCACAACCAGCAGTGATCACACGACTCTAGTCGGCGATCAGTGCCTCATGTATCCCCTTGTCCGCTTATGAAGGGACCCCTGCCGAGGAAACACCGCAAGCTCCATGCACACTTTGCCTGTCGCAGTCCCGCCTCCCAGAGGATGATCCACGCATGATTACGCTCACCAAAGAAGACGGCCCGGCGGATCTGGACGGAGTCACCCATCTGTCCATCGGAGTGTCCTGGGATCCCACCTCGGGCAGCAGCGGTGGAGTGATGGGCGTGCTCCGCCGCAAAACCGGCACCGACCTGGACCTGATCGCCATCGCGCTGCAGGGCATGGACCCGGTGCGCCTGGCGGGCCTCGACTCGCTCGACCCCATGGGCAACGGCTCCCTGGTCCACAGCGGTGACAACCAGACCGGGCGCGGGGAGGGCGACGACGAGACGTTGACGGTCGAGTTCGCCCGCATACCGCCCAACATCACGTCGATCGTGTTCATCGCCGCCGCCTTCAAGAAGGGCAGCTCCTTCCAGAAGGCCCGCAACATCAGCTTCAAGGTGTACGACGCGACCGGCGGCACCACTCAGCAGGTCGCCGACATCTGGCCGAGCCTGCTCACCCAGGACAACGGGTGCGCCGTGGCCAAGGCCGTTCGGGTCGACGGCAACTGGAAGCTCGAGGTCATCAACGTGACCGGGAAGATCAAGCAGGGTGACGAGCACGCCCTGATGCGCTTCGCCGTCAGCAAGTAGTCGGCCATCAGTACGTAGTCCGCCGTCAGCATCACCACGTAGTCCGCCATCAGCACTGGGACGAGGTACCCGGGGTCCTGTAGGACCCCGGGTACTACATGCGGTCGAGTGCTACGGGCCGTCCGCCGGCGGCAGGTCCTGCTCGGTCCAGATCGTCTTGCCGGTGGGTGTGTAGCGCGTGCCCCAGTGGTGGGTCATCTGCGCGATGATGAACAGCCCCCGGCCTCCCTCGTCGTCGTTCGCGGCGTGCCGCAGATTGGGCGTGGTGTGGCCGGTGTCGGAGACTTCGCAGATCAGGGTCCGGTCGCGGATCAGGCGTACCTGGATCGGGCCGCCGACGTAGCGGATGGCGTTGGTGACCAGTTCGCTGACGATGAGCTCGCTGGCGAACGTCAGGTCGTCCAGCCCCCAGTCGCGGAGCTGCTTGCCGACGGCGGTGCGGATGGTGGCCACCGCCGCCGGGTCCGGGGGCAGCTCCCACTGGGTGAACTGGTTCCGGTCGAGCAGGCGTGTGCGGGCGACCAGCAGCGTCGCGTCCTCGTCCACGGCCCCGGGCAGCAGGGTGGTCACCGCCCGGTCGCACAGCTCTTCCAGAGACGCTCCGCAGTCGGCGAGGACCTGGGACAGCTGCGCGAGTCCGGCGGCACGGCTGTCGGCCGCCTGGAGGAGGCCACCCGTGAAGAGGGCGACGAGACTGCCCGGCGGAAGCTCCAGATCCGTGCTCTGGTAGGGCAGGCCACCGATTCCCAGCGGCGGGCCGGGGGGCAGCTCCGGATGGTCGACGGCACCCGTGTGCGGCTCGACGACCACCAGTACCGACTCCCCGGCCCGCGCCAGACTGCACTTCCCCGAGACGGGGTCGTACACCGCGTACAGGCAGGTCACTCCCAGGGCCTCGTCGGCCTTCGGCCTCAGGTGGCCCGGTCCCTGGCCGGCCCCGCGCTCGTGCGCGGTCTGCTCGACCAGGTCGTCCAGACGGGACAGGAGCTCGTCCGGGCTCAGGTCCAGCCGGGCCAGCACGCGCACCCCCGTGCGCAAGCGGCCCATGGTGGCCGCGGCGCGCAGGCCGTGACCGAGCACGTCCCCGACGACCAGGCCGACCCGGGTGCCCGACAGGGGGATGAGGTCGTACCAGTCGCCGCCCACCCCGGACCCGCTGTCGGCGGGCAGGTAGCGGCTCGCCGCGTCAACGGCGGCGTGCGGCGGCAGGCGGCCCGGCAGCAGGCTCCGCTGGAGTTTGAGGGCCACGGCATGGCCACGGGTGACCAGCGGCATCAGCAGGAGACCGAGCAGCAGGGCGCCCAGGCCCAGGACGGTGACCCCGCCCGTCCTCCCGATCAGCGGCAGGTCGACGCTGGTCATGCCGTATCCGGGGTCCGCGTAGACGACGAAGGCGGCGTAGAGGAACAACAGGAGCATGATCAGCCCGCCGAACCCCGGCAACACACCCTTGAAGACCAGGTCTCTGGCGCTGCGGGTGAGGATCTTGCGGTGGTACCAGACGCAGGCGAAGCCGGTCAGTCCGTACTGGAACGCGATCGCGAGACCGACTGCGTCGATCGAGTCGGCCAGGACGTTATGGCTGAACGACGCCAGCAGGATCAGCACGGCGATCGACACCACGCCCATGCCGACGGTTCCCCAGGTCGGGGTGAGGAACCTGCGGTGGACCCGGGCGAACCGGGCGGGGACGGCCTTGTGGACCGCCATGGAGAAGACGGTCCTGGCCAGGGGCAGGATGGTGGTCTCCGCGGAGGCCAACGCCGAGGTCAGCACCATCAGGATCAGCAGTCTCGACAGGAACAGCCCTGTGTCGTCGCTCCCGAACACGGCCGCGCCCAGTCCGGAGAACACGTCGTTCGCGTTCTGCGTGTTGCCGAGCCCGATGCCCGAGGTGCCGACTCCCGCGAACGCCTGCGCCGAAGTGGACACCAGCCCGTACATGATCACGAGCAGCACGGTGGACATGACCGCGGCGCGCCCGGGGACACACCTGCTGTCGACGGTTTCCTCGTTGACCGCGAACGCGGTGTCCCACCCCCAGTAGATGAAGACCCCCGCGAGGATGCCCGAGGTCAGCGCCGTTGCCGAGGGCACCTCGAACGGGTTGAACCAGGAGGCGGAAACGTGGATCGCCGTCGGGGGAGGGTCGGTGTAGACCTTGACCAGCGCGGCGACGGCGAACAGGACCAGCATCACCACTTCCAGGCACAGCAGCCAGCGCTGGACGGCCGCCGAGAACTCGATGCCGACGTAGCAGATCGCGGTCAGCACGACGATCCAGGCGATGCCCGCCACGGTGGTCCACAGCCGGTTCTCCGCCAGTCCGTCCAGACCCACCAGCCGGAAGCCGTACGCGGCGGCGACCTCGGCGAGGCTCGCCATGACGATGATGTTGGCGACGATGAGGCCCCAGCCGCCCATCCAGCCGGTGCGCGGTCCGAAGGCGCGGGTGGCCCAGGTGAAGGTGGTCCCGCAGTCGGCGTTGCTCGCGTTCAGCTCCCGGAAGGCGTACGCGACCAGCAGCATCGGGATGAACGCCAGCATGGTGACGATCGGGGCCTGCAGTCCGACCCCGGCCACGATGAGGCCCAGCGTGGCGGCCATGCTGAACGCCGGACCGGTCGAGGCCAGGCCCATGGCCACCGAGGAGAACATGCCCAGGGCGTCGTTCTTGAGCCCTTTCCGGCCGGACCCCGTCCCGGGAGCGGGGCGGCCGGCGGACTCGGCGCCGCCAAAGTGCCTCACACTTGATTCCAACGCCGGGCCGCTCCCCTCCGCAACAGCGCAGGGCCAGCAGAAAGGCCCGTACCGGACTCGGACCCACTCCATCAGCGAGTGGAAGTCCACCGCTGAGCGGAAGTCCGAGGCACCACTGAGCCAATGTCCGAGGCACCTCTGGGCACCGCTGTTGCGGACCGGTGAGGGACGCCACAAAGGGGGCCGACCAGTGGCGCGCGAACGCCGAGGGGGCTACCGTCGACAGGGAGAACGACCGGTCTTCCTACCTCTGGGGAGATGGCCTCTCAGCCTTCCGGGCAGGGCTGCCTCCATGCGGAGAACTGCCGGCGGGCTCTGGTGCACGTCGAAGAGAGATCAAAGAGTTCCATGAAAGCAACCCGTGCCCCGGCCTCGCCGGGGCCCCGCAGAGGGCCACTGCTCCGTGCGGCCCCACTGGGATCAGACGTCCGATCGGATGAGCCGGACCGCGTTCAGCAGGGTCTTGTGGGCGGCCGTCGAGTCGTCCAGGTAGCCGGCGGCCATCGCGCCGTCGTACAGCATCAGCAGCGCACCGGCGGCCGACTCCGGGTCGGCGTGGCCGAGTCGGGCGAGCAGATCCTGGAAGAGGGTGCGGATCCAGTTCCGGTGGGACGTCACCAGGCCGCGTACCGGATGGCCGGCGTCCGGGTACTCGGCGGCCGCGTTCATGAACGGCGAGCCGCGAAATCCGCGCTCGCGGGCGTGCTCGGCGATGGCCTCGAAGATCAGGTCGATCGCCTCGGCGGGCGGGTGCCCGGCGGCCAGTGGTTCGGCCACCTCCTTGTAATAGGCGTCCTTGGTCAGCAAGTAGGCCACGACCAGGTCGTCCTTGGAGGCGAAGTGGCGGTAGAAGGTCGCCTTCGTCACCCCGGCCTCGGCGATCAGCCGCTCCACGCCGATCGCACGGACACCCTCGTAGTAGAACAGCCGCGACGCGGCCCGGACCAGGCGTTCGCGAGGCGGTAGTTCTCCCTCGGTCCTGGTCTCTCGACTCGTGCTGTCGGTGGTCTTCTGCCCAGTGCTGCTCACTTCCCCATTGTGCCCTCGGCCCTGCTGCGAGCGGCCTCTGCCCCCGTACGGCCCCACCCACACGGCCGTCCTCCCTCTGTCCCGTACGGCCCGCAGCGGCGTGGCCGTTCATCGAAAGGCTTGAACCCATGAATCGTCGTCTTGAAGGAACCGTCGCCCTGGTCACCGGAGCGTCCAGCGGCATCGGCCACGCCACCGCGTTGGAGCTTGCCCGCGAGGGCGCCTCCGTGGCCCTGGTCGGTCGGCGCGAGGACCGGCTCACCGACCTCGCCGCGGAAATCACCGGCGCCGGTGGCATGGCCCTGGTCGTGCCCGCCGACATCACCACCGCCCAGGCCGCCGCGGAAGCGGTCGAGCGGACCGTCGAGGGACTGGGCCGTCTGGACACGCTGGTCAACAACGCCGGCCTCATGCTGCTCGGCCCCGCCCCCAGCGCGGACCTGAACGACTGGCAGCGCATGATCGACATCAACCTCATGGGCCTGATGTACACCGCCCACGCAGCCGTCCCCCACCTGGTCAAGGCCGCCGCCGAGGAACCGCGTCAGGTCGCCGACATCGTCAACATCGGCTCGCTCGCCGGCCGCAACGCCTACGCCATGTCCGCCGTGTACAGCGCCACCAAGTTCGGCGTCGGCGCCTTCAGCGAGGCACTGCGTCAGGAACTGGCACGCCAGCACGTCCGCGTGTCCGTCATCGAGCCGGGCAGCGTCGACACCGAACTGCGTACGCACAACCCCGACGTCATCCAGCAGCACATCGTCGCCGCCCTGGGCGACATCGAGCGGCTGCAGAGCCAGGACATCGCCGACACCGTCGGCTACGTCGTCACCCGCCCCCGGCACGTGGCCGTCGCCGAGCTGCTCGTACGCCCCACCGAGCAGGCCTGAACACCGAGCCCGTGGCCAACTCCGCAGCACACAAAGTGCGCGTGACTACTCGAAGCCGGCGTCGGAGCAGCGTTCTCGACCGTCAGCGGCAGAAGCTTCCTGCCCGTTGGGCCGATCTGGATGCTGGTGTCCATCTGGGGGTGGACGCCCACTCACCGCCGCGACCTGACCGTCTTGCCGGACGATCAGATATCGCCCTGGACGAGGGCATGCAGATGCTCGTCATGCCATCCGTCCGCGTGGAGCAGCGCGCTGCGCATGGTGCCTTCGAGGGAGTATCCGGCCTTGTCCGCCACACGGCAGGATGCCGGGTTGGCCACCGAGTGACACAGCCGCAGGCGATGCAGGCCAAGGTCGTTCAGGGCCCACTCGCTGACGCGCTTCGTGGCCTCGACCACCACACCGCCCCCGCGCGCCGCGGGGAGGATCCAGTAGAGGATCTCGGCGCTGCCGGCGCCGAGGTCGATGTCGCCCCACCCGATCAGTCCCACGGCCTCGCCCTCCGGTCGCGCGATGGCCCAGATCGCACTCAGCTCGGCCCGCCATCGCTCGTGCATGCGTTCAATCCTGTGGCGCGCGTCCTCTGGCGTCTCCACCAGCAGGCGATTCCACTGGCGAATCCCGGGATCCTGACTGGCGGCCACCAAGACGTCGGCGTCGGAGAGACGCCAGGGACGCAGCTCCAGGCCGCTTGGAAGGCCGAGCACCGGCTGGTCCATCCGGGCCATCTGCCCCGCCGGAACGACTGCTGGTATGCGTGAGCCGGAGATCATCGAGGCATCCTGCCACAGCCCTCGGACGAGGAACTGGGCACGTAGTGCGCGAGATGGGCGAGGAGCTCCGGATCGAGCTCGCCGGCCCGCTGCTTCTCGTGGATCGCGAGCGTGAGTCTCGCCTCATCGAGGAACCGGTACGCGAAAATCTCGACGCTCGGCGCGGTCCAGAAGATCTCTCGGCGCGGCAGGACGATCTCGCCGTCGGGTCCGTACCTGAGGCCTGGCTCCACGGTGAAATCCCGGTCGGAGCAGACGACAGCGGCCTGCCCGCTGTGGTGCAGGTAGAGGTACCACAGGATGCGGCTCTGCTGATCGCGAAAGAACGGCACCATGCGATCGGCCGGGTCGACGGGACTGGGGAGCGGGCCGGTCACATCGGTCCAGGCACCGCCGCCCTCACGGTCGAGGCATCGGTGCAGGTTGGCCCGGGTGATCAATGCCAAGAAGTCCGCGGGGAGCGAGAGGCCGTCTCTCGCCAGATCAGACGCGATCGGATCCGTCACGGCCGCGCGGTGGTCAAGCGGATCACCGATGTCGCCGAACCAGGCGAAGTCGCCGACGAAGGACTCTTCGTCCAAGGGCGGAACCATCTCAAGGGGATCAGCCTGATCAAGGGGACAAGCCTGAAACCATGCGAAAGTGCGCCCTTGCTCGTCGCACGGCCGGTAGGGGCCGATCCCGTGCCCGGCCCAGAAGGCCGGAAGGCGCACCGCCGAAGGGCCTTCGCCGATCCGACGGAATCCGTCCTCGGGGTGTGCATTCGCGGGCGGACGAGCCCCAGGGACGCGCGTCTTCGGGCTCGTCAGCGTCTGCGGCAGCCGGATGTCCGGCCGGCCGAGTTCGTCCACCGGCCGGACGTAACCGGGATCGTCCTCGGGCCGGGGCCGAGGTGCCGCTGGGACGTCCACTCGGAAGCCGTCACGTCGTTCCTCGGGCCACCGCGCGTCGATGGCAGGGCCGCGGCCGTGCAGTCAGGACATTCATCGCGGTAACCACCGCCCCACATGCCGACCTGGGAGCCCGTCATGTCCGGCTTCTCGATCCCGCAGAGCGTCTTGTGGAAGTAGCCGTACGCGTGCCGGCATCCGGCAGCATGTCCGTCCACGCCGCTTCCCACCGGATTTCCCAGGGGCAGTGTCCGGGGCGGCTGATCTCATGGTCCGGAGTCCCGATCTGGGTCACCGCATAGCACCCATGTGCAGACCCAGAGCTCGCGACGCCACCGCGACGGCGGACGATCCCACTTCACCATCTCGTGATCGCAGACGTCGCAGCGCATGGTGGAATCCTGCCTTCCCGATGAGAACCACGAGTCGTCGCCGCACGCACCGGGGACATGGTCGCCGCACACACCGGGGACATGGGCGAGGCCGTGGGCATGGGCACGACGGCCCTTGCCACCGACCGCGAGTCGCTCCCCTCTCGATCAGCCGGCCAGTTCGGCCACCAGGCCGCGGATGCGCCGCTCGATCTCGTCTCGGATCGGGCGGACCGCGTCGACTCCCTGCCCGGCCGGATCGTCGAGCCGCCAATCCAGGTACCGCTTCCCGGGGAAGACCGGGCACGTGTCGCCGCACCCCATGGTGATCACGACGTCGGACGCCTGCACCGCTTCGACAGTCAGCACCTTCGGAGTCTCGGCGGAGATGTCGATGCCGACTTCCTTCATCGCGTCGACGACCGCCGGGTTGACCGTGTCGGCGGGAGTGGAGCCCGCCGAGCGGACTTCGACCCGATCGCCCGCGAAGTGGGTGAGGAACGCAGCGGCCATCTGGGAACGCCCGGCGTTGTGGACGCAGACGAACAGCACGGACGGGCGCGGGGTGGCAGTGCTCATGGCAGCTGTCTTTCTGGGGAGGAAGTGGGCTCAGGAAGCGGACGGGGCGAGTTCGGGCTCATCGTGAGGGGCGACGACGTCCGTCTCGGCGGGCGCCGGTCGGCCGAACACCACCGCCAGCAGACCCAGGCCGACGGCGGCACCGACCAGTTGCGCGGCGATGAACGGGGCGACGGAAGCCGGGGCGATCCCCGCGAACGTGTCGGTGAAGGCCCGGCCGACCGTCACCGCCGGGTTCGCGAACGACGTGGAGGACGTGAACCAGTACGCGGCCCCGATGTAGGACGCCACCGCAGCTGACGCGAGGTGGGCGCGACCGGTCCGGGTCAGGCCGAAGATCAGCAGGACGAGCCCGGCCGTGGCCACGATCTCGCCCAGCCACAGATGGCCGGCGGTGCGGTCGTGCGTGGACCACTTCACCAACGGTTCGGCGAACATCGCATCGGCCAGCACCGCACCGCCGATCGCACCCAGGGTCTGGGCGGGGACGTACACGGCTGCTTCGCGTGCGGTCATTCCGTCGCCGCTCCTGCGCCCCGTGAACCAGGCGGCCAGGGTGACGGCCGG
Organism: Streptomyces diastatochromogenes; assembly: GCA_001550305.1. Lineage (GTDB taxonomy): Bacteria > Actinomycetota > Actinomycetes > Streptomycetales > Streptomycetaceae > Streptomyces > Streptomyces mirabilis_D. Next base: position 13,305 of record LRTP01000485.1, read on the forward strand.
ATTGAAGTGGGCCCCCGACACCGGCCCGAACAACGTGATCAGCACGGCCAGGCCGAAGACGGTGGCGAGCGAGTTCGCGAGCAACTGCACGCCGACGTCCCGTGACAGCTCCGTCGCCTGGATGCCCGAGCCGACCACCACCGCGACCAGCGCGGCCGTCCCGACCAGCTCGGCCACCGCACGCCGGCCGAGCGAAGCGCTCACGCGGTCACCCCAACGGGCTCCGGAGTGGTCAGGAACGCGCCCAGCCGGTCCAGTACGCCGGGCAGCACCCAGTAGTAGACCCAGGTCCCACGACGCTCGCAGTCGATGAGTCCGGCCTGCCGGAGCAGCTTGAGATGGTGGGAGATCGTCGGTTGCGACAGCTCGAACGCGGGCGTCAGCTCACACACGCACACCTCGCCGCCCTCCCGCGAAGCGATCATCGAGAGCAGCCGCAGCCGGACCGGGTCGCCCAGCGCCTTGAACGCCTTCGCCAGTTCGACGGCCTGGTCCTCGGCCAGCGGGGCGGAGGCCAGTCCCTGGCAGCAGGCGCCGTCCGCGTCCTGGCCGAGCACCTCAAGCTCTTGTTTCGACATGCCTCTATGTTGACGTTCTTCGATACAAGACGCAAGGTTGCATCAATGAACGTCAATACAAGCCGTTCCGGGGCCTGCCATGCCCCGCCATCCAGGAGTCAGCCATGAGCGAGCAGTCCACCGAACTGCGCGAGACCGTCCGCCGGCGGTACGCCGCCGCGGCCGTGAAGGTGACCGAGGGGGGCACCGCGTGTTGCGGGCCGCAGCCCGTCGAGGTCGACGAGAACTTCGGCTCCACCCTCTACGCCGTCGCCCAGCGTGACGCCCTGCCCGCCGACGCCGTCGCCGCCTCTCTGGGCTGCGGCAACCCGACCGCCGTGGCCGATCTCCACGAGGGCGAACGCGTCCTGGACCTCGGTTCCGGCGGCGGCATCGACGTCCTGCTCTCCGCCCGCCGCGTCGGCCCCACGGGCAGGGCGTACGGCCTCGACATGACCGACGAGATGCTCCAACTCGCCCTGGCCAACGCCGCGAAGGCCGGTGCGACGAACGTCGAGTTCCTCAAGGGCACCATCGAGGCGATCCCGCTCCCCGCGGGCACCATCGACGTGGTGATCTCCAACTGTGTGATCAACCTGTCGACCGACAAGGCAGCGGTCTTCGCCGAGACGTTCCGCGTCCTGACGCCCAACGGCCGCATCGGCGTCTCGGACGTGGTCGCCGACGACGCCCTCTCCCCCGCCCAGCGCGCCGAGCGCGGCGACTACGTCGGTTGCATCGCGGGCGCCCTGTCGTTCACCGAGTACCGCGAAGGCCTTGAGGCGGCAGGGTTCGTGAACGTCGAGATCACCCCCACGCACCCCGTGGCCGACGGCATGCACTCCGCCATCATCCGCGCCACCAAGCCCCGGACCGAGCCGCGGGCATCCCGGACGACCGGATCGGCCGATGCGTGCTGCGGCGTCAACGCCTGCTGCACACCCGCCGAGACCTCCGCCGACCCCGACGTCACCGCCACCGAGGCCAAGACGGCATCCGGCTGCGGCTGCCAGAACTGACCCGGACAACCTTGAGGCCCCTCCCGATCGAGAGGGGCCTCAAGCTCGTACGGGCCACTTCTGAAGGCTCGACAGGAGTCAGGGTCAGGCCCACTCAACCTCTCAGTGGATGCAGGGGCGTCCGCTCGGCGCTGTACGGCTCCGTTGCCGTCACCTTCTGCCGTCAGGACCCGCCGGCTCCCGGTCAATCCGTGCGTTGCTGCGGTCGGACTGGCCGGTGCCGTTCTCGGTGAGAGCCGTGCGCGCGGCCTGCAGCAGTTCTTCGGAGAGCGGGTTGCCCCGGGTGGCGCGGGCGAGGACGAGGGCACCGACCATGGTGCAGAGCTGGGCCATGCCGTCGTCGTCGCCGGTGGCCAGTCGAGCGGCGCGGTTGCGTACCCCGTTGATGTAGACCTGCTGGGAGCGGGCGGCCTGGTCGGGGTCGCGCCCCAGGTCCGCGGCGAATCCGGACACGGGGCAGCCGTCCCCGGCGTGATCGCGGTGCCAGATCGAGAGGTAGTTCTCGATCAACGTCCGGCGGGCGGCCTCGTGCTCCCCGGTGTGTTCATCAAGCGTCACCGGCGAGTGCGCCGTCGGGTTCTCGAAGGCGTGGGCGATGGCCTTGTCGACCAAGTCCTCCTTGGAGGCGAACTGCTTGTAGAACGCGCCATGGGTGAGCCCAACGGCTTTCATCAGGTCGGCGATGCTGACCACAGTGCCCTTCTCGCGGAACATCCGGGAGGCGGTGGCCACGACGTGTTGCCGGTTCTCCTGCGCTTGCGCCTTGGACACGCGGCCCACGGAATCACTCTCCTCAAATGGCTGTCGCTTGTCATCTATCCTAACGTGTGTTTAGTTAGAGTGCGACATCTATTTGGGGTCGACGAGAGCACCCGGCTGGTCAAGCAGGGTCTTGTGCCGCTCCCACCGTCCGAGGCCGACAGCCTCCGCCCCCGCATTCGCAGTACCACCGACAGCACTGGAGACCCACTGTGGCATCACCACCCCCGCCCACCGAGCCCTCGACGCCCGCGGAGTCCACGCCACCCGTGCCGCCCGCCCGGCGACGAACCGCTTCCGAGGCGGTCCACCGCCGGCGCTGGGCCATCCTGACCGTGCTCTGTTTCAGCCTCTTGGTGGTGATGCTGGACAACTCGATCCTCAACGTGGCCACCAAGACCATCGCCCAGCCCGCCCCCACCGGACTCGGCTCCACCCAGAGCCAGCTGGAGTGGGCGATCAACTCCTACACGCTGGTCTTCGCCGGACTGCTCTTCACTGCGGGTCTGCTCGGTGACCGGCTCGGCCGGAAGAAGGTGCTGCTTTTCGGCATGCTGGTGTTCGGTGCGGGATCCGCGCTGTCGGCGCTGTCGGACTCCTCCGGGCAGCTCATCACCTTCCGCGCTGTGATGGGCTTCGGCGGCGCCTTCATCCTGCCCGCCACCCTCGCGATCATCATGAACGTCTTCGAGCGCGATGAGCAGCCCAAGGCCATCGGCATCTGGACCAGTGTGGTCGGTTTCGCCATCGCCCTCGGCCCCATTACCGGCGGCATCCTGCTGCAGCACTTCTGGTGGGGCTCGGTCTTCCTGGTCAACGTGCCCATCGTGGTCGTCGCGGCGGTCGCGATGGTGGCGATCGTCCCCGACTCGAAGAACCCCAAGCCCGGCAAGCTCGACCCGGTCGGCGTCGTGCTCTCGATCCTGGCACTGGTCTCGCTGATCTACGGCATCATCAAGGGCGGCCAGGAGGGCGGCTTCACCGGGGCCCAGTCCTGGGGCCCGATCGTCGCCGGCCTGGCGGTCCTCGGGGTCTTCGTCGTCTACGAGCGCAGCAGCGACCATCCGGCCCTCGACGTCACATGGTTCCGCAATCGGCGGTTCTCCGCGTCCGTCGCCGCCATCGGCCTGGTCTTCTTCGCTCTCACCGGCGTCACGTTCTTCAGCGTCTTCTACAACCAGAGCGTTCGGGGCTACAGCGTCCTGCAATCCGGTCTGCTCGTGCTGCCGCTGGCCGCCTCCCAGATGTTCTTCGCCCCGCGGGCCCGGCTGGTCGTCAACCGCTTCGGTGCCCGAGCCGTGTGCGCCACCGGCCTCGTCCTGACCGCCGTGGCCTTCGCCGGCTTCCTGCTGCTCGGCCAGGACACTCCCATCTGGGTGCTGGAGGTGCTGTTCTTCCTGATGGGTACGGGGATGGCGCATGTGATGCCGCCCGCCACCGTCATGATCATGTCGTCGTTGCCGCGCGAGAAGGCCGGCTCTGGATCCGCGGTCAACAACACCTTCCGGCAGGTCGGTGGGGCCTTGGGGGTCGCCGTTCTGGGGGCGTTGCTGTCCGCCACCTACCGCAGCGGCATCGACGACCACCTGGGCGTACTGCCCGCCTCCGACCGGCAGGCGGCAGGTGAATCTGTCGAGGCGACCCTGTCCGTTGCCGAGAAGCTGGGACCGACCGGCAAGGCGCTGGTGCAGCCCGCGCACGACGCCTTCATCCATGCCATGCACATCACCGCAATAGGGTCGGCGGCCGTCGCCCTGGTCGGCGCGGTCGTCGTGCTTCTCTTCCTGCCGCGCAAGGCCGCCGCCGTGGTCGCCGGCGGTGTTGAGCCCGAACGCCAGACCGTAGGGGCCCAAGGGTGATCACGACACATCTCCGCGAGACACCGGAGGCGACCGCCTGCCGGGGACGCCCCACCGAGAGCACTGGAGACCCCTGTGAAATCGCCACCCGGATCAGCGGTGACACCGCCATGCCAACGCATGGCTGACAGCTCCACTGGCGCCCTGATCACGCCTCACCTCAGATATTCCGTTACTCCGAAGGAGATCGACTGATGATTGCCGACAACCTTGTTCTTATCCCCGGTGCCGGTGGCGTGGGCCGCACCGTCTTCGAGCACCTGCGTGCTCAGGATGTGCCGGTGCGTTTCATGGTCCGCCGCGAGGACGAGCGTGCGGCTGAGCTGCGGGCGCTCGGCGCGGAGGTCGTCATCGGTGACCTGACCCGGCCCGAGACGGTGGCGGCCGCACTGCAAGGCGTGGCGCGGATGTACTTCGCGATGCGCGTGTCGCCGGACCACCTGCTGGCGGCGACCGTGGTGGCCTCTGTCGCGAGGGAGTACGGGAAGCTGGAGGCCCTGGTCGGCCTGTCGCAGATGACGGTGTCCGAGATGACCGCCACCAGCACCGAGGAGTCGCACCAGCAGCGGCTGCACTGGCTGGCGGAGGAGGTACTGAACTGGTCCGGCCTGCCCGTGGTGCACATCCGACCCACGGCGTTCCTGGACACTCCGCTGTTCACCGCGATGGCGGCGCGGTCGATTCAGGAGAACGGCACGATCGCGCTGCCCTTCGGCACCGGACGCACCTCGCCGGTCGCCGTGGACGACGTCGCCCGGGCCGTTGCCACCGTGCTCCGCGATCCGGCTCAGCACATCGGGCAGGTCTACGAGCTGACCGGGCCGCGCTCGGTCGACATGACGGAGCTGGCCGCGGAATTCTCTCGGGCGCTGGGCCGTCCCGTGTCCTACGTGGACGTGCCGCCGGAGAGGTGGGAGGCACAGCTCCCGAAGCTGGGGATGCCGCCCCACCTCGAACAGCACGTCGCCACCATGGCCCAGCTGCACCGGGACAACCGTTATGACCGCACGACCGACGACGTCGAGCGCGTGACGGGCATCCCTGCCCAGTCGATCGAGGCGTTCGTGGCCGCCCGCAGGGACTTCTACCTGGGCTGAGCCGCGTCCGACAGCTGGGGGAGAGCGCGATGTGCAGCTGACCTGCCTCGCCTATGGGGACTCCGCCGGCCTCGCTCGGATTCGCTGTCTGAGTGGCGCCGAACAGAACCGGCGGAAAGGCGCCAGAGCTCACGGAAAGGTGCCGAACCCGACACCGGCGTATCGTCACAGCTGTACGAGTTCCCTCGCACAACGAGGTCGGTGAGATGGGCACCCTGCATGGGGCATCGTCCGTCCGCACCTCGGACTTGTCTGGCGGCCCGGCTGCGTTCGTGGTGGACGCCCGGGGGCTGGTGTCCGCGTGGAGTCCGACGGCCGAGCGTCTGTTGGGCTACGAGACGGCTGAGGTCGTAGGCCGGCCGGTCGCTGAGCTTTGGCCAGTAATCCCGTGGGACGCTCCCCAGCAGTTGTCGTCAGCCTTTGAGGCCGGTACCCCCGGACCTACTGCCGTCCTCACGCATCGGCAGGGTCATCCGGTGCCCGTCACACTCGCCGCCTATCCCGTGACATCGGTCGTACCTGGCAGCGAGGGAACGGTGATCCTGGTGACTGCCGTTTCGCTGCCGACGGCCGTCCAAGACTGGCTTCACCACCGCGAGCGCATCGCAGCGGGTGCCTTGAGAAGTCGTATGGAGCCCGCTGATGCACCTGACCACAGCGCGGCTTGGGTCACTCGCTCGTACGTACCCGCGCGTGGCGGCACGGGTGTGAACGGCTCCTGGGCGGATGTGATCCCGGTATCCGGTGCGCGTGTCGCTCTGGTGGTCTCCGACGTCCCAGCCTCCGGCATGCAGGCCACCGTGTGCATCGGACTGATCGGCGCCGCCGTCCGCGCCCTGGCGGAGCTGGATCTCGCACCTGAGGAGGTACTTGCTCGGCTGGACGACATGGTGTCGCGCTTTACCGCTGGCCAGGGCAACAAGTGGTCTCCGTCGTTTGTGGAAGGATTGGTCGGCGCGACGTACCTCTACGCGGTGTATGACCCCATCGCGCGCCGGTGCGTCATGGCGAGCGCTGGACACCCCCCGCCCGCGGTCGCCGATCCGGACGGATCTGTCCACGTCCCCGAGCTCCCGAGCAACAGACCCCTGGGCATGGGCGAGCCCGTCTTCGAGTCGCTTGACCTTGAGCTCGCCGAAGGCAGCACCCTCCTCTTCTACACCGGCGGTCTGGTGCGGGCATGCCGCACGGACGATGCCATAGCCGGGCTACTCAGCAGAGCCATGCGTCAAAGCGGCCCGTCGATCAAGGACGCCTGGCGGGTCACCGTCGACACCGTGACGCCTCTCCTGGCGGCTGAGGACGATCTGGCGCTCCTGGTCGTTCGGACACGCGCGCTCAGCGGCGACCGAGTGGTTACCTGGGAGCTGCCAGGGGACCCAGCCGCCGTCGCCGGCATTCGCTCCCTCGTTCTACGACAGCTCGATCAGTGGGACCTGGGGAGCCTTGACTTCACCACGGAGCTGATTGCAAGCGAACTCGTCACCAACGCCATCCTCTACGGCCGTGAGCCGATGCAGCTGCGGCTGATCCACGACCGGATCCTGATCTGCGAGGTGTCCGACGGCAGCAGCACCTCTCCGCACATCCGCCGGGCGAGTGCCACCGACGAAGGAGGACGCGGCTTGTTCCTCGTGGCCAACTGCGCGCAGCGCTTGGGTGTGCGCTACACCGACCAAGGCAAGACCATCTGGGCCGAACAAGCACTCAACGCCGAAGCTGCTCCAGAGCCGTAGCACTGTCTCCGTCGAGCAGCGCCGGGATGCTGTCTCCGGTCAGTCGAGCGCGAGGCCCGCGCCAAAGTGGCTGCGTAAAGCCGTGCAGCCGACCGCCCCAGCCACGACGTGCCCCTTCGGAGTGGGGAATGTTCCGTCCCACTGGAAAGAGGCGCTAGTACTGCAACGGTGCTTGTTCTGAGTGGTGGGCAGTTTTCAGGGGCTGTGTCCGCGTCGTTTGTAGTGGCTGATGCGGGCCTGGTGCTGGCGTCGTCGTCGCCAGTGTGACCAGTGCAGGATGTGGTCGACCGGGGTGGGGCGGTGGTCGGTGAGGCGGGTGATCAGGCGTCGGATCTCGGCGAGGCTGAGGTGGATGAGGTGGGAGGATCCGTTTCTGCTTTCTCCGTGTCCAGCTGGCGGGCTCGCAGGACGGTGAGGCAGGCGTGGGCGGCCATGGCCAGGGTCATGTGGCGGTGCCAGCCGGGATAACGGCGGACCTGGTAGTCGTCCAGACCGCACTCCTGCTTCGCGGTCTGGAAGCACTCCTCCACGGCCCAGCGGCTGCCGGCGATGCGGATCAGCTCGTCCAACGTGGTGTCGGCGGGGCAGTAGGCGATGTAGTAGGAGATTTCCTCGGGCCGGCTGACGCTGCGGCGGGCGAGAACCCAGTGCCGACGGTCCTCACGGTGCCAGGGCCGGACCTCGACGCGGGCCCAGTCATAGATCCGCCGGCCGTGAGCCCCCTCGCCGCACGAGCGGCGCTTCCACTTCTGCCGCGGCAGGCCGGGAAACAGCTCGTGCACGGGGTGGTCGATGGACCAGCGGGTGACGACGGTGTCGTGCCGGGTGGTGGCCATGACGTGGAAGACATCGGCCTGTTCCAGCTCGAAGCGCCAGCCCTTGCTGTAGCCGTAGGCGGCATCCGCCGTCACCCACCCGAACGGAATCTGGTCGGCGATGGCCCGGCGGACCATCGCCTTGGCCATCGCCACCTTCGTCTCGAAACCGACTGTGTCGTCGATGCCCGCCCGACGGCAGCGATCCCGGTCGTCCGTCCAAGACGTGGGCAGATACAGCCGCCGGTCGATCAGTGTGCGTCCGCGGCCGGTGGCGTAGGCGAGGAACACGCCGATCTGGGAGTTCTCGGTGCGTCCCGCGGTGCCGGAGTACTGCCTTTGCACGCCGGCCGAGCGGATGCCCTTTTTGAGGAAGCCGGTGTCATCGACGATCAGGACTGCCTCGCGGTCTCCGAGGTGTTCCACGACGTAGTCGCGTACGTCGTTCAGGACCTCGTCGGCATCCCACTCGATCCGGTTCAGCAAACGGTGGATGCGATCGGGACCCGCGTGTCCGGCTTCTTCCGCGAGCGTCCAGCCGTTCTTCCGCTCCAGCGGAGCAATCAGCCCTCGCATATAGGCAAGCGCCGACTGCCGCGGCTCCTCCCGGTTGAACCGGTGCACGAACCGCTCGTGCACAGCATCCAGTTCACCCGCCCACAACCTGACATCCGCAAGGTCCCCACCCATACCCACACCAACGACGGAGCTGGCCAGCAGTCACGGCAAGCACCGTTGCAGTACTAGGTCCTGTCGTCAAATTCCCGTCTGCCCCGCGACGCCATGCACGCACTCTCGCCGCACCGGGCACAGACCCAAGTACATCCAGTACGAGGGCCCGTGCCCGGCACGCCGAGAGCACGCACCTGACGCCGCAGGGCCCGCCCTCCGGGCGGACGACGGGAATTTGACGACAGGACCTAGCCCCCTTCCTTGGTTGAGAGGGGGCTCGTTGGCATTCGCTGGCGCCTGTGGCCGTGGCTTGATCGACGGTGGACGGATGGGGCAACAGCGCGGCAGCCACCTCGTCCTCGCTCGCCCCGGCCAAAGCCTCAATCACCCGATCGAGTGCCTCGCTCAGCTCAGTGCGCGTGACCGCTCGGCGTCGGCGCCGCGTTCTTGACCGTCAGCGGCAGCAACTTCTTGCCGGTCGGGCCGATCTGGATGCTGGTGTCCATCTGGGGGCAGGAAGCCACCCACACTCATGTCAAGCCGCCTACTACCGCTTTAGGAGCGAGGGTGGGCGGTTGCTGGTATGAGCTGCGGGGACGCGGCTTGGAGCAAGCCCCCTTGATTGCACCGTTGTTGCCCGCGAGTCCCCGCCCGTTCTGGCGCGAGAGTGGCACGCTCTTGCGGCGGTGGTGAGGCAGCCAGCCCTTGTCGCACCCTGGGTCGCAGCCTTTGCCGTGCGAACGACCTCACCGATCGCCTTGGCTACGACCTTCTGATCCGTAGCTCTAGATAGATCGGTCAGTGACGGTCATACAGGCCGCACTTCGACTCTATAAGGACGCTACGGGACGGGACCGGTTGCTGTGGTTGCTGTACTTCGCTGCTGTACCGCCACCTCAGGGCCTCATCCTGATCAGGTCGATCTTCGTCCCAGCCCAGGGCACAGGACGCAGATGGATGCCCTACTCGTGTTCGCCGGCGCCCGCCCCTACTCGCTAGCGCTCGCCACAGTCGAGGGTTTTTGACCTGGAGGTCCAATTGCATGTTAGGGTCGCCCGCATGACAAGACCCAAGCAGTTCGACCCGGACGTCGCCGTGGAACAGGCCATGGAGGTGTTCTGGCGGAAGGGTTATGCGTCCACCACACCCCAAGACCTGGTGGACGCCCTCGGGATCGGAAAAGGCAGCCTCTACAACGCCTTCGGCAGCAAACGCGGCCTCTTCGAGCAGGCGCTCCGGCGCTATCGCGAACGGCAGACGAGCGTGCTGCTGCAGGCGCTCGAGGAACCCGGACCGGCGAAGGCGCGCCTGCGCAAGGCTCTTGAGACCCTCGTGCGGACGGATCTGGCCGACCCGGACCGCCGCGGCTGCATGGCAGTGAACACGGCGGCGGTAGTGGCGCGGACCGACGAGGTGGCGACCGATCTCGTCCGCCGCGCCTTCGAGCGCAACGAGAGCGCCTTCCGTGCCGTGATCGAGGAGGGGCAGCGCTCGGGGGAGATCTCGCCCGAACGTGACCCCGCCAGCCTGGCCGCCATGCTGCAGAACACGGTGGTGGGGCTGCGGCTCACGGTGCGCGTCGCCGATGATGCGGACCGGCCGGCCCGCATCATCGACACGGTGATCGACTCCCTGTGACCGTCGGCCCCCCACTTTCGGGCTCTGGCCCCTGACGTCAACCCACTGACCCCTGGCGTGCCCGCACCTGGGTCCCGTCTGCCCTTGTTTTGTACCTCAAGTTCAAGAATGGTGTTTCCGTGCAACCTTTCCTCAATACCCGTGCCGCCTTCTGGACCGCGGGCGCCGTCGTCGCCCTCGCACTCTGGACCAGCGCGTGCCCCACCATGACCTATCCGCTCTACCAGGCCGACTGGCACGTCTCGACGACCACGGTGACCTGGATCTTCGCCGCGTATCCGGTCGCGCTGATCCCCGTTCTGATCGTCTTCAGCGACCTGTCCGACCACATCGGGCGGCGGTCCGCCATGCTGCTCGGCCTGCTGGCCGAACTCGCCGGGGTGCTCCTCTTCGCATTCGCCGACGGCGTCCCCTGGCTCCTGGCCGGGCGGGCGTTCATGGGCCTCGGCGTCGGCCTGTCCCTGAGCCCCGCAAGCGTGGCCATGGTGGAGTTCAGCGCCCCGGGCAAGGAAGGACGCGCCGGATCGGTCGGCACGGCCGTCTCCTCGTCCGGTATCGCCCTGGCCATGCTGGTCGGCGGCGCCCTGACCCAGTACGCCCCCTTCCCGCTGCACCTGAACTTCTTCGTTCTCGCCGCCGTGATCGCGGTCGTCGTCTGCTTCGTCGCAGGCATGCCGCACCACACCGCGAACGAGACGAGCACCCGGTGGCGCATGCGCGCGATCATCATCCCCCGGGGCAACCGAGGGGTCTTCGCCGCCGGCGCGTTCGCATTCGCGTCGTCCTTCCTCCTCGGCGCCATCGTGCTGCCGCTCGGTGCGAAGATCGCCCACCAGCTGGCGGGTTCGACCAACGCCCTGGTCACCGGCGCGCTGCTGTCGGTGTTCGCGGCGTTCATCGCGGTCAGCGCCCTGCTGGCCCGGCGCCTGAGGCCGTGGACCCTGGTGACGGTCGGCGCAGCCGGGTCGGTCGCCGCGGTGTGGCTCTTCGTCGTCACCAGCGCCACCCACTCGATGGCGGTCTTCCTCCTCGCCTCGGCGTGCGCGGGCGCGGCCTACGCCTTCGACTTCGCCGGCGGACTGACCGTCCTCAACACCTACGCGGCGCCGCACCACCGCGCGAGCATGGTGTCCGGCGGCTACCTCGCCGGCTACCTCGCCCAAGGTGTCGGGGCGCCCGTACTCGGCTGGGTCGTCACCGCGCACGGACTGCCGACGGGTCTGCTCACCGGCGCCGCGTCCTTCAGCGTCTTCTTCGGCGCGGCGCTCCTCATGGGTCTGGTCATGCTGTCGCGCACGCGGCGTCCCGGATTCCGGGTGGCTGACGGCGTCGCGGCCCGTTCAGCCCCCGCCGCGCAGCGCGCCGCGGACGGCGTCCACGAAACCGTTGACCGTAAGTGAGCATTCAGCGCTATCGGAATCGCTCCAGGCTGGCGCCCACGACCCCGGCAAAGTTGACCTTTGATGGGTTTGGCTATTTGTCCGTGGAGAGAGGTGGCAAGTTGCCAGGCGGAGCCGAACGGTACCCGTGTTGCTCAACCCACCACCTTCCCCAGCTCCCATCCCGTCTGCCGTCGGCCCACACACCGTGGAGCGGTCGTGGTTCAGGGCGTCAAGGTGGAGCGCGCCACCGTACGAACGACCTTGACGCCCTGGGCCGCGGCTGCTCGGCTTTGCCTGGGTCGACGGCAGACGGGATGGGAGCCCCCCGCGCACGCCACAACTCGGAAGGCGATACGGACCTCAGACCCGCTCCACCTCGGAAACGATGTGCAGCGAAGCCTCGGGGCCCGGCAGCGGCGTCCGGAGGGGCGCTGCCGGCGTCGGCGGGCACGGGACCGAGACGCCGGCCGCGGACAGTGCCGCCGTCACCTCGTCCTCGCTCGCCCCCGCCAACGCCTCAATCACCCGATCGAGTGCCCCGCTCACGTCAGTGAGAGTGACCGCTCGATGCCGGCGTGGGACCTGCGTTCTTGACCGTCAGCGGCAGCAACTTCTTGCCGGTCGGGCCGATCTGGATGCTGGTGTCCATCTGGGGGCAGGAAGCCACCCACAGCTGAGGCCGTGCCGGATCACGCAGGACCGGTCTGTTCGCGTGGCGAGGAGGGAAAACCGCCTCAAGGAGGGTGCGGGGTGGGCCACCGAAATCGCAGAGCCTCTAGCCGCAGGGGTGCGTACGGGATGGAGTCCATTGCCTGGAAGCATCCTGAGACGCAACGCAGCTTTCAGCGCTACCGGCGACATGCCTGGGCATGGCTGGGGAGCGGTGCGGCAGGAACCGTCGGCAGTCTGTGGATCGGGCTCGTCGCCGACAACTCGGGCATGAAGTGGCTTGGCTCCACCATGGCAGGGGTCTGGGTGCTCTTCGTCGGCGTGTCCCTGTTCGGGATCTGCATGGCGTACAACGCGGCCCGCATGCGCTCACAACTGCGCCGGTACCCCTGGAAGCCGTACCCGGTAACCCTCCTGCCGCCGTGGCTGGGTGGCCCCGTGGTGCAACTGCGTCCCACCGGCTCCGAGTCGGTGTATATCCAGTCCGTGGTGTCCCTCAACCTCCGCTGGCACCACGTCCAGGGCAACAACACATTGTGGTTCTGCGGCATACCGGGGCGAGGCGGAGTACTCGCACGACCAGGCGGAGAACCATTGCTGTGGGGCCGGCGCGTACGGATCCCTTGGCTACGCCACTGGCACGAGCGCGCTTCTGCCTGAAGCCTGGGACCCGGCACCGGCGTTCGAGGAACCCAAGCCTCCGCGATCCGCCGCAGCGCCTCACTCACCCCCGCTCCCCCGTTTCAGCTGGCCGGAGCCGTCTGTTCACCGTGAGCGGCAGCAGCTTCTTGCCGCTGTTGCTCAGTTGTGGCCATGCGTCGTACTGAGGGCACGTTGCGCACCAAAGCACCCTCAGGCCGGTCGTCGGGACAGGGTCAGCTTGCGTCGCTCTCGATCGATGGCCGTGACGATGACCGAGACCTCGTCGCCGGTCTGTACGACGTCCTCCGGAGCCGCCACAGGCTCCGCACCGAGCTCACGCAGCGGGACAAGACCCTCGACGCCGTCCGCGACCTGGACGAAGACGCCGAACGGGAGCAGTTTGGTTACCCGCCCGCGCAGCGTCCGCCCCACAGCGACGCCATCGGCGAACACCGGAAAGGGGTCTGGCTGCGTAGCCCGCAAGGACAGCCGGGCCTCTCCGTTCCATGTGTCGAACTGCAGGAATTCACACGCGACGCGCTGTCCGATCTCCACGACCTCGGACGCCGCCTCGAAACGCCGCCAGGACAGCTCGGGATACGTGATGAAGCCGACGCCGGGGTAGACCGGGTGGTCAGGGCCCTCGTCCAACGCCACGAACACGCCGTAGCGCTCGATCGCCGCCACCGTGCCGGCCAGGATCTCCCCTCGACGAAGCCCCTTGAGGAACGCCCAGAGTTCCGGGTTCTCGGTGGCCACCATCGAGAGCCGTACCCGACCGTCATCCAGATCAACGGCGATCACCTCGGCAGTGATCCGCTGCCCGACAACCACAGCCTCGGCCAGACTCCGGCGCCAGGAAGCATCCGACGGCCCCACCACACCGAGCGGGCGCGCGCCAAAACCGTCCAAGATCACCGACACCCCGGACCGACCGACCTCCGCGACCGTCCCGCCGCAGAGATCACCCACATGGATCGCCGCCAGAAAACCATTGACGGCCCGATCGGCCGACGCTTCCCCCATACCGTCCAGGCTCTCACGATGGCCGTGCTAGACCCACTCCACCTCGGAGCGGACGACTGAAGAGCCTCCAGGGGGCGGCAGTGGCGTTCTCGGCATCTCCCGCACGACCCTCTGCCGCCCGCACTGTGCGCCGAGCGCCCTCAGGACGGCAGCCACCTCTTCCTCGCTGCCGTCCCCCAGGGCCTCAGCAATCCGCGCCAGCGCCTCGCTCACCTCAGTGCGCGTGACCGCTCGGCGCCGGCGCCGCGTTCTTGACCGTCAGAGGCAGCAGCTTCTTGCCGGTCGGGCCGATCTGGATGCTGGTGTCCATCTGCGGACAGGGAGCCACCCATACCCGTGTCGAACCGCCGACTACCGCTTTAGGGAACGAGGTTGGGCGGTGGGCGGAATGAGCTACGGAGCGGTGCGCCGCAGCAAGTGCACGCTCGTGCTGCCTTGTTGTCGCCGAGTCGCCCTGAGTCTGCGCACCTAGAACCTGTCCGGGCGATCATTGGGGTCCCGCCACGCAGCCGCGGGACGGCCGGACTGACGACTCAAGAGTGACAGAGCAGGTCGAGGACGACGGCCTCGGCGTCGAGGGCGTCGAGATAGCGGTTGGCCTGTTCCCAGTGGCCGTCTGTGTCCGCGTCCATCCACGTGCCATCAAGGGTGACCAGGGCGAAGCCGGGCACGGCGCACCGGACCGACCACAGCCGGGCTTCCTCATGTTCCTGCGCGAAGTAGGCGACTGGGTCGTTGAGCAGGAACGACGTATCAAAGTGCGGGTCTCCCGCGACGGCCCTCTGGGCCACGTCCTGCACCAGTGGCTGGGCCAGATGCTCCTCCCTGGCGTCTGCCGCGGAGTACCTCTCAGGATCGGCCTCGTGGCGAGCGAGGAAGTCGGCGAGCGGGCGGGCTGGCGGGTGTATCGCGGTCAGCCCGGTCCAAGCGGTGAGCAGGGCGTCATGCGCGCGCGCCGCTCGTTCCCGCATACCGTCGAAGTCGAGCAGACCCCGAGGCCCGCCGTAGCATTCCAGCGGCCCGAGGCCATCGAGCTTGGCCTTCCTGCGCGGCACCGTTGAGGCGGTGACGAGCCTGCGGTCACCGTCGTGCTGAGGCAATACGAGGTAGGCATTGCCCGGGCTGGAGTGGATGGCCCACCAGTCCCAGTGGCCGACCGGATTCCATTCCTCGGTGAGGTTGACGTTATAGGGCGCCATGGCGACAGCTACAGCCTGCGGAATCTTCCGCGGCGCAGTCGGCGGCAGACACACAGTGGCGTAGAACTTGGTCATGCCCAGGAGCGTAAGCTCTGGGATTTTACCCGCCCATCCGACTGCCATCTCATCGGATCGCTGTCTCGGCGGGCCAGCCACCGCGGCGGGGCGCTCCGCAGCGTCAAGCCCACGAATTCACATGCCGCCAGACGTCAACGAGCCCCCTTCCCGGTGAGAAAGGGGGCTCGCGACACACAGTCACACACAAGCCGATACGGACCTCAGACCCACTCCACCTCGGAAACGATGTGCAGCGAAGCCTCAGGGCCCGGCAGCGGCGTCCGAAAGGGCGCCGGTGACGCCGGCGGACGAGGGACCGAAACACCGGCCGCAGCCAGCGCAGCCGCCACCTCGTCCTCGCTCGCCCCCGCCAGCGCCTCAACCACCCGATCGAGTGCCCCGCTCACGTCAGTGAGAGTGACCGCTCGATGCCGGCGTGGGACCTGCGTTCTTGACCGTCAGCGGCAGCAGCTTCTTGCCCGTCGGGCCGATCTGGATGCTGGTGTCCATCTGCGGGCAGACACCGCAGTCGAAGCACGGGGTCCAGCGGCAGTCCTCGACCTCCGTCTCGTCGAGGGCGTCCTGCCAGTCCTCCCAGAGCCAGTCCTTGTCGAGGCCGGAGTCGAGGTGGTCCCAGGGAAGGACCTCCTCGTAGGTCTTCTCGCGGGTCGTGTACCAGTCGACGTCCACGCCGAAGGCCGGGAGGGTCTTCTCGGCGCAGGCCATCCAGCGGTCGTAGGAGAAGTGCTCGCGCCAGCCGTCGAAGCGGCCGCCGTCCTCGTAGACCGCGCGGATGACGGCGCCGATGCGGCGGTCACCGCGGGAGAGCAGGCCCTCGACGATGCCGGGCTTGCCGTCGTGGTAGCGGAAGCCGATGGAGCGGCCGTACTTCTTGTCGCCGCGGATCTTGTCGCGGAGCTTCTCCAGGCGGGCGTCCGTCTCCTCGGCGGAGAGCTGGGGCGCCCACTGGAAGGGGGTGTGCGGCTTGGGGACGAAGCCGCCGATCGACACCGTGCAGCGGATGTCGTTCTGGCCGGAGACCTTGCGGCCCTCGGCGATCACGTTCATCGCCATGTCGGCGATCTGCAGGACGTCCTCGTCCGTCTCCGTCGGCAGGCCGCACATGAAGTACAGCTTCACCTGCCGCCAGCCGTTGCCGTACGCCGTGGAGACGGTCCGGATGAGGTCCTCCTCCGAGACCATCTTGTTGATGACCTTGCGCATGCGCTCGGAGCCGCCCTCCGGCGCGAAGGTCAGACCGGAGCGACGGCCGTTCCTCGTCAGCTCGTTCGCCAGGTCGACGTTGAAGGCGTCCACACGGGTCGAGGGGAGGGACAGGCCGATCTTGTCCTCCTCGTAGCGGTCCGCCAGGCCCTTGGCGATGTCACCGATCTCCGAGTGGTCGGCGGAGGAGAGGGACAGCAGGCCGACCTCCTCGAAGCCCGTCGCCTTCAGGCCCTTCTCCACCATCTCGCCGATGCCCGTGATCGAGCGCTCGCGCACCGGGCGGGTGATCATGCCCGCCTGGCAGAAGCGGCAGCCGCGCGTACAGCCGCGGAAGATCTCCACCGACATCCGCTCGTGGACCGTCTCGGCCAGCGGGACCAGCGGCTGCTTGGGGTACGGCCACTCGTCGAGGTCCATGACCGTGTGCTTGGACACACGCCACGGGACACCCGACTTGTTGGGCACGACACGGGCGATACGGCCGTCGGAGAGGTACTCGACGTCGTAGAACGCCGGGATGTAGACGTTGCCCGTCTTCGCCAGGCGGAAGAGGACCTCCTCGCGGCCGCCCGGGCGGCCCTCCGCCTTCCAGGCCCGGATGATCTCCGTCATGTCGAGCACGGCCTGCTCGCCGTCACCGATGATCGCCGCGTCGATGAAGTCGGCGATCGGCTCGGGGTTGAACGCCGCGTGGCCGCCGGCCAGGACGATCGGGTCGTCGAGCGTACGGTCCTTGGACTCCAGCGGGATCCCGGCCAGGTCCAGGGCCGTCAGCATGTTCGTGTAGCCCAGCTCCGTGGAGAAGGACAGACCGAAGACGTCGAAGGCCTTCACCGGGCGGTGACTGTCCACCGTGAACTGGGGGACCCGGTGCTCGCGCATCAGCTCCTCCAGGTCCGGCCAGACGCTGTACGTGCGCTCGGCGAGGACGCCCTCGCGCTCGTTCAGCACCTCGTAAAGGATCATGACGCCCTGGTTGGGCAGCCCGACCTCGTACGCGTCCGGGTACATCAGCGCCCAGCGGACGTCACAGGCGTCCCAGGCCTTGACCGTGGAGTTGAGCTCGCCGCCGACGTACTGGATCGGCTTCTGCACATGCGGGAGCAGAGCTTCGAGCTGTGGAAACACCGATACAGCGGCTTCGACAGGCATCTCGCGAACCTTCGTGAGCTGGGAGGTACAGACAGGGTTGACCATCCAGCCTAACGCGGCCGCGGCCGGCCCCCGTACGCCTCAGACGGCGCCCTTGTCCTCGATCGCCTCCCACTCCCCCGGCAGCTCCGCCTCCACGGCCGCCGCGCGCTGCTCCGCGCGGCCGTACAGCACCCCGTACGTGAACGCGTTCTCGCCCGCCGCGTGCGCCTCCGTCGCCAGCTCCCGCAGGGCCCCGCGGACCATCACGCTGTCCTGGTGGTCGCCCAGCAGCGTCTGCAGGGACTTCATCGACTTGACCAGGTCGGCGGCGGGGTCGGCGAGGGCGGGGGTGGCCGCCTCGGCCGCGTAGCGCGTGCGCTTGGCCTTCTTGCGGGCGTCGTGCATCGCGAGGTCGCGCTCGGAGCCGGGCGGCAGTTCCAGGGCCTCGCCGACCAGGTCGGCGACCTTCTCGAAGTCCTTCCGTACGGCCTTGGCGATCACCTTCTCGGGCTTCTTAGAGGCCGCCTCCCGCAGGGGCGGGCCGGCCACCAGGGTGTCCAGGGTCGTCAGCAGGTCCAGGTAGCGCTTGCCGTCCAGTACGGCGATCAGGTGCTGCCGGGAGCCGGAGCGGCGGGCCCCCGACCAGGTGCTCAGACGGGCCTGGACGGGGCCCGTGACCAGGTCGGACGGGAGGTCGTCGAGCGCCGTCGTCAGGTGCTCGGTGAGGACCTCCTGGTCGCGGTCGACGCCCAGCTCGGCGGCGAGCCACTTCAACTCGACGCCGATCGGGTCGGTGACGGTGCGGTCGAGGATCTTGCCGTACGAGCGGAAGGTGCTGCGGAGGCGGCGGGTGGCGACGCGCATACGGTGCACGGAGTCGGGCACGTCGCGGCGGACGGCGGGGTCGAGCTCGACGATCGCGTCGCGTTGGGCGCGGACGTAGGTGAGGATGTGGTCGCCCGCGGTGCGCGGGGTCGAATCGGGGGGTTCGGGCTTCGCGGCCTTCGTCGTCGCCTTCGACACGTCAGCGACCTTGCCGGTCGTTCGGGCCTTGCCTGCCTTCTCCGGCTTGCGGGGGGCCGTGTCGTCGAGGGCCTTGGCCAGTTTGGACGCGGAGGCGGAGCGTTTGATGCCCGCCTTGCGGAGTTTCTTCTCGACCTTGTCGAGGAAGGCCGGATCGCCGTCGTCGGCGAGTTCCACCTCGATCTCGGTCCATTCCGCGCTGCCCGCACCGCCGCTGAGGCGCTCCGCGCGGACGCGGTCGACGCTGACCTCGGCCAGGAGGGTGCCGGAGGCGTCGACGAGGTGGCGGATGTCTCGGGCCGACAGGAGACGTACGACGGGGACCAGTTCGGCCTCGCGGATGCGGGAGCGGACGAGGGCGGTCAGGTCTTCGGGGACGGTGTCGGAGAGCGGGGCGCGGATTTCGTCGCGGACGCCCTCGGAAACGGGGAGTTTGAGGTGCCAGCCCGCGTCGTCGCCGCCGGTGCGGCGGCGGAGGGTGAGGGAGGCGGTGGCGAGCCGCTGGTCGGCCGTGTCGTAGTAGGTGGCGTCCAGTTCGGCCACGCCCTTGTCGATGACGCCGGAGACTCCTGGGACGGAGGTCAGGTCCGGGAGTGGCGCGTCGCCGCCGGCCGGGGGACCCTCGTACTTTCGCTCGATTTCGCGCTTGGTGTCCGCCATGAACTGAATCTAGTGGCTGTCGGGCCGGGATGGCAGTACCAGCCCCTTCCAGGACCTCCGGGAACGACCGGATCTCGCCCCCGCCGCCCCTACCCGTCCCATCCCCAGGGGCTCCGCCCCTTCAACCCCACCGGGGGCTACGCCCCCGAACCCCCCGCGGGGCTCCGCCCCTGCACCCCACCAGGGGCTACGCCCCCTGGCCCCTGCGAGGCTCCGTCCCTGAACCCCGCGGGGCTCCGTCCTTGCACCCCACCGGGGGCTACCGCCCCCTGGACCCCTGCGGGCATCCGCCCCGGACCTCCCGCATCGGCCTGAACGGCCTCGTCCTCAAACGCCGGACAGGCTGAAAGTACGGGCCGAGGTGGAAGCCTTTAGGGGCGCGGGGAACTGCGCGACCAGCCCCCACCGGCCCGCGGCCGAAGAACGACGTGAGGCCAGATCCGGGGCGCAGCCCCGTTCCTTTGGGGGCGCGGGGAACTGCGCGACCAACCCCCACCAGCCCGCGGCCGAAAAACGACACCAGGCCAGGGATCCGGGGCGCAGCCCCGATCCCCTAGGGGCGCGACCAACCCCCACCCACCCGCAGCCGAAGAACGACGTGAGGCCGGGGAACCGGGGCGCGAGCAACCCCTGCCCGCCCGCGGTCGGAGGCTCAGGCCTGCTGGGGGTGGTGGGGCGGGACGGGCGGGAGGTCGCCGGTCTTTTCGTAGGCCGAAAGCATGTCGATGCGACGAACGTGGCGCTCGTCACCGGAGAAGGGCGTGGAGAGGAAGACCTCCACGAACTTCGTCGCCTCCTCCTCGGAGTGCATCCGCGCACCCACCGCCACCACGTTGGCGTTGTTGTGCTGCCGCCCCAGCGACGCAGTCTCCTCGCTCCAGGCGAGCGCGGCACGAACCCCGTCCACCTTGTTCGCCGCCATCTGCTCCCCGTTGCCGGAGCCGCCGATCACGATGCCGAGGGCCTCGGGATCGGCCGCCGTACGCTCCGCCGCGCGGAGGCAGAACGGCGGGTAGTCGTCCTGGGCGTCGTAGATGAGGGGCCCGCAGTCGACGGGCTCGTGCCCGGCGGCCTTGAGCCACTCGACGAGGTGGTTCTTGAGTTCGAAACCGGCATGATCGGAGCCGAGATACACGCGCATGGTCCGAGTGTGACACGGCCGTTTCGGATCGGCGTCGCCGGGTGTCGCCAGCGAAAACTGTGAGCAACACTACAAACCTCAAGGAAACCTCAAGTAACGATCTGGATTCAAAGGTTCACGAATTCCTTTGCCTCCGATTCACTGGACCGGCTCGTTACAGGGTCCCTACAAGGACCCGCTCGGGTCCGTACACCGCTCGTACGGGAATCTGCTCACCCGGCGCAAAGGAATCCCCCTCATGACCTCGCAGCCGACCCCCACAAAGGCCGCAAGCGGCCCCGGAGGCCCCGGAGAACCCGGTTCGGGCCTCCAGGCAGGACTCAAGAACCGTCATCTGACCATGATCGCCATTGGTGGCGTCATCGGAGCCGGCCTCTTCGTGGGCTCCAGCTCCGGTATCGCCACCGCGGGCCCCGGAATCCTCCTCTCCTACGCCCTCGTCGGCACGCTCGTGGTGCTGGTGATGCGGATGCTGGGCGAGATGTCCGCCGCGAACCCGACCTCCGGTTCGTTCTCCGCGCACGCGGACCGCGCGCTCGGACGCTGGGCCGGTTTCTCGATCGGCTGGCTGTACTGGTTCTTCTGGGTGGTCGTACTGGCCGTCGAGGCGACCGCGGGAGCCAAGATCCTCGAAGGGTGGATGCCCGGCGTACCGCAGTGGGGCTGGGCGCTCATCGTGATGATCGTGCTCACCGCGACCAACCTGGTCTCCGTCGGCTCGTACGGTGAGTTCGAGTTCTGGTTCGCCGGAATCAAGGTCGTGGCGATCGGCGCGTTCATCATCGTCGGCGGCCTCGCGATCTTCGGCGTGCTGCCGGGTGTCGACGCCCCGAAGGCCGGCCTGGGGAATCTGACCCAGCACGGCGGCTTCCTGCCGCACGGGCCCGGCGCGATCCTCACCGGTGTGCTCCTGGTCGTCTTCTCCTTCATGGGCAGCGAGATCGCGACCCTCGCCGCCGGTGAGTCCGAGGACCCGCAGCGGGCCGTCACCAAGTCCACCAACAGCATCATCTGGCGCATCGGCGTCTTCTACCTGGGCTCGATCCTCGTCGTCGTGTCCCTGCTGCCGTGGAACGACCCCTCCATCAAGGACAAGGGTTCCTACGTCGCCGCCCTCGACTCCCTCGGCATCGCGCACGCCGGTGAGATCATGAACTTCATCGTGCTGACCTCCGTGCTGTCCTGCCTGAACTCCGGGCTCTACACGGCCTCCCGGATGGCGTTCTCGCTCGGCGAGCGCGGCGACGCGCCCAAGGTGTTCGCGAAGACCACCTCGCGCGGTGTCCCGATGGCCGCGATCGTCGTCTCGGTCGTCTTCGGCTTCGTCGCCGTCTTCTTCAACTACAAGTTCCCGGACTCGGTCTTCCTCTTCCTCGTCAACTCCTCCGGCGCGGTCGCCCTGTTCGTCTGGCTGGTCATCTGCTTCTCGCAGCTGCGGATGCGGAAGATCATCCAGCGCGAGGCGCCGGAGAAGCTGGTCGTGAAGATGTGGCTGTACCCCTACCTGACCTGGGCGACGGCCGCACTGATCGTCTTCGTCCTCGGCTACATGCTGACCGACACGGAACACGACGGACGCGAGACCGTACTGCTGTCGCTGCTCGTCGCCGCGATCGTGCTCGTGATCGCCTTCGTGAAGCAGAAGCTCGGCGGCTCCGCGGCGACCGAGCCCGTGGGCGTCGGCGCGCCGGCGGGCGCCAAGGAGCCGGTCGACGCCACGTCGGAGGCCTGAGCACGCGGACGCGGATTCCGGCGGAATCGGTGACGGGGAGGGGCCCGGCGGCAGCTGCCGCCGG
>LRTP01000486.1 GCA_001550305.1 Streptomyces diastatochromogenes
CTGGAGGAGGCGCCCGGCGGCGCGCGGCTGCACGCGGTCGGCGACGAGGGCGTACCGGTCCGCGACATCGCCGACGCCGTCGGCCGGTACCTGAAGCTGCCGGTCGCCGCCGTCCCTCGCGAGGAGGCGGCCGACCACTTCGGCTGGCTCGGGCACTTCTTCGCGATGGACATCCCGGCGTCGAGCACCCTCACGCGGAAGCGGCTGGGATGGCACCCCGAGCGGCCCGGACTCGTCGAGGACCTCGAAGAGGGCCACTACTTCGCGAAGTCGTAGACGGGTTGCCGTAGACGGGTTGCCGTAGACGGGTTGTCGCAGACGGGTTGTCGCAGACGGGTTGTCGCAGACGGGTTGTCGCAGACGACTACTTCGCGAAGTCGTAGACGGCGAAGTCGGCGACGGGGCGGTAACCGATGCGCTGGTAGAGGCCGTTGCTGGTCGGATTGGCGAGGTCGGTGAAGAGGAGCACCTCGTCCGCTCCGGCGGCCAGCGCGGCCCTGCTGACCTCGGCGGTGGCGGCCCCCGCGTAGCCGCGTCCGCGCAGGGGTGCCGGGGTGTAGACGGGGGCGACCCGGATCTGCCCGGCGATCAGGGGGGTCCCTCCGGCCATGGCCACCGGCGTACCGTCCGGCGTCTCCCAGAGCGTGACACCGCCGTACGCGAGTCGGCTCTCGGCCCAGCGGTCCGGGTCCTGCCTCTCGTTGCGCCCGAAGATCCCGGCGAACTCGGAGTACCAGCGCGCGACGAGCGCGTGGTCGCTCTCGCCGGCCACCCGGGCGCGGCCCGGCGGAACGGGCGTCGGCGGCGTGAGCGTACCGAGCCGGTACAGCCGTTCGCTTCTTCTGAGTTGGGCCCGCGCGCCGGCGTGGCGCTCCCAGGCGGCGGCGAACTCGGCGGCCGTGTCCACCGGACCGCCGACGCCCGGGAACGAGTACCCCTCGTCCGCGAGCCGCGCGGCCAGCGCGTCGATGCCCTCCGCCGGGAGGTCGGTGAGGTTGAGCTGGTACGGCGGGGTGTGGAACAGCACGGCCGACACCCCAGCGACCCCGTCGCCCTCCCCTTCATCCGCCCCGTCGGCGTCGGCGAACCGGCCGAAGAACGGTGCCTCCTCCCCGTACACGTCCGGCCCTCGTCTGCGCAGCGCGTCGGTCACCGACAGCGCCACGGTGTGCGCCGCGGGCCGCGAGCGCAGGAAGTCCCCCGCGCTCGTGAGGAATTCGTCCAGATCGTGGGTGAACACCCAGCCACGCGCGTCACGAGTCATACCCGGCATGATCCCCCGCACGGCATGCCCGGTGCCTCCGGTTTTCCCGGCCCCGCGCACCGTGCCGGACCGGGTTCTACCGGGGCCCGGAGCCCGTCGGCGGCAGCGTCGGCTCCGGGTCCGTCGCGATCCGTGCGTGCAGGTGTACGTCCCGGAACGCGTCGTGCCGCCCCGACTCGAACATCGCCTCCCGCAGCGTCCCCTCGTACGGGAACCCGCACCGCTCGGCGATCCGGCAGGACACGTCGTGGCCGAGGGCGTGGCCCAGTTCGACGCGGTGCAGACGGACGGCGCCGAAGGCGTAGCGGGCGGCCAGGGCGAGGGCACGGGTGGCGACCTGGTGTCCGCGGGCCTCCGGAAGGACCCAGTAGCCGACGATGCCGACGCGTATGACGTGGTTGATGTCGTTGACGCCTATGTGACCGAGGGTCGTACCAGTGGCCGCGTCCGTGATGCAGAAGGCGACGGCGGTGCCTTCGGCGACGGCCTCGGCGCGCGAGCGGAGCGAGTCACGGGCGCTGTCCAGGTCCCGGACGATCTTGACCGGGGTGTTCCAGCGCTGGAACTCCGGGTCGGACAGCCCTCGCAGCCAGGTCGCGACATCGGCCTCGGACTCCGGGTCCCAGGGGCGAAGCCGCAGGCCGTGGCCGTCGACCACGGGGAAGGGATGGGCGAGGGACTTCTCGTGAACGTCGGACATCCGGCCATTATTCACGGGGCCCAAAGGGGTTCAGGAAGTGGTTTTCGACGCGGAGGAGGGGGACGGGACGGCGGAGGAAGGAGGCGGGACAGCGCCGGACCGTGGCCGGAACACGGGCACCCCCGCCCTGAACGTGACCTCCAGCCCCATCCCGATCCGCAGCGCGTCGTCCTCGCACTCCACCACCTCGGTCATCATGCGCGGCCCCTCCGCGAGGTCGACGACCGCGGCGACGTACGGCACCCGCTCGCCGAACGGCGGGAGGTCGTTGCGGTGCACGACGGACCAGGTGTAGAGCGTGGCGTGGCCGCTCGCGGGCCGCCAGCGCACGTCCTCGCTCCAGCAGTGCGGGCAGAACTCCCGGGGGTAGTGGTGGGCCCGGTCGCAGCCCGCGCAGTGGCGGATCAGCAGCCGACCCTCCGCCGCCGCGTCCCAGTACGGCCGGGTGAAGGCATCGACCTCGGGCAGATCGAAACGCGCCCCGCCCGACGCACGCGCCGTGTCCGCCGCACGCACTTCGCCCGACGGACGCTCCCCGCTCGACGCGCGCTCCCCGGTCACGAGTTCACCCCGGCCCCGGTCGGCCCGCGCCTCACGAGAACAGGCCGATCGCACTGTCCAGCGACCACGTCTGCCACCCCATCCCGAAGAAGGCGACGACCGAGATCAGCGCCATCATCGCGTTCTGCCCCTGCTCGGCCCAGTCGTGGATCATGAGGGTGAAGTACAGGACGTTGAGGAGCAGTCCGCCGACCAGCGCGATCGGCGTCAGGAACCCGGCCACCAGTCCCAGCCCGAGGGCCAGCTCCGCGTACACGACGACGTACGCCATCGTCCGCGGCCGGGGCGCGACCACGACGTCGAAGCCGGAGCGCACCGCGTTCCACCGGTGCTTGCCCGCGACGTCCGCCGCCCAGGCGATCCCGGTCCCCCGCTCGAACCAGCCCTTCTTGTCCTTGTGCCGCCAACTCTCCAGCCACCACAGCCCGAGCCCGATCCGCAGCACGGCCAGCCACTCCGCTCCGCCGAGCCAGATCGTGTCCATGGCAGTCCACGCCCCCTTCGATATCTGACGGTACGTCAGTTCAGCGCACGGAAGGCGCCCGCGCAAGAGGCGTACGCCACCCTCCCCTTCACTCGTCCCCCCGCTTCGAACACAACCGAGTGACCTACGCCACCGGCCCCACCCACTCCTCCTACAGTCGTGATCAGTTCGCAACCGATTCCGGGCTTGACCGAGACCTATCAAGTGACGACGTGATTACGCTCGCGCACATGGCCGACTCGACTGCTTCCTCGACACCCCGCCCGGTGCCGTCCCACGAAGACCGCCCCGTGTACGTCATAGGCGGCGGCCCCGGGGGACTCGCGACGGCGTACGCGCTGCGCGCCCAGGGCGTACGGGCCGTCGTACTGGAGAAGTCCGACCAGGTCGGGGCGTCCTGGCGGCGCCACTACGACCGGCTGCACCTGCACACGACCCGGCGGCTGTCCGGCCTGCCCGGCCTCGCGATGCCGCGCTCCTTCGGGCGGTGGGTCTCCCGCGACAACGTGGTGCGCTACCTGGAGAAGTACGCCGAGCACCACCAGCTGGAGATCGTCACGGGCGTCGAGGTCTCGCGCGTCGAGCCCGCCCCGGGTGGCGACGGCTGGCTGCTGCACGCCACCGGCGGCCGCGAGCTGACCGGCAGCGCCGTGGTCGTCGCCACCGGCCACAACCACACCCCGCGCCTGCCCGAGTGGCCCGGCCGCGACTCGTACACCGGCGAACTCCTGCACGCCGGCGACTACCGCAACCCCGCCCCCTACGCCGGCCGTGACGTCCTCGTCGTCGGCGTCGGCAACACGGGCGCCGAGATCGCCGTGGACCTGGTCGAGGGCGGCGCCTCCCGGGTACGGCTCGCCGTGCGCACCGCGCCGCACATCGTGCGCCGCTCCACGGCGGGCTGGGCCGCCCAGTTCACCGGGATCCTCGTACGACGGCTGCCGGTGCGCCTCGTCGACGCACTCGCCGGGCCGATGGCCAAGGTCAGCGTGCCGGACCTGTCGGCGCAGGGACTGCCCCGCCCCGACACCGGCCTCTACTCCCGCGTCAACGAAGGCTCCATCCCCGTCCAGGACGTCGGTCTCATCAACGCCGTCCGCAAGGGTCGGGTCGAGGTCGTGGCCGCGGTGGAGGGCTTCGAGGAGGACAAGGTCGTCCTCGCCGACGGGAGGCGGATCGACCCGGACGTCGTGATCGCCGCGACGGGGTACGTACGCGCCCTGGAGGGCATCGTCGGCCACCTCGACGTCCTCGACGGGCGTGGCCGCCCGGTCGTGCACGGCGCCCGCACCCCGAAGAAGGCACCCGGCCTCTACTTCACGGGCTTCACCAACCCCATCAGCGGCATGTTCCGCGAACTCGCCCTCGACGCGGAGAAGATCGCGAAGGCGGTCGCGAGGACCGCGCAGAAGGCGGGGAAGGCGGCGTCGAAAGCGGAGGCAGGGGCGACGGCGGGGGCGAAGACGGGGGCGCGCGACACGGGCGACACCCGCGCCGCGCGCTGAGTCGTCGTCAGTTGACGGCGAGAACCGCCGTGTTGTTCGTGGTGTCCGGGTCGAAGGCGAAGTCGCCGAACTCGGGGTGGATGCCGACCTCACCGGTCGTGCCGGGCACCGCCGCGTCGATCCTCAGCTGGAAGGCGTACGTGCGCTCGGTGTTCTCGGACACCCAGTAGGGGAGGGCGCAGTCGTAGCGCGGGGCGCCCGTCCGCTTCTCGTAGTACCCGCCCGTGAGGGTGTGCGGGACGCAGTCCGCGGGGACGCCGGTGACCGTCGTACCGGTCGGGACGATCAGTCTGACCTTGGCGGCCGGGTCGCCGGAGCCGAGGTTCGCGAACCAGGCCGGGCCGTTGTTCTTGAAGGTGAGCGGGGCGGTCACCGTCTGGCCCGCCGTACCGGTGACCGCGGCGCCGGTCACCGAGAAGTCGGCGGTGTTGTCCGTGCCGATCTGCAGGGCCGCGTAGTTGTCGCGGCTCGCGAGGTCGGTCGCGCCGTCGGCCGGGTCGACACTGATGTCCAGCCGGTCGTTCAGCGCGTGCCGCGCGATCGCCAGCTGCAGCGGCGCGGGCAGCTCGAAGGAGTCACCGGGGGCCAGCACCTGGTCGAACGTGCAGGTCGCGTCCGTCATCGGCGCGTACTCGTCACCGCCCGTCCGCGTGTAGGCGCAGGCGTCGTACTTGTTCAGAAAGTCCACCCCGTACGACGCCGTCATCTTCACCGTGACGCCGTGCGCGCTCTCGTTGCCCTTGTTGGTCAGCGCGAAGGGGATCGTCTCGGTGCCACCCGGCTGCGCGTGCTCGACGTCGGCCACGGGGGCGAGGGAGAGGTCGGGGCCCGAGGCGAGCGTGAAGTCGGTCTCGAAACTGTCCTCGGGCGCGGTGAGCGTGCCGTCGGGGCCACCGGTGGCCGTCGCCCCGTAGGTGATCCTGCCCCGCGCCCCGGCCTGCGCACCGGCGACCGCGCGGATCCCGAGGTGGATCTGCCGGCTGTAGTCGGACCCGATCACGGGCACGTCCGGCACGCTGCACACCGCGGTCGCGCCGTTCGGCGCGCAGTTGTCCGGCCAGGTCACCTCGCCGACCCCGGCCAGCCCGGAGGCGTCGACGCTCACCTTGCCGTCGGTCACCGTGAAGTGGCCGTTGTCGTGGTAGATCCCCACGTCGATCGTCCGGCTCTGCGGCGCGCCGCCGTCCGTGCCGAGCGGCAGGGTCTGCTCGGAGGGTGCGTCGATCCACAGCTGGTCGGACTCGGTCTCGGCCAGCGCGGGGGCGGCGGTGAGCCCCACGGTGACAAGTCCGGCCGCGAGCGTCGTACAGGCTCCGAGCCGCAGCGCGCGGCCGAAGGAGACAGGTCTCATGACATCCCCCAGGGCGAGAAGAAAGGTGACGAGAAGGAGAGAAGCGGTGGCTTGGCCGACGTGAGCCGACAGGGCCATGTCATAGACGATCAAGGGGAGTTGAAGGTTGTGCGGCACCTCCACGGGTTCCGGCCCCGCGCGCGGCGGGTACGAACCAGATCCCCGCCGCCCAGCCTTTTGCTTGCACGACGGTTCCTGACGCGGCGTCAGTTAAGTAATCTGACAGTGCGTCAGTTAATTGGCTGTCACACAGGAGCGGGCGGACCGATGCTTGGATCAACCCACGGCACCCTCACCACCGACTCCCGCCGGGCCCGCGTCATCGCCTGCGGCGAGCAGCCCTCACCCGTCGTGCACGGCCGCCCGGCCGACGTCGACGACCTGGACGTCAGCGGCCGTCCGCTGTACGCCGACGCACCCGATCTGGACCGCTTCTTCCGTCCCGAGTCCGTGGCCGTCGTCGGCGCCTCGGACGCCGAGGGCCGGCCGAACACCGGCATCACCCGGCAGCTGATCGCCTGGGCCGAGCGGGTCGGCGCCCGGCTGCACCCTGTGCACCCCACCCGTCAGTCCGTCTTCGGCATCCCCTGCTCCCCTTCCCTCGCCGACCTGCCCGAGCAGGTCGATCTGGCCGTGCTCCTCGTCGGCGACCCGCTCCCCGTGATCGGGGAACTGGCCGAGGCCAAGGTGAAGTTCGCCGTCGCCTTCGCCTCCGGGTTCGCCGAGACCGGGGCCGAGGGCGCCGCCGCCCAGGCCCACCTCGCCGCCGCCGTACGCCGCGCGGGCCTCCGGCTCCTCGGGCCCAACACCAACCTCAACGCCTTCGAGAAGTTCCGCGACGATCTCGACGGTCCCGCGATCGCCCTCATCACCCAGTCCGGACACCAGGGCCGGCCGGTGTTCGCGATGCAGGAGCTGGGCGTACGGCTCTCCCACTGGGCGCCCACCGGCAACGAGGCCGACCTCGAGACCGCCGACTTCATCTCCTACTTCTCCGAGCAGCCGGAGATCGGCGCGATCGCCTGCTACGTCGAGGGGCTGAAGGACGGCCGCTCCTTTCTGCTCGCCGCCGACCGCGCCGCCCGCCGCGGAGTGCCCGTCGTCGCCGTCAAGGTCGGCCGCACCGAGACCGGCGCCCGCACCGCCGCCTCACACACCGGCAAGCTGACCGGCGCCGACACGGTGGTGGACGCGGCGATGCGGCAGTACGGCGTGATCCGCGTCGACGGGCTCGACGAACTCCAGGACACCGCCGCCCTGTTGGCCCGCGCCCGCGCCCCGCGGGCGGAGGGTGTCGTGGTCTATTCGATCTCGGGCGGCACGGGGGCGCACTTCGCCGACCTGGCGACGGCGGCGGGGCTGCCCCTGCCGAATCTCTCCGCCCCCAAGCAGGCCGAGCTGCACCAGTGGATACCCGAGTACCTGAGCGTGACCAATCCCGTCGACAACGGCGGGCACCCGGTCGGCGACTGGCGCGGGCGGAAGATCATCGACGCGATCCTCGCCGACCCGGAGGTCGGCGTGCTGATCTGTCCGATCACCGGGCCCTTTCCTCCGATGAGCGACAAGCTCGCACAGGACCTGGTGGACGCGGCGGAACAGACGGACAAGCTGGTGTGCGTGGTGTGGGGCTCGCCCGTCGGCACCGAGGCCGCCTACCGCGAGACGCTGCTCGGTTCGTCGAAGGTCGCCACCTTCCGGACCTTCGCCAACTGCATCACGGCCGTGCGCGCCTACCTGGACCACCACCGGTTCGTCGCCGCCTACCGCTCCCCCTTCGACGAGGCTCCCCGCACTCCCTCGCCGTCCTTCCGCAAGACGCAGGCGCTGATGCGGCCGGGGCAGCAGCTGAGCGAGCACGCGGCGAAGCAGCTGCTGCGGGCCTATGGGATCCGGGTGCCGCGCGAGCAGTTGGTGACCAGCGCGGCGGCGGCCGTGCGCGCGGCGAGTCTCGTCGGCTACCCCGTGGTCATGAAGGCGTCCGGCGCCCAGATCGCCCACAAGACCGAACTGGGTCTGGTGAAGATCGGACTGACCTCCGCCAGCCAGGTCAGGGACGCCTACCGCGAGCTCACCGACATCGCGCGCTACGAGGGGATCTCGCTCGACGGGGTGCTGGTGTGCCAGATGGTCGAGCGGGGCGTGGAAATGGTCGTGGGCGTCACGCACGACCAGCTCTTCGGGCCGACCGTGACCGTCGGGCTGGGCGGCGTGCTCGTCGAGGTGCTGCGGGACGCGGCCGTCCGCGTGCCGCCGTTCGGCGAGGACCAGGCGCGGGGCATGCTCGGCGAGCTGCGCGGGCGGGCCCTTCTGGAGGGCGTGCGCGGGGGGCCGCCGGTGGATGTGGACGCGCTGGTCGAGGTCGTCATGCGCGTACAGCGCATGGCGCTGGAACTCGGGGACGACATCGCCGAGCTCGACATCAACCCGCTGATGGTGCTGCCCAGGGGCCAGGGAGCGGTCGCGCTGGACGCGCTGGTCGTCTGCCGCTGACCCCCAGCGCTCCAGCCCCCGCGCCATCGCCCGCCCCCGCCGCACCGCCCCCCGTAAGAACCGGAGCACCCCCATGACATCCTCCCCCGAGACATCTGCCGCGAAATCTGCCGATCCCGTCGACTCATTGGTACTGCACGCCACTGACAACCACGTCGCGTGGATCACCCTCAACCGCCCCGAAGCCCTCAACGCCATCACCCCTGACCAGCGCGAACGCCTCATCCAGCACCTTTCCCACGCCTCCTGCGACCCCGGCGTACGGGCCGTCGTGATCACGGCGACCGGACATGGTTTCTGCGCGGGCGCGGACCTGCGCGGGGGTCCGCCGACCGGGGGGCCGCAGGCCGGGGAGCAGGTGGCCGGCGAGCGG
>LRTP01000487.1 GCA_001550305.1 Streptomyces diastatochromogenes
CCCGGCGCGACCGGGCGAGGGCGGCCCCAGTCCGCTCCGACGGCGCGTGCGCGGGGCGACCCTGCAGGCCACCACCGCCTCGACCCGGCTGCCCAAACAGACCATCACCAACCCACGGCCGCCCGCCTGGCAGACCGCCGACGCGGAAGCGGCACGATCCGAGATCGACGAGTTCGAGGAAGCCGTGCTGCGGGCCGAGCGCGAGAGCGCGACAGAGGCTCGCGGTACCGGCTTCGGGTCGGCCCGTTCAGGGGGCCGTCCCGACATCTCTGGCGATTCCAGCACAGAGAACAACAGACCCTCATTCCCGGAAGGCATGAGCAAGTGACCATGTGGACAGGTGGACCGGAGTCCGCGGCCGTGGAACAGGCGACGGACGTGAAGGCCGCCGCTGCCGACTTCAATTGGCTGCTCAATCGTTTCGCCACCGAGACCGCCGGCGTCGTCGACGTGATCGGGGTGTCCTCCGACGGTCTGTTGATCGCGGTGTCCCAACTGCGCGGCAAGGCGGACTCGGAGCGGCTCGCGGCCATCGTCTCCGGGATCACCAGCCTCGCCATGGGCGCGTCCGGCAACTACGGCCTCGGCGGGCTCAACAAGGTCATCATCGACCTGGAGGAAGGGCACGTCCTGGTGTCCGCGCTCGGCGCGGGCGCGGTGCTCGGCGTGGTCGCCTCCAAGGAGGCGAAGCTCGGGAACATCGCGTACGAGATGACCCTCTTCGCCAACCGCGCCGGTGCCGCTCTGAGCCCGCAACTGGTCATGGAGCTCAAGAACACCGTGGGGATCGCGCCGACCGGTTGACGGTCGGCGGGGGCGTCACGAAGGCCGGGACGACCCGCGAGGTGAAGGGTGAGGACGAGATGACGGCCGGCGAGCCATCAGCCGCCGACGACGACGCATGGGGAGCGGAGCACCCCCCGTCGATCGTCAGGCCATTCCTGCTGACCGCGGGCCGGATCGCCGGCGGTGACAGTCTGGTGCCGACGATTCCGATCGAGACGCAGGTCGTCGCGACGGATCTCGGTCTGGCCACGCTGGACGCGTTCGTCTTCGACCAGCACCGCGACATCATCACGGTCTGCCGCCAGCCGCAGTCGCTGGCGGAGATCGCGGCGAAACTGCGGATGCATTTGAATGTGATCAGGGTGCTCGCCGACGATCTGCGCGCCGACGGTCAACTGGCCTTGTACGCACCGCAGGCCGAATCCGCCCGCGACGCCACCGTATTGCGAAGGGTTATCGATGGTCTCCGAGCTATCCCCGACTCCCGGGGCGCGATCCGTGAGCGCTGACACCGAGGGTCCCCGGCCGCCGATGCCGGTGAAGATGGTGATCGCGGGCGGCTTCGGCGTGGGCAAGACCACCACCGTGGGTGCCATCTCCGAAATCGAGCCGCTCACCACCGAGGCGTCCATCACCTCGGTCGCCGCGGGCATCGACGACCTCTCCCACACCCCGGAGAAGATGACGACCACCGTCGCCATGGACTTCGGCTGTGTCACGCTCGACCCGACCCTGAAGCTCTATCTGTTCGGTACCCCCGGCCAGGAGCGCTTCGGGTTCATGTGGGACGACCTGGTCGAGGGCGCCCTCGGCGGGCTCGTCATCGTCGACACCCGCCGGCTCGACGACTGCTACGCGGCCGTCGACTACTTCGAGCACCGCGAGATCCCCTTCGCGGTGGCCGTCAACGCCTTCGACGGCAAGGTCGAACACGATCTGAACGACGTACGGTGGGCCCTCGACGTCGGCGACCACGTGCCGCTCACCGTGTTCGACGCCCGCGAGCGCGGGTCCGTGAGGGACGCGCTCCTCGTCGTCCTCGAACACGCCCTGGCGACCGCGCAGCAGTGAACGAAGGAAGAGGGGGGACGGGCCTTGCGGCTCGTCCCCCCTCTTCCCTTGTATCTTCCCTTTTCTCTTCCCTTTTCCTCAGGCCGTACGGCGCCTGCGCACTCCCGGGGACACCGCCACCCGGGCAATGGCCCAGAACAGCACCAGCACGAGCAGCGCCAGGATCGCGGTGAGGGCCGCGCCGCCCACCACCTTCTCGTAGTTGCGCTGGTAGAGGCCGTCCAGGATGTAACGGCCGACCCCGCCGAGGCTCACATAGGCCGCGATGGTCGCCGTGGACACGATCTGGATCGCCGCCGAACGCAGACCGCTGAGGATCAGCGGCAGCGCCGCCGGCACCTCGACCTGGAACAGGACCTTCCCCTCCGGCATGCCCATTCCGCGGGCGGCGTCGACGGGGGAGGGGTCCAGGGTGCGGATCGCCTCGTAGGTGGTGATGAGGATCGGCGGGACCGCCAGCACCACGAGCGGGATCATCACGGGCACGATGCCGAGGCCGAGCCAGACGAACATCAGCACCAGCAGCCCGAAGGTGGGCAGCGCACGGGCGCCCGCCGACACGAAGGCCAGCGCGTTGCCGCCGCGTCCGGTGTGTCCGGTGACCAGGCCGACGGGCAGGCCGACGGCCGCGGCGATCGCGAGGGCCCCGGCGGTGTACTGGAGGTGTTCCCACACGCGCTGCGGGATCCCGTCGTACCCGTGCCAGTGGGAACCGTCGGAGAAGAAGGACTGAATGAAGTTGAGTACGTTCACGAGACGCTCTCCGGGGTGCGGGCGGCGCCCGCGATCGTGGACGTACGGCGTTTGGCCTTGCGACCGGAGGCGGGCTGCCAGGGGGTGAGCACGCGGCGCAGCAGGACGAGCACGGCGTCGACCAGCACCGCGAGAACGGCGGTGGTGACGACCGAGTTCACGGCGAGGAGAGGGCGGTGGTAGAGCATCGCGGTGGTGAGCAGGTTGCCGAGCGCCCCCTGGTTGCCGATCAGCGAGCCGACGCTGACCAGACTGATGCTGGAGGCGGTCGCCACGCGCAGTCCGGCCATGATCGCGGGTACGGCGATGGGCAGTTGGACCTGGAGGTAGCGTCGCAGCGAACCGATGCCCATCGCCGCGGCGGCGGCGTTCGTCTCCTCGGGGACCGAGCGGACGCCGTCGACGACCGCCGGGACGAGAACCACCAGACTGTAGAGCGTCAGCGGGATCATCACAGTGGTTTTGCTGAGGCCGGTGTAGTCGATGAGCACCACGAAGAAGGCGATCGACGGGATCGCGTACAGCACCGTGGTGATCCAGAGGACCGGCGGATAGATCCAGTTGACGCGGACGCACAACAGGCCGATCGGCAACGCCAGCAGGAGGCCGACGAGAACCGGGACCAGCGCCTCCTGCATGTGTGTGGAGATCAGGCCGAGATAGCTGCTCTGGAGGTCGCTCGGGATGTCGAAGAAGCCGTTCATCGCGAGGCCTTCACCGTGGAGACGCCCTCGGAGTCCGCGGGGCGGCGCTGCCTGGCCGCGCGGATCGCGGTGGCGACCGTCTCCTGCCCGGCGAGCCCCAGCACGCGTCCCGCCCCGTCCACGGCGACCGCCTGACCGGTGGGCGAGAGCACCGCCCGGTCCAGCGCGACCCGCAGCGAGTCCTTGCCCACCTCGAAGGCCTGCCCATGCGGCTCCAGCGCCTGGACGTCACCGGCCCACACCGTCAGGTCGGCCCAGCCCAGCGGCTTTCCGTCCGCGTCGGTGACCAGGACCGGCTCCGTGCCGCCCGGCTTGCCAGCGAGCTGCTGCCAGTCGCTGCCGACCGGGAAGACCCGGGAGCGGTCGAGCGCGAGGTCGCGGGTGGACAGGAACGACAGCCCGCGGATGCCCCGGTCGCCGCCGAGGAACTCCTCCACGAACGCGTCGGCGGGCGCCGACAGCAGCTCGTCGGGGGCGGCGAACTGGGCGAGCTTGCCACCGGTGCGCAGTACGGCGACGCGGTCACCGATCGTGATGGCCTCGTCCATGTCGTGGGTGACGAACACGATGGCCTTGCCCAGCTCGGCCTGGATGCGCAGCAACTCCTCCTGCAGACCCCGGCGGACGACCGGGTCGACGGCGGAGAACGGCTCGTCCATCAGCAGGATCGGCGGGTCGGCGGCGAGCGCGCGGGCGACACCGACGCGCTGCTGCTGGCCGCCGGAGAGCTGGTAGGGGTAGCGGCGGGCCATGGCCGGGTCCAGGCCCACCCGTTCCATCAGTTCCGCCGCGCGGGCGCGGGCGCGCTGCTTGGACCAGCCGAGCAGCCGCGGCACCGTGGCGATGTTGTCGAGGATCGTGCGGTGCTGGAAGAGCCCCGCGTTCTGGATGACGTAACCCATGGACTGGCGCAGGGCGTTGACCGGCTTGCGGAGGATGTCCTCGCCGTTGACGCGGATCGTGCCGCTGCTGGGCTCGATCATGCGGTTGATCATCCGCAGTGTGGTGGTCTTGCCGCACCCCGAAGGCCCGACGAGCACGGTGATCGAGTGGTTCGGTATCTGGAGGGACAGGCGATCGACGGCCACCGTGCCGTCGGCATATCGCTTGCTGACATCTTCGATGGCTATCAAGCGTCGAAACCCTTCGGGAACGGCTGTGATCGGACGTGACCGGATCACATGCACGAGGGTGCGTAGTCTAGCCAGTTGGCGCGTGCGTTCGGGCGCCGCAGGGTGGCCGGTTGTGGAGGGTGCGCAGGTGGAGCCCGCCGCGTCGCACGAGCCGGTCGGGTGAGAACGGGCGCTCCGCCGTGCGGGTGATCTCCGGGCGTGGCGGCGCGGAGGCGACGACATCCCCCGGGAGACTGTCGCCCTCATGCTCTGTCGCCCCTCCCGCCACAGCCCGGAGAGACCCACTTGCGATTCCCCTTCCGCCGGGCCGCGCTGGCCGGCGCCGCCGTGCTCGTCGTGTCGTCCGCCCAGGCCACACCCGCCGCCGCGGACGACACGGTGGCCGACCCGGCCCAGTACGTGAACCCCTTCGTCGGTACCGCGCCCGGAGGGGCCGATTTCGGCCATGGCGGCGGTGCCGGGAACACCTTCCCCGGCGCGACCGCACCCCTCGGCGGGGTGCAGTGGAGCCCGGACACGGTGACCTATCAGCACGGCGGGTACGCGTACGGGGACAACCGGATCAGAGGGTTCAGCCTCACCCACATCTCCGGGGCCGGCTGCAAGGACTACGGCAACGTGCCCTTCATGCCGATGCTCGCCGGCGACACCAGCGGGCAGGCGACCTTCTCGCACGCCAACGAGCAGGCGACACCGGGAAACTACCGGGTCACCTTCGATAACGGCATCGGCAGCGAACTCACCGCCACCCAGCGCTCCGGCATCGCCCGCTTCACCTACCCGGCCACCGACGACCGCCCCGCCGCGCTGAGTGTCGACGCGGGCAAGGCGTTCAACGCGGCGACGGGAACGGTCGACATCGGCACCGACACCCTGTCCGGGTTCACCGACAGCGGCGGCTTCTGCAAGTCCGCCAACCGCTACCGGCTCTATTTCCACGCCGTGTTCGACCACCCCTTCGCCCATGTCGTCCACCCCGACGGCAGACCGGGCGCCGCGCAGGTCTCCTTCGACCCCGACGTACGCACGGTGACCGTCCGCGTCGGCGTCTCCTTCGTCGGCGTCGACGGCGCCCGCGGCAACATCGCCGCCGAGCAGCACACGAACGCCTACGACCAGATCCGGTGGGCCGCCCGTGCCCAGTGGAACGACTGGCTCGGCCGCATCAGTGTCGGCGGCGGCACCGACACCCAGCGCCGGGTCTTCTACACCGCCCTGTACCACTCGCTCCTGCACCCCAGCGCCTTCAGCGACGCCGACGGCCGCTACCCCGGCATGGACGGCCACATCCACACCACCCCCGCCGGACACGTCCAGTACGCGAACTTCTCCGGCTGGGACGTCTACCGCTCCCAGGTCCAGCTGCTCGCCCTGCTGGCCCCGCACGAAGCCTCCGACATCGCGCAGTCCGTCCTCAACCAGGGCCGCCAGGCGGGCTACTTCGACCGCTGGACCCTCGCCAACGGCGGCACCGGCGTCATGGTCGGCGACCCGCTGCCCGTCATCGCCTCCGCCGTGTACGCCTTCGGGGCCACGGACTTCGACGCCCGCGGTCTGCTGCGCGCCGCCATGGCGGGCCGCGACGACGAGCGTCAGCGGCCCGGACACGCGCAGTACGACGCACTCGGCTACATCCCCGCCGGCACCAAGGGAGTGTGGGGCTCGGCGGCCACCACCCTCGAATACGCCGTCTCCGACTACGCGTTGGCCCAGCTCGCCCACCGTCTGGGCGACACCGCCGCCTACGACACCCTGCTGAAGGCCTCCAGGAGCTGGCGCAACCTCTTCAACCCCGCCACCGGTTACCTCCAGCCGCGCGCGGCCGACGGCACCTGGCCGGCCTTCACCCCCGCGCAGACGAACGAGTACGTCGAGGGCAACGCCGCCCAGTACACCTGGATGGTCCCGCACGACCTGCCCGGCCTCTTCACCCTGATGGGCGGGAACGCCGCCGTCACCGCCCGCCTCGACACCTTCTTCACCCAGCTCAACGCGGGCGGCACCCAGCCCTACGCCTACCTCGGCAACGAGCCCTCGTTCGACACCCCTTGGGCGTACGACTTCGCCGGGCGCCCCGACCGCGCCCGCGACACCGTCCGCCGCGCCCTGGCCACCCTGTTCAGCGACCGTCCCGACGGCCTCGTCGGCAACGACGACCTCGGCGCGATGTCCTCCTGGGCCGTGTGGGCAAGCCTCGGCATGTACCCGCAAGCCGCCGGCACCGGGCAACTCGCCCTGGCCGAACCGGCCTTCCCCAGTGTCGTCGTGCACCGCCCGGGCGGCCCGAGGACGGTGCTCGTCGCGCCCGACGCCTCCGCCACCAGCCGCGACATCCGCACGCTCGTGGTCACCGCGCCGCAGCGGCAGGGTTCATGAGTCCGGCGTCGAGGCAGCGGGCCGGTCGGGGTCGTCAGACGGCGATGACCCCGACCCCCGCCTCCGTGAACCGCCGCACGGTCTCCTCGTCCACCGCCGCGTCGGTGACCAGTGTGTCCACCGACTCGGCCGCGCAGATCCGGGCGAAGGCGCGGCGGCCCAGTTTGCTGGAGTCGGCGGCGACGATCACACGCTCGGCGCGCTCGCACAGCAGCCGGTTGATCGCCGCCTCGGCCTCGTCGTGGGCGGCGGCCCCGTGCGTCACGTCGAAGGCGACCACGCCCAGCACGGCGACGTCCATGGTGATCTGGCTGAGCACACCGTCCGCGAGCGGCCCGACCAGCTCGTACGACTGCGGGCGGGCCACCCCGCCGGTCAGCACGATCTTGAACTGGGGCCGCACGGCCAGTTCGCCCGCGATGTTGAGCGCGTTCGTCACCACGGTCAGCGCGGGCGACCCCGAGGCGAGATCGGGGTGTACCGCCAGTGCGCGGGCCACCTCGGTGGTGGTCGTGCCGCCGGTCAGGCCCACCGCCTCGCCCGGCACGACGAGATCGGCCACCGCCTTCGCGATGCGCTGTTTCTCCGTGGCGTGCCGGGCGGTCTTGTAGCGCAGCGGCAGTTCGTACGACACGCCGTGGACGACCGCGCCGCCCCGGGTGCGTACGAGCATCTGCTGCTCGGCGAGCTGGTCGAAGTCGCGCCGGATCGTCGCGGGTGACACCTCCAGCTCGGCCGCGGCCTGCTCGACCTCCAGCCGGCCCCGCTCCACGAGCAGTTCCAGCAGGGCCTTCCAGCGGGCGTCGCGCGACATCCGCACTCTCCGTTCCTCGATCCTTCGCGACCCTAGCGCACCCCCCGGCGCACCACATTCCCTGGCATTTCCGCAGTCGACATGCTTGATTGTGCTCGAAAGTCAGCCTTAACTTGCACTATCTTGCATGGACAGCGTCAGTGGGAGGGGTACGGCATGACCCATGTCGAGCATGAGTTGAAGAGCCAGCCCGAGTGCTGGATCCGCGCCGCCGAGCAGGCCAAGGCGCACGACGGCGCGCTGCCGGAAGTGGGGGAGCGGGTCGCGATCGTGGGCTGCGGGACCTCCTTCTTCATGGCGCAGGCCGCCGCCGCCCTGCGCGAGGGGTCCGGGCAGGGCGAGACGGACGCCTTCGCCGCCTCGGAGTTCCCGGAGGGCCGCTCCTACGACCGTGTGGTCGCCCTCACCCGTTCCGGCACCACCACCGAGGTGCTCGAACTCCTCGGGCGGCTGCGCGGACGTACCCGGACGACCGCGATCACCGCCGACCCCGCGACC
The DNA here is from genome assembly GCA_001550305.1 of Streptomyces diastatochromogenes. Taxonomy (GTDB): domain Bacteria; phylum Actinomycetota; class Actinomycetes; order Streptomycetales; family Streptomycetaceae; genus Streptomyces; species Streptomyces mirabilis_D. Next base: position 8,136 of record LRTP01000487.1, read on the forward strand.
CCCGTGATGGACCGCGCGGACGACCTCGTCGTACTCGACTTCGCGGACGAACGCTCCGTGGTGCAGACCCGGTTCGCGACCACCGCGCTCACCCTGTTCCGCGCCCACCTCGGACTGCACACCGACGACGTCGTCGCCGACGCGCGCACCGCGCTCGCGACCCCGCTGCCCGAAGGGCTCGTCGACTGCGCGCAGTTCACCTTCCTCGGCCGCGGCTGGACCGTAGGGCTCGCCAACGAGGCCGGGCTGAAGATGCGTGAAGCCTCCCTGGCCTGGACCGAGGCGTACCCGGCGATGGAGTACCGGCACGGACCCATCAGCGTCACCACCGCCGGCACGGCCACCTGGATGCTCGGCGAGGCCCCCGAAGGGCTGGCCGAGCAGGTACGGGCCACGGGGGGACGGTGGGTGGCGGGTGAACTCGACCCGCTCGCCGAACTCGTCCGCGCCCAGCGGCTCGCGGTCGCCGTCGCCGCGGCCCGCGGACTCGACCCCGACCGGCCG
>LRTP01000488.1 GCA_001550305.1 Streptomyces diastatochromogenes
GGCCGTCCCAGCCCGTGACGGCCCCTTGACCCCGTGCGGTGCGGCGGCCCCGGCGCCGTCCGGCGGCAGGCAACGGCGAACGCGGCCGGCAAGGGTCAGCGGCCGTGGAGAGCCCGGCCCAGGCACGCAAGCAATGACGAACGAAACAGTGAGGAACACAGCAGTGACGAACGCAGCAGTGACGAACGAGACCACCCGCACCTACGACGTGATCGTCATCGGCGCAGGGCCGGTCGGCGAGAACGTGGCCGAACGCGCCCGCGCCGCCGGACTCAGCACCGTGATCATCGAGCGCGACCTCATCGGCGGCGAATGCTCGTTCTGGGCCTGCGACCCCAGCAAGGCGCTGCTGCGGCCGGTGGTCGCACGTGCCGACGCGAGCCGCGTACCCGGACTCGACCCGGCCGTCGCCGGCCCCCTGGACGTCGAAGCGGTCCTCGCACACCGCGACAAGATGTCCTCCTACTGGAAGGACGAGGACCAGGTCGACTGGCTCAGCTCCGTCAACGTCGACCTCATACGCGGTCACGGCCGCCTCACCGGCCCCAAACAGGTCACCGTGCAGACCTCGGAGGGCGACACCGTCCACCTGACCGCCCGGCACGCCGTCGCCGTCTCCACCGGCACCCGCGCCGCCCTGCCCTCCATCCCCGGATACGACACCGTCCGCCCCTGGACCAGCCGCGAGGCCACCACCGCCACCAAGGCACCCGGCCGCCTCGCCATCGTCGGCGGCGGCGTCGTCGCCGTCGAGATGGCCACCGCCTGGCAGGCCCTCGGCTCCCCGGTCACCATGCTCGTCCTCGAAAACGGGCTCCTGGAGCGTATGGAACCCTTCGCCGGCGACCTGGTCACCGAGGGGCTGCTCGAAGCAGGCGTCGACATCCGCTTCAACACCACCGCCACGTCCATGACACGCGAGGACGGCGAAGTACGGATCACGCTGTCCGACGGCGGACAGCTGGCCACGGACGAGATCCTGCTGGCGACCGGCCGCGCCCCACAGACCCGCGACATCGGCCTGGAAAGCGTCGGCCTCACCCCCGGCGACTGGCTCACCGTCGACGACACCTTCCGTGTCACCGACGTCGACGGCGGCTGGCTCTACGCCGTCGGCGACGTCAACCGCCGCGCCCTGATGACGCATCAAGGCAAGTACCAGGCCCGCATCGCCGGCGCCGTCATCGGCGCCCGCGCCAACAGCGAGCAGGTCGACGACGCCCCCTGGGGCGCGCACGTCGCCACCGCCGACACGGCCGCCGTCCCCCAGGTCATCTTCACCACCCCCGAAGTCGCCTCCGTCGGCCTGACCAGCCGCGAGATCGAACAGAGCGGCCGCCGCATCAAGGTCGTCGACTACAACCTCGCCCACGTCGCCGGTGCCCACCAGTACGGCGAGGACTACCGCGGCCACGCCCGCATGCTCATCGACACCGACCGGGGCACCGTCGCCGGCGTCACCTTCGCCGGCCCCGGCGTCGGCGAACTCGTCCACTCCGCCACCATCGCCGTCGCTGGCGAAGTCCGCCTCGACCGGCTCTGGCACGCCGTCCCCGCCTTCCCCACCCTCGGCGAAATCTGGCTGCGACTGCTCGAGACTCACCGCGGCTGAACATGCTCCCGCCGGCATGCGGGGCGGTCCTGGCCCGCGCCCGGCGACCCGGCCGTCCGCAGGCAAGGAGCGGACCTCCGACGCCCCTCCTTCTCGGGGCAATAGCCAGCCCTATACCACCTTCTCGGACCATAGCCAGCCCCTCTGTCAGAGGGGCGCAGAGCAAGGAAAATGATCATGAATCACATGTTTGGACGACGGACCACCACCATGGCCGCCACTCTCGCTGTCGCAGCAACCACCCTGCTGGCAGTAGGCGGCACCGCATCGGCGACGTCCGACCCGTCCGTAGACCGCACTGCGGACGCCTCTCACTCCTCCAGCATCACCGTCCAGTACGGCGGCAATCGCGGAGGCGACCGTGATCGCGACCGCGAGAGCAGCAATCGTCGCATCGACCGCGGCAGCAACGACCTGTATGTCTACGACAGCCACCGCAGGTGGGAGCGGAACGACAACAAGTGGCACCACAACAACGGCGGCCGGCGGCACTCCTACGACAGCCAGCAGTTCCACCGCTGGAACGCCGATAAGTGGGTCACCGTGAGTGCCAAGGCACACGGGCTCAACGACCACACCTCCGGCTGACCGTCGGAGCACAGGACAGGTACGTGCGTGTGCCCGGACATGCGCGGGCACCGACTTCGGAGGGTGTGGGTGCACCGCTGCCGGCTGCAGTGGTGCACCCGTCAGCCCGTGAACCTACAGCTGGAATCATGAGCGTTGCATAGATCAATCTCTCTATGCCGAGTTCGCACTCACGCCGGACCAGCGGGTGAAGGTGCCGACCCGTCTCCTGTACGAACCGCACGACCCCTATGCCGTGCACATCGTCTTCTATGCCGATACCGACGAACCGGTCGCCTGGGCGCTCGACCGCGATCTGCTGGCGCAGGGCACACTCCGGCCGAGCGGAGAAGGGGACGTGCGACATTGGCCCACCCACACAGGGCCGGATGCCGTGCTGAATCTCGTACTGTCCCCTCCGCACGGGGCCGCCCACCTCACAGCCTCCCTCTCAGTGGTGACGCACTGGTTGGAGCGCACCTACCACCTGGTGCCGTCCGGGCGGGAGGGTGACGGCATCGACCTGAATGCCGAGCTGTCCCGGCTGCTGCACGGGACGGCCTGATGAGGAGACGTCCAGACCGCCGGCAGAGACCTCGTGTCACACCTGAAGCTGCCCCGTGACGGCAGGTTGCCAGGTAAGGCCGGCTCTCGTCGTTGGCGCTGAAGGCGACGTCGCCGATGAGCTTCATCCCGGGCCTGCGGATGGCACTCGCTTTACCACCCGCCGCCCGCGCAACGAACTGTCCAGGGAGCCATCCTCCGGCGCGCCGCGAGCAAGCACCCGCGCCTGCGCTTGGACGGACCGTCCCCGTCTCGACAGGGGCCTCGGCCGCACGACGCACTCCGCGTCAATTGACGCATCAGCACGGACGGTGGTGACGGCCGCAGGGGGCGGCTCGCCCCTGCCCGCGCTACACGATACTCTTATCCGGATCAGTGATCCATGTAATCGGACCGCTGACCCGAATAAATGGATCACTGATCCCGAGTACTCAAGGGGACAGATGCGGGCCGATGCCAGGAAGAACCGCGACCACCTGCTCGCAGTAGCGGGCGCCGCCATCAGTGAGCAGGGCGTCGACGTGTCACTGCGCGACATCGCACGCAGGGCCGATGTCGGTCTCGCGACGCTGCTGCGGCACTTTTCGACACGCGAGGCGCTGCTCGATGCCCTGCTCCACACGAGCTTCGGCGAGCTGACCGCCAAGGCGGACGCCCTCGCAACGGACGACTCGCCCGGCGATGCTCTCGTTTCATGGCTGCGCGAATGCGTCGGATGGACAACCGAGTACCGGGGTGCGGTCGTGCTGATGGCCGCCGCCATCGCGGACCCCGATTCCGCACTCCACGCTTCGTGCGTCACCCTGCGCGCGGCGGGTGCCCGGCTCCTTGTCCGCGCCCAGGCCGCGGGCCTGGCGCGGACCGACATCGACGGCGACGATCTGTTCGCGCTGGTGGAGGCGCTCGCCTGGCTCGGCGATCAGCGCTCGCTCGCGCCCCGCGCCGATCACGTCTTCGACGTGGTCGCAAGCGCGATCCTGACCAGCACGGCGAACAGCGATGCCGAAGGGGGCATCCGTAGCTGAAATCGTCACGCACGCAGACCGGCGAACTCCTTCTTCTGAGCCGTTGAGGAGTGCCAGCCCGAAAGCAGAGATGCTGCGAAGCGCCGTTTTTCTGTGCCGTGTTGTTCGAGTGAGTTGAGCTTCGCAAAGAACGTTGCACGCTCGTCGGCGGTGGCGGACGCAATGCCGGCCATCGGGCAGAACCGCGCTGAGCTTCTTGCTACGGCTGGCTCTCCTGCTGGCGTTCCCCCCTCGTGAGCAGGGATCGGCAGATAGAGTGCTAGGTGAAAGCCCTGGTAGAAGCGGATTCAGTCGATCTTCGCGAGTGTCCGGAGGCCCCCGCGATCGGCGCGGAGGTGCTTTCACATGACTCACGACGACGTGCTTCTCCTCCTCGACGAGGAGGGCCGGATAACCCGTTGGGAGCACTCAGCAGAGGAACTGTTCGGTTGGACCGCCGCCGAGGCAGTCGGCCGGTCAGCGGAAGCGCTCATCCGCAGCCTCTGCACCAACGGTGGAAAGCCCCTCGAAGGATGTCCGGGCCCCGGTGCACTGTTGATCAAACCAGCACTCCAGGACCATTCTCTGGTGTGGCGAGTACTCGCGGCGGAGGACGATGCGACGGTGCAGGACGCGGCCGTCTTGCGGGCGCTCGTCACGCGCGCCCCCATGGTGCTCCGGGTCTTCGACGATCAATTGAACGTCGTGCGCGTGAGCCTCCCCGCAGGCCGGCTGCGTGACACACCGGCCAGGTCTTCGCCGGGCGCGCCCTTCAGCGAGGTCTGCGGCTTCGCCACCGATGAGGAGGCCGCGGTGGCGCGCGGTGTCCTGGAATCCGGGAAGCCGGTGGTGAATCGGCTCGTGCAGAGTGCCGAGAGATCAGCCAAGCTCGGCCGTCATGTCCTCTCCGCCTCCTACCTGCCCATCGAGGACCTGAGCGGCACAGTGCTCGGACTGGTGACATTGACTGCCGACGTCACCGAACGGGAACGAGCGCTAGGGTCCCAGGCGCTGCTGGAAAGGGTGCGCACCCAGATGGGGCACCGGCTCAGCCTCATCGATGTCTGCCAAGAACTGGCCCAGGCCGTTGTGCCTGCCTTCGCGGACATCGCAGCTGTGGAGCTGGTGGACAGCGCGGTCCGCGGTGAGGTCCCTCCGGCGGCGCCGGTCGGGCCAGGTGTGCTGCTGCGCCAAGCGGCCGTCCATGGGCTCCGGCCTGCGGCCCAGGTCGGAGCCGTGCACCCCCTGCCGGCCGGTACCCCGTTCTCACACGTTCTCTCGGACCTCCAGCCTCGTCTCGTGCAGGTCGACACCGGCGGCACGTGGCCGGCCGACGACCCGGCCAGGGCCGGCATCATCGAGAAATCCACGGTGCATTCCCTGATCGTGGCACCGCTGGCGATCGGCGACGAGATCCTCGGCATGGTCAGTTTCTACCGCCACACCCTCCAAGAGCCCTTCGCTCAGGAGGACCTCGCCGTGGCGTCGGCCGTGTGCGCACATGCGGCTCTCTGCGTCGACAGGGCACGCGTGTACATGAACGAGTGGATCATCATGTCCACTGTCCAGCGCAAGATCCTTCCTGGCGAACTGGCCGATCAGCCCACCGTGGAACTCTCCTGCCTGCACGTTCCCGGCGAAGAAGGCGGTGGCGCATGGTCCGACGCGATCGCGCTCCCCGGCGCGCGGACCGCCCTCGTCGTCGGCGACGTGGCAGGAGAAGGCATCCCGGCAGCCATCACGATGGGACTACTCAGGACCGCCGTCCACACGCTCGCTGCTCTGGACCTGCAGCCCGACGAGCTCCTGGCCCGACTCAGCGACACCACGGCCCGCCTCCTCGCTGGACGCGCCGCGCTGCCGCCCATGGACCCCCTCATCCATGAGCCGCTCACCGCCGACTGCGCCATCGCGATCTACGACCCGGTCGAGCTCACCTGCACCATCGCCCGTGCCGGCCTGCCGGAACCCGTCCTGATCCTCCCGGACGGCACCTCGTCCACCCTCCCCGTCCCTCCCGGGCCACCACTGGCCGCCGTGGACACCGCTCCCTTCCCCGCGGCCACCGTCTCCCTGCCCGAGGGAAGCACGCTCGCGATGGGTACGACCGCCCTGGCGGAGGAGGTCATGGCGCCCACAGGTGTGCTGCGTCCCCTCCTGGACGACGTCGGCGACAACCCCCTTTCCGACGTGCGCGACGGCATCGCACATGCCTATACGCGGCGCGGCCGCACGGGCGAGACCCTGCTGCTGCTCGCCCGCACCAGGATGCTGCCCGCTGAGCGGGTGATGACATGCGGCCTGCCGGCGGGCCCCGAAGCCGCACCGATCGCCCGCAGAGCCGCCCGCCGACAGCTCGAGGTCTGGGGCCTGGACGACGAAACAGCGTTCACCAACGAACTCGTCGTCAGCGAACTCGTCGGCAACGCGACCCGCTACGGCGCTCCTCCCCTGCAACTGCGCCTGATCCTGGACCAGATGCTGACCTGCGAAGTCAGCGACGCCGCGCCCGCTGCTCCGCACGTCAAGCACGCCCGCACCATCGACGAGTCGGGCCGGGGGCTCTTCATCATCGCGAGCCTCGCCAAACAATGGGGCACCCGATACACCCCCGAAGGCAAAATCGTCTGGGCGGAACAGTCAACCGGGTCGATGGAAACAAGCTGAGCACCCTCGCGTGCGACTGCCTGGCAGCACGCGCGGCGTTGCGGCCGCCCCATGCGTCCCGCAGCATGCCACGCGCTGATACCCAACTTCGAGTTGATCTGGCGGAGGTAGCCCCACGGTTCTGTTGGAGAGGAGCGGCTTGTCGGCCAGGCCATGTACGAGAACGTATGCAGTGCGGCACTGAGGGTCCCTCAAGACGGTGGAATGAAGGGTTTCGCAGCCCGGCACCCGAACATGGTGTCGCGATCGACTCAGCGGACCCCGACACAGCTCGCTACCGCGCTCATCTCAAGACTGCGACCGCATCGGCCTACGGTCCGAGCGTGTGACGGCGCGTGCGGAAGTGGCCTCGCACATAGCCCGGCACCAGCCACGCATCGTCATGCCCGCCCCACTGGGCTCTGTTGGCGCCATGAAGCGCTGGACCCTCGCCCGGAACTGCAGCCCGAGTCGTTCCTCACCTGCGCTCGCCACCGGCTCTCCCCCGCGCCGTCCTCCAGCGGCTCGTTCCTCTCGACGTCTGAACTCAGCATCGCTGTTCCCGGACCCGTCCGAGCTTCATTCAAATTCTGCCGGACGCCACGTCGGCTTTACGATCATCAGAACGCAGGTCAAGGCGCCGTTGGAGGGGAGCGAGATGATTTCCGTGCCGGAGCTGGAGGGAGAGTTCGGACCGCCTGGAGCTCATGATGTCGTAAGTGACCGTGACCGGCGGGCTGCCGGTCGACAGCGCTCAGGACGGCCTTGGGTGTGGGCGCTGGGGGGCATGGCGACAGCGTCTGTCTTCTGGGCGGCAGCCGTGTTCGTATATGGACTGGGGCACCCGAAGCCGGACACGCGTGGGTACCGTCTCACGGACGGCTCTTGTCCATCGGTGCGGCTGGTGTCGCTAGAGGTTGCCATCGCGCCACGGAGCTCGGACGGCTTGACCAATTCGAGGTTGCTGAGACATCACACTCTCGACCAGATCCAGTGCTTCATACCTCTTCGGGACCAGCGTGCGGACGGAGCGTCCGGAAGCGGTTGGTCCATGAACTACACCGTCGGTGTCTCGGTGGCTCTGCACAAGGAGACCGATCCTGGCACCGAGTTTGAGGCGTCGCGCCGAGTGACCGATCTCGGTGTAGTTCCGGAAGCCAATGTGAGGTCGGTTCCAGACGTTGGCGACAGGGCGTATCTGATCACGCGGGATATCAGCAATACGGAACTGCGGGTCTTGGACGGCGGAGCGGTTCTCTCACTGAAGCTGTCCGCCATACCCAGCTATCAGGACGACGGCTCGGGCGTGGGGACCAATGACGAGCTGGATTCTCCTGACGTTTCTAAATACGATCGGGCCATGATCAACGACATGCGTGACCTGATGATGGACTTGAAGCAGTAGGGCGCAGGCCTTCACCCGCCGCCTCCCTGCCGGCCCAGGCACTATTCCTGTTCGTCGCTCCCTGCCTGCTGACGTGAGCGGGCACGAGGGCGCCCTGACCTGCCCCGCCAGCCCGTCGGCCGGCGGCCCCCGGAGCCGATCAGCGAGGCCGACGAACACGCTCAGCGCCGCCATCTGCGACGGGATCAGCTCCACCACCTGCCGGTCTGCTTCCTCCCCGCCGGGCGGGGGCTCGCCCCGGGGACGGGACTGGCCGTAGGTGAGAGTGTCGTGGCCGTACGGGGTCAGCCGTGCCGCCCACCGCACGGGAAAGACCACTCGCGGGCCTCCCGACGGCTGAGCACCCCTGTGGTGTGATGCGCGGGTTCCTGCTGTGTCAGCGGGTCAGGGGCAGGGTTCGGCGAGATGCCCAAGGCTCTTGAGTCCTTCGCCGCGGCCGCGTTATTCGGCTCAAGTCCCAAGCGAAACTGCGGCTTTGGGCAAGACTCGCCCATGCCCTGATATGGAGAAGGCGCAGGTCACCAGATGTTCACCGCCTGCGTCTACCCGCATAGACCCGGCGGGTGCTGTCATTCCGTCAGCCGCCTGGAACATGACATCCAGGCCGAGACGGGAGACCCCAAATGCGACCTCTGCGCCGCGTCACCGCCACCACCACCGCCCTCGGCATGACCGCCGCAGGCCTCATCATCGCGGTCAGCGGTACCGCGCACGCCTCCGCCTGTTCCCAGTCCTACCTGCCGCTGCCCGACTCG
>LRTP01000489.1 GCA_001550305.1 Streptomyces diastatochromogenes
ACCCGCCGCGGTGGACGGGGTGGCGGGCGAGGCGACGGAGCCGGACGGCGTCGCCGGGGCCTGGCGGGAGCGTCTCGCGGCACTGCCGCCGTCCGAGCGGGCGCCCGCCCTGGTGGAACTGGTCCGCTCCGAGGTCGCCACGGTGCTCGGTCATGCGCAGGTCGAGGCCGTCGACCGGGACTTCCCGGAGCTGGGTCTCGACTCGCTGATGAGCGTCCTGCTGCGCAACCGGCTGAGCCTGCTCGCCGGGATCCCGCTGGCGGCCACCGCCGCGTACGACTGGCCGAGCGCGGAGCGGCTCGCGGATCACCTGTACGCCGAACTGAGCGGAGCCCTGGCCGACGTTGCCGCTGCCGCCGGGCCGCCGGAGGGCGATCGGCGTCATGACCCGACCCGCACCGACGTCCCGACGGTTGAGCGCCGGCGTGAAACCGGCAGGTCGCTGCCGACCCTCTATCGGCAGGTCTGCGAAACGGGCGACGTCGTCTCCGCGATGCACCTCCTCGTGAGCGCGTCCCTCGCCGCACCCACCTTCGGCCACGACGAGGGCGCCCGGCACGCGATACCGCCGCTGCGACTGGCCTCGGGGGCGGACGGTCCGGCACTCGTCTGTGTTCCCGGCTTCGCCACCAACCTCGGTCGGCCCTGGTACGCGGGGCTCGCCGGCCCCTTCGACGGCGAGCGGGACGTCTTCGAACTGCGCCACCCCGGCGTCGACACCGGAGTCGCCGTGGCGCGGGACCTGGAGACGCTGGCCGACCTGCACGCCGCGACCGTCCGGCGGCACCTCGGCGATCGCCCCTACGTGGTCGTGGGCCACTCCATGGGCGGTTCGGCCGCCCACGCGGTCACCGCCCGGCTGGCAGCCGACGGCGCGCCCCCGGCCGGACTCGTGCTGGTGGACTCGTACCACGTCACCCCGGACCGGGAGGCCGAGCCCTGGCTGCTGGCGATGCCCGCCCGGATCCCGGCGGCCGTCGGCGAGCGGTTCGACAGCGCGGTGGACGATCTGACCTTGCTGGCGCTGGGCGCGTACACCCGTATGTTCCGCGGCTGGGACCCTCAACCCACGCCGGTTCCCACCCTGTTGGTGCGCGCCTGCAAGCCACTGCCGGACATGCCGGCACGGTGGCGGTCGTCCTGGCCGCTCCCCCACGACACGGTGGACGCTCCCGGCAGCCATCTCGGTGTGCTGGAGGAGAACGCCCGGACGACGGCCCGGGCCGTGCGCGAGTGGATCGACGCGCTCGCTCCGGGCCGAGGAAGGACCGCATGAGCGCCGCGGCGGGTTTCGTCGCCCGCCGCGGTGTGCCCGAACGGGCACGTGACCTTGCCTCTACTCCTCCTGAAGTCCGGCGGACGAAACGCTAGCGTCCCCTGGTGAGTATCAGGACCCCCGAGTCACCTTCCGAGCCCGGGGCTTCGCGCACCCGGCGCAGACGCCGCCCCGGCCCGTTCACGCTGCTGGTCCTGCCGGGGCTGACCGCCGTGGTGGGGTTCGCCGTGTTCATGACGGCGACGGGCCGGTTGACCACTCTTCTGTCGCCGGACCCGAGTACGAACAGCGCGGTGGTCGCGGACGGGGCGGTCGCCGATCACGTCGAGGACGCCTACGTCCCTTGGCTGCGTGCGGCGGCCAAGACGTGCACGGTCCTGAAGCCGTCCGTCCTCGCGGCGCAGATCGAACAACGTTCCAGCTGGGACACCGACTTCGCCACGCTCTCGGGCGAGACGGGGATCGCCGGGTTCACCGACGCGCAGTGGCGGACCTGGGGCAAGGACGAGGACGGCAACAAACGGTCCTCGCCCCGCGACCCGGTGGACGCCATCGTGGCGCTCGCCCGCGAGGACTGCGCTCTCGCCAAGAAGGTCACCCGTCTCAAAACCCGTGGCACGGTCACCGGAGAGCCCCTCGACCTCACCCTCGCCGCCTACACGGTGGGCACGGACGAGGTGACCCGGGCGGGGCACGTCCCCACGAAGGCACGGACCTACGTCACCGCGGTCAAGGCGCTGTTCCCGCGCTACAAGACGTACGACCGGGTGGAGAGCGGGAGTTCCGGCAGCGGGGCGGCGAGCGCGGTGCTGGCGCCGCCGCTCACCTCTCTCGTGGTCACCTCACCCTTCGGCATACGCCAGCACCCGCTCACCGGTGTGACCAAGCTGCACACGGGCGTCGACTTCGCGGCGCCGCAGGGGGCCCCGGTCTCCGCCGCACGGCAGGGACAGGTCGTGTTCGCGGCGATGACCAAGGCCTACGGCAACCGCATCGTGATCGATCACGGCACCATCGGCGGGAGACGGCTGGAGACGACGTACAACCATCTGTCGGCCCTTCAGGTCACCTCGGGCCAGCGCGTCGACGCCGGAACGGTCATCGGTTTCGTCGGCTCGACCGGCCTGTCGACCGGTCCACACCTCCACTTCGAGGTACTCGTCGACGGAACGTACACCGACCCGATGCCGTGGCTCGCCGCCGGTTCCTGACGGCCACCTGGGCTGGTCGGCACCTGCGCGGGCGAACCCGCGCGGGGATCGGCCGGCACCTCACAAAGTGGCATCGCGCTCGTGCTGTGCCAGCGGCGGACCTTCCAGGGGCGGCGTCTTCCGGCCGAGGAAGACCAGCGCGAGCATGTCGGGCATGAGCAGTCGGGCGGGCGGCTTCTCCATGCTCATCACGTCCAGGAGGATGCGTAGGGCGTAGGGGTTGCGCGAGCCGGCGTCGACGGCCTTGTCGACGAAGGCGGCGAGGGTTCGTTCGAGCCGGGTGGGCGGCTGGTCGCTGGCGTCCGGGTAGAACACGTCCTGGCCCACGGCCAGGCTCCAGGCGTTCTCGACCGGTCGGGCCGCGGCCTTCTGGACGCGCCGGGCGGTACCGGGTGCGCCGAGCTCCTGTTGCCGCAGGACGTGGCGCAGGGCGATCACGCTCTGCGCGGCGGCGCTCAGCCCGTGGCCGTAGACGGGGTTGTAGCCTGCGACGGCGTCTCCGAGCACGGTGAAGCCGTCGGGCCAGCGGGCGGCCTTCTCGTAGTACCGCCGCTTGTTGGCGGTGCTGCGGGTGGTGACGACGTCGCTCTCGGGTTTGGCGTTCGCCAGCAGTTCGCCGATGACGGGGTGCGGCAGGCTCAGGGCGAAGGGCATGAACTCGTCGTTGTCGCTGCTGGGTTGCCCGCCGCGGGATCCGGAGAGCGTCACGAGCCATCGGCCGCCCTCTATGGGGGCGATGATGCCCCCGCGGCCGGGGATCCGGCGGGGATCGGCCTGGACGTTGACGATGGGAAAACCGTCCGCGGCGCTGCCGGGTGCGCGGTAGATCCTGCTCGCGTAGCCGATACCGGCGTCGACCGTGCGCTCCTGGACCGGAGGAAGTCCGAGTTCCCGCAGCCAGACGGGGGCGCGGCTGGCGCGACCGCTCGCGTCGATCACCAGGTCGGCAGGGATGGATGTTTCGGACTCCTCTGCGCGTACACGGACACCGGTCACCCGGTCCCCGTCGCCCAGCAGGCCGAGCAGTTCGGTCTGCTGGAGGAGGGTGACGCGGTGGTCCCGCAGAACCCTGGTGCGGATCACCGCGTCGAGGAGGTCACGGCTGCAAAGGAGGTTGGTGTGGCGGGCGTGGGTGAATCTGCGGAACCACTGCCCCGAGGGGGCCTTGGACACCAGGTCGGTCATGATGCGCGGCGTGTGGGCGCCTTGGTCGACGAGTTGGTCGACGATGCCGGGCAGGAGGTCGTCGAGGGCTTTCACGCCGCCGGACCAGAGCACGTGGGCATGGCGGGCCTGCGGCAGTCCCTTGCGGGGGTGTGGGCCGTCGGGCAGCACATCGCGTTCGATGATCCGCACGTCTGCGAAGTCGGCGAGCACGGCCGCGGCGAGCATGCCCGACATACCCCCTCCGATGACCACCGCGGTACGGCGGGAGGCAGTTCTGGCAGACGACGACATAGGGTGCACTCTTTTCTGTTGCGGGAAGCGGGAGTCTCAGTCACGGCCGGCGGCCGTACGGGCGGCGGCCTGCCGTCGTGCTCGGGCGACGATCGGGGACGAGGACAGCGCGCGCGACAGCAGAACCATCCGTTGCGGTTGGGAAATGGACTCCAGGGTTCCCGCTCTCGCCGGTACCTCCGCGCGGCCGTCGCGCAGGACCTGTACACGGGCCCAGGCCAGCATGGCCGCCTCGGCCACCACCGCGGCCTGGTGCGGTGATCGGACTCCGCGGGTGCCGTCGGCGGCGAGTGACGCTGCGGCCTCGGCGTACGCGGTCGTGCGCACCTGGTCGTCGAGATAGGGCGAGCAGACCAGAACGCCGTCCCAGATGGCGATCTCCTGGCGCGCCAGGCGCACGACCGGCGGATCCCACCAGCGGATGATCCCCTCGGTCGGCGCGCGCAGCGTCCGCAACTCCGCCCAGAGGGGCTTCAGGAGCCGGTAGCGCTTCCACGCGCGCAGATTGTCGACCGCCGGCGGCCCCACCCGGGGGACGGCGAAGCCGGCGGCGGTGGTGACGCCGGCGAGCATGACGAGCGGTGGGGACACGTCGGTGGAGAGGAGATCCCAGTCCACGCCGTTCCAGCGGGCGGCCATGGCCGTGTACTTGGCGATCTGGTAGCCCGCGTCGAACGTCAGGCCGACGACGAGCAGGATCAGACCGACGCGGGTCACGCCGCGCACCTCTCGCAGCCAGCTCACGCTCATGACGGCGAGAGCTACGGTGGCGGCCGTGTGCGCGACCATGTACAGCACGATCATTTCCCGCATGCAGGGCGTGTTGGCGTAGTACGTGTCCAGGTCCTGGGTCCGTTCCACGGGGACCTCGGCCAGGCCGAACAGGACCCAGATTCCCGCGATGACCAGTGCGTAGACGCCCAGTACGAGCCGGGCGGCGCGCTGTTGCGTCTCAGGGGGTCCGCCCTTCCACCGGATCATGAGGACGAGGTAGCTCGCGCTGAGCGCCGTCATGCCGGCGTACACCAGCGGGGCGCTGAAGTTCGCGACGCCGGTCGCGTCATTGACGTACCGGATCGTGGGCGGGGCGGACAGCATGCACACGGCGGAGCCGACCAGCAGGATCGCGTTGCTCGGCGCGACGAGGGAATCCCGCCACAGGCCCGTGCCCGCCGACAGCTTCAGTCCCGCGGCGACCAGGAGAAGAGCGCCGGGTATGTAGAAGACGATGCCGCTGTCCACTGGGCCTGCCTGCCTTCCGGGGATGTACGTGGGACCGGTCGATCGGACTGCGGAAAGGGCGCCGTGGCCCGCCGTGACGTGTCCGGTGGCGGGACGGGCCGGCGCGGGGGCACGCCGTGCGGGCTCATGACGGGGTTCTTTCGTCAGCGGCGGCCACCGCGTCCGCGCGGGCCGCCGCGACCATGGGGGACGTACGCAACGCATGCGCCACGCCCATCAGGGTGGCGCGCGCCATGAGGCCCGCGGAGTGGTCGAGTACGGCGGTCTCGGCGGGCGCGCCGTCGGGGTGGACCCGAACGGCCGCGGCGATCATCGCGGCGAGGCCGATGCGGGAGGCGTCCTCGGCGCCGTGGCCCGCGGACCGGGCCGCTGACTGCGCCCGGGCCCGGATCCCGTCGTCGAGATGCGGGCGAAGAAGGTTCAGCCCGTCCTGGATGCCGGCCTCGCGCCGGGTGAGCCGCACGGCGTACGACGAATACCAGGGGATCGGAGCGGCGAGCGGACTCCCGGGGGAGGCGCCGCCGAGTTCGTGCCACAGCGGACCGAGCCGCCGCCAGGTCACCACGGTGCGCCAGAGCAGGCCCAGCCGCGGCCCGAACAGCGGCACCGTGAAGCCGACGGTGGCGACGGTGGCGGCCACGCTCGCCATGCCGGGCGCCAGGCTGGTGCTCAGCACGTCCCAGTCCCCGCCGGCCCACCGCGCCGCCACCGCGGTCAGCTTCAGGGTGCTGAAGGACAGGTTCAGCAGCCATCCGGCCACGAGGAGCCACAGCCCGGCCCGCAGCCATCCGCGCACCTCCAGCGCCCAGCGCCGGCACAGGGCCGTGGTGGCCACCGCCGCGGTGATGTGACCGAGCAGGTACAGCGCGATCATCTGCCCGATCCAGGGCGTGGTGGCGTAGTAGGTGTCGAGATCCGTACGGCGCTCGACGGGGGCGTCCCCGGCCACGAAGAGGACGATGATCAAGGTGATCAGTACGCTGTAGCCGATCTGCCAGCGTCGGGCGAGGCGGCGTACGTGGTCGGCCGGCCCGCCGCGCCAGTGAAGGATCAGCAGCAGGCAGGCGGCGCTGTAGGCGCTGACGATGACGTAGTCCAGCGGGGCCGCGAGGTTCGGGATGCCGCTCGCGCTGTTCACGGCGGCGACCGTGGGCGGGGCGGCGAAGAGGAATCCGGCACCTCCGAGGAAGATCACCCAGCAGACCGAACGGACCAGGGGGTCGCGCCAGGTTCGGATCAGGTCCGGCAGTTTCACTCCGAGGCCGGCCCACAGGGCCAGCGCGGGTATGTAGTAGCGCGAGGCGTTCACGGCTCAGACCTGGGACCGGCGGTGTCCCAGTGAGGCGCCGATCCGGCCGGCGATCTGGGACCGGTCCGTGGCGAGGCTGCCCGGTTCCCCTTCCAGCCAGATCCGCAGATGCGTCACCGCCCGCAGGGCGAAGGTCTCCGCTTCCTGCTCCGACCGTTCGTGGAACTCGGTTCGCGCGGCCACGGCCCGCACCGTCCGCTGCACATCGGCCCGGTCGCTCAGCACGCGTGCGGCGACGGGGACGCCGGCGGCGTGGTGTCCGCAATCGCCCTTGATCATGTGCCAGATCTCGTGGCAGAGGATGGCCAGTTGGTGGACGGGCGCCGCCCGCTTGTCGACGAGGACGATGTCGTGGTCCGGCATGTCGAGCCACAGTCCCGTGGCGGTGCGGTGCGGGAACTCCTCTTTGAGGAGGACGACCTCACGGCCCCTGATGTCGGGGACCACGGCGATGAGCGCGTCGAACAGCGCGTCAGGAGCGGCGGGTACGGGCAGGCTCACGCCGTCGGCCAACTGGCCGATCAGGTTCCGCATCTCCTTGGCTCTGCCTGTGCGCACCGCTCTCCCCCGCGAACTTCAGCATGGGGCACCGTCGCACGACGCCCGCCGATCCCACCCTGCCTGCACCCACCCGGCCGAAAATACGCCCAACTCGGCCTGTCAATATGCCAAACAAGGTGCCTTGTCGGCCACGCCAGGCTCTGCGGTGTACAGCAAGCTGAGGGGGATCAAATACCGATCAAACCGGATACGCGCACATCCGGGCCTGGCGCATCCGATGCGTTCGGGACGCGCTCCGGCCCGCGCGCAGAACGCCTGCCGGTGGCTGCGCCCGGCGGACGGCGCGGCGTGGGCTTCCCGCCCCGGGCGGCGACGCGCCTGCGTACGACCGGGTGCCCCCATGATCAGTGCCCTTCGGTGTGCGAACTGTCCGACCCCGAACCCCGTACCCGCTGAGCGTTTCTGCGCTGCAGGATGGTGTCGATCCAGTCAGTGACCAACTGAAGCTCCTCTTCGGCCAATTGCGGAGCGCGGGCGGCCAGCTCCCTCAGTCCGTGCGTACCGCGCAGCCGAGCCATCGGATCGGCCGCCTCTCTTTCCAGGCCGTGCAGGACGGACTGGAGGGCGTTGTCGAGAGAGGTCTGCGGTTCGGCGGAGAGCCAGCCGTTGGGCTGGCCGAAGAAGAACGTCTCGATGCCGGCCTGGGTGGATGCCAACGGGCCACCGGAGCGTGCCGGGCGTCGCTCCCCCGTCTGTTGTGAAGGCACCTGCTCCGAGAGCACCTGCTCCGAGAGCACCTGCTCCGAGAGCACCTGCTCCGAGAGCACCTGCTCCGAAGGCACCTGCTCCGAGAGCCCTTGCCGCGAGAGCGCCTGCCGCGAAGGCATCTGTGGCGAGGGCGTCTGTGGCGAGGGCGTCTTCCGGCGGCTGTTGACGAGGTTCGACAGGGACGCCCGGGAGGCCCCGTAGGAGGCGGCGATCTCGTCGTAGGAGTGACGGGTCCCGTCGGGGCGCAGGCGTGTCTCGCGCAGGTGGACGATGCGGCGGACGATCCGGTCGGTGATGTCCTCGGCGGGTGGCTCCTCGCCGTCCAGGAGCATCCGGACGACGTCTCGCGGGACACCGCTTTCGTTCGAGAGCTGCTCCACGTCGAGCACGTCGTCGCGGCTTCGCCCGTCCCCGATGAGGGAGCCGATACGGCTGAGGGTCTCGGCGAGCGCTGGGCGCGTTTCTCTCACCGGCAGGTCTCCTGGTGTCGGACGGGGGGAACCGCACGTTGACTTCGGAGACTTTAGCCGCTGCCGGGCTCGGCCGGCCAGAGCGGCAGATACTCCAATAGCCTTACTCGGCTAGAACAGTTGACACGAATGACCGGGGATTGCAGGATCACGACACGACGTGCGGACCGGTCGTCACGCTGCGGGGATGGGGGAGCCCGCGTGCGCTCGGACGCGGGTCCCACGGAGTGTTCCGGGCTGCGGCGGTGCGCCATCACGGGGTGTGCGGTCGCAGCCCGGGCCGATTCCCGCCGGCGTCGGCCGCGT
>LRTP01000049.1 GCA_001550305.1 Streptomyces diastatochromogenes
CGGCAGGCGGCCCACCGTACGGCGGCCGAAGTGATGCTGGGCCGTGGCGACCGCGCCGAAGCGGTGGCCGGACAACTGCTGAGGACCCAGGCCGTGGGCGCGGCCTGGGCCACCGTGGCGCTGCTGGACGCCGCGTCCGTGGCGGTGCGGGACGACAGGCCCGACGACGCCGTGTCGTATCTGCGTCGTGCGCTGGACGAACCGCTGACGCCCGCCCGCCGGACCATGGTCCTCACCGAGCTGGGTTCCCTGGAGTTCGCCGCCGCCCGCTCCTCGGCCGGGATACCCCGGCTGACCGAGGCGACCCGGCTGCCGGGCATGCCGCAGGACCGGGTACGGGCGGCCGTCGCCCTGGGCACCGTACTGGCCCGGCGCGGCAAGGCGCGCGCCGCGATGGACGTCCTGCGCGACCTGGACGAGCAACTGACCGGCCATCCGGACCTGACACGGCTGCTGGGGACCGCCTCGGCGCTGCTGTCGGACCACGACCAGGGCATCCGTCAGGAGGCGTACCGCTGGCTGCACGGTGCCGCCGAGCGGTCCCCGGACCTGGTCGGAACGGCAGGTCAGGCCCTTCTGGTCCGCTACGACGCGACGGCCGGACTGATCCCCGCCGCCACGGCCATGAAGCGGATCCACGCCCTGCTGGACGAACCGATCGACGCGCTCGCCGAACCCTTCCTGCTGGGTACGGCCGCCGCCGTCGCCCAGTGGGCCGACGAACTGGCGGAGGCCGAGGGGCTGGTACGCCGGGGACTGGACCGGCAGAGCCCGTCCCTGTTGCACCCCATGCACCTGGCGCTGCTCAACGTACGGGCGGACATCGCCGCGACGCGCGGACAGTACGCCGATCTGCTCGCCGAACCGGCGTCCTGGCAGGTCACCGAAGCCACCCGGCACCGGCCCGACCCGGCCAACGCGCACGGACACGCCGTGATCGCCCTGGTCGAGACGGGCCGCACCGAAGAGGCGGCCCGCCTCGCCGACAGCTTCGCCCTGGGCGACGCGCACGACTCCTGGGAACTCAATCGATTCCTCTACGCGCGGGGCGTGTTGCGGTCCGCGCAGGGGGATCACGCCGGCGCGCTGGACGACTTCCTGGAATGCGGCCGCCGGCAGACGGCACGGGACGTGGTGAGCCCCGTGGTCACCCCCTGGCGGACCGCGGCGGCCGAGTGCCGCAGCGCGCTCGGCCGTCCGCAGGAGGCCCTCACGCTGGCCCGTGAAGAACTGCGGCTCGCCCAGGTGTGGGACACCCCCCGGCTGGTGGGGCGGGCGCTGCGCGGGCTCGCCACCGCGACCGGGGGCCGTCGCGGTCTGGAACTCGCCGACCGTGCCGTACGCATCCTGCGGGACGCCTCCGCGCATACCGAGCTGATCCCCGCGCTGATCGGACAGGGGCGTCAGCTCGTCGCGGCGGGGGACCGGAGCCGGGCCCGCGACGCGCTGCGCGAGGCGGCCGAGCACGCCGAACGGCT
>LRTP01000490.1 GCA_001550305.1 Streptomyces diastatochromogenes
GGTCGGCGAGCGCGGCGACGACCGGCCGAATGCGCTCGGCGAGTCCCCGGGGGCCGTGCAGGACGGGGGGACGGGTGCGGGCCTGTGACGGCGTCACGGCGGCCGCGTCCCGGGCCGTCATCAACGGCTCCGGGTCGAACGGGGCGGTCGGGTCGTGCCGCAACCGGCGGGCGTAGTCCGCCACGGCGGCCAGGGCGTCGGCGAGCGCGTCACGATGCGCTCCCCAACGCCGGATCGGGAACAGCAAGATCAGCACGGCCTGCGTCACGCCCCCGAGTGCGATGACCCCGGCGTGCTCCAAGGCTCGCCCGACGCTCGTGGGCAAGGTGATGGTCACCAGCATGCTGCCCACGGTCGTCGCTGCGACGATCCCAGCGGTCGATCCGACGGCCCACGCCATTCCCGCGGCAAAGGCCCATACGGCCAGCAGCGGGAGGAACGTCACGAGTCGCCCCGCGGCCAGGTAGCCCACGAAGGTGCTGAGCGCCAGACCCGCGCCCGCGCCGAGCGCGATCACCTTGCGTGGACGCCAGGTGCGCTGGAAGGTGGCCCCACCCGCGGAGTAGGCACCGAGGGCGGCGGACGCGGCATACGCAGGGGAGACGAGCCACAGCGCCGGCCCGACGACGATCGCCACCCCAGCGGCCGTGCGCAGCGCGAGCAGGGGCTCCAGCCGCGTCTCCTCGATCGTGAGCCCGGATCGCACGACCTCTCCGAAGGCCCGCAGCCACGTCACGGGTGTGAGCCTAGCCGGAACACCCTGCCGGGTCGCATCGGCCGCAGCCGCTGGACGGGGTGCAGCCAGTGCGGACACTGCTGAGCGTCCGCCGTCCGTCCTACCGGGCCGGAGCGCGGGCAATCGCCGTTGGTTCAGGACCGACCGGAGCGCGGGCGATTGCCCCCAGCCCCGGGCGGGACGGCGGCCCCGGGTCGCCTACCGCTTGTGGCCGTTCCCGTGTCCGTTCGGATGCAGGACCACCTTGGTCCAGCCCTCGTCACGGGCGTCGAAGTGCTCGTAGGCGGTGGGGGCCTCGTCCAGGCTGAGTTCGTGGGAGACGACGAAGCTCGGCTTTGCCTTCCCGCCGGCGATCAGATCCCGCAGCGCCCGGTTGTACCTCTTCACCGGCGCCTGCCCGGTGCCCATGCGCTGGCCCTTGAACCACATCATGCCGAAGTCGATCGGGACCTTGCCTTGCGCCTCCAGTTCCCCCTGGGCGTCCGCGCCGCCGGGGTCCTGGGGCAGGAACACGCCCACCACCCCGATGTCGCCCGTGAACCTGACCGAGTCGATCAGTCCGTTGAGCGTGAGGCTGGCGTCCTCATGTCCCTCGGGGTCGTGTGCCTGGTAGCCGACGCACTCACAGCCGTTGTCGGCGCCCAGACCGAGGGTGGCCTCCTTGACGACCTCCGCCGGCTTCTGCTCGGCGGTGTTGATCGGGATGGCCCCGATCTCCTCCGCCTTGCGCAGCCGGTCGGGCTGGTGGTCGGCCACCCAGACGCGCCCGGCGCCCTTGAGGAGGACGAAGTAGGCCGCCATCAGCCCGACGGGGCCGGCCCCGAAGACGATCGTCTGGTCGCCCGGTTTGACGTGGGCCATCTCGGTGGCGTGATACCCGGTGGGGAAGATGTCGGCGAGCATCACGTAGTCGGCCTGCCGCTCGGCGGCGTCCTCACCCAGACGCAGCGCGTTGAAGTCGCCGTAGGGCACGCGCAGCAGTTCTGCCTGGCCGCCCTGGTAGGGGCCCATGTCGGCAAACCCGTATGCGGCTCCGACGAGAGCTGGTTCCGGCTGCATGGTCAGGCAGTAGTTGGTCAGACCCCGCTCGCACTGCTTGCAGAAGCCGCAGGCGATGTTGAAGGGCAGGACCACATACTCGCCGACCTGGACCTTGCGGACGGCCGAGCCGACCTCCACGACCTGGCCCATGTTCTCGTGTCCCAGGGTGCGGCCGGACTCGAACGAGGTGCGGCCCTCGTACATGTGCAGGTCCGAACCGCAGATGTTGGTAGTGGTGATCTTGACGATGATGTCGCAGGGGTGTTCGATCTTCGCGTCCGGTACGTCCTTCACCGTGACCGTTCGCGGGCCTTCACATACGGCTGCTTTCTTGGTCGCTTCCTTCGATGCCGCGGCATGACCGCAGCACGGGTGCGATGGAGACCGAACCTGACTCGCGGGAGTTGGTGCGACGGGGTCCATGGCTCCGGCATGCCTCTGGGGGCCGTCCACCCGGTTCAGGTGGAACGGCGGTGCCGCCGTGGGCCTGCCCGGCGGAGCTTCGGCGCTCCGGCGGCGCGCCTTCCGAGTCCCCGTCGACCCTTGACGCGAAACAACCACGCACCGATCGATCAGCGGAATCTCCGTACACGGACGACCACCAACCACCGACGGCCACCAGCCACCAACGAATCTCCGACTCGGGTCACCAGCTAGTCGCCGCCGTCGTCTTGGAGTATTCGGCGGCGCTCCTGTTCGCGCTTGGAGTAGGCGGCTGCCCGGATCGCCTCGTCGCTCTCCAAGCCTGATCCCAGCGCCCCGCCCACCGTGGCGACCGAAGCGACGAACCAGGACAACGTCCAATATTCCGCGGCGTGAAGCGGGGTTCGTGTCGTGGAGGCGAACACTTGGCCGTTGAGGATGAACAGGGCCCACACCAAGTTGATGACGATCAAACCCACGTAGCAGACGAGCACCCCGATACCCACGGTCATGACCGTCGAGGCGTTGTAGAGCCTCGCCCTCTGCCTCGCCTCCCGCGAGACCTCTGCTGATCGATGCCACAGCTGCGCGTCCACGATCAGCCAACCGATCATGAGCGCGACGGACCCGACCGTGGCGATCACGAGGCGTGGCGCGCTCAGGGACTCGGCCAGGTTCCAGATGGTGGAGTTCACAGTGGCAACTGCTCCCGTGGCGAGTGCGGCCGCCAGGGCCTTCGACAAGCCCGGCACCAAGCGCCACGGCCGGTTGGCGCGGACCATACCGACGAGCACCCTCAGGTAGCCGCGCGGTCCGCTGACGACGTACCGAAGATCAGCGGTCTCCTCCTCACCGACCTGGCCCGGGTGAATAGGCGCGAGGCGACTGACGAAGGGCCCCAGAAGCGGCTGACTCCGCGGAGGTCCCTCAGCCCCGGTGGCCCGCGGGCCCGCCAAGCTGAGCACGGCTTCTTCCACGGCCCGCCGGGCTCTCGTCTGCAGACGCAAGCCCCCCAGCGGAGGAAGAGACAGCAGGGCCAAGCCGTGTTCGTGACTCAGATCCACAACGAGCTTACGCCCGTGTGAGTGCAGCGGAAGGTCGGTGAGGGCCACGACGATGTCCCAACTCTCCGCTCTTCCACGGTCCATGATCCGGCGCATCAAGGTGGGCGGGTCCTCGGTCCTTGCGGTGAAGGGCTCACTCACCACCTCGACGTCGAACCGTCGTCCCTGGCCTGACTTGTCGGCGAGCCGAGCAGGAAGTATCCGGGCCATGCGCTGCGCGATCTCCGTAGGCGCGTCCGGATCCGCCAGGAGAGCCACGACCGTAACGCCCTGAGACGACACCCGCATGACTCCTTCTCGTCGGCTGCCCCCGCGATCGTCCGTGCCCACAGGATGTCCCCGAGGTATCGCCGACGCCGCGTGACACGCTGGCCCCTGCCAGCAGGTGCAGGCGGTACGGTCAGGTCGCCTCGTCCTCCACGCACAGGGCCTGCTCCACCACCGGGCCACGGTTGCGTGCGCCACCGCGAACACCAGCTCCGCGCCACCCCGTGCACCGCGACGAGATCGATCGGCAGCAGGCCCGCCTCCTGTTCAACCTCGTCACCGTGATCACCTTCATGGGCATCACTGCCTCTACGCCGCGCTGTTCCTGCTCAGTCAACCCCCGCTCATGCGGTAATAACTTCGCTGTTCAGGGCTGCTGAGCCCGGCCCCAGGCCGCAGGTCCAGAGTGCTCGTTCGTGACCCCGTCGGACCAGTCGGTCGCCGACCAGGCGGTGTCTGTCAGAGCGTGAGGTGGGGTGGTGGCAAGGGGCGCGACCTGCTGGACTTGGCCCATGGAGACTGCCGCTGCCGACCGTCCGTCGGCCACGTACGACCGCATCGGCATCGGGTACAGCGACATCCGACGGCCTGATCCCCGACTGCATGCCTTGATCGGCCAAGCGCTGGGAAGTGTCCACACCGTCCTCAACATCGGCGCCGGCACCGGTTCCTATGAGCCGGAGGACGCCGACGTCACAGCCGTCGACCCCTCTCAAGTCATGCTCGACCAACACCCTGGGACGAAGAAGGTGAAGGCCGGAGCCGAAGCACTGCCGTTCGCGGACGGCTCCTTCGACGCGGCCATGGCCATCATGACCGTCCACCACTGGCCCGACCTGCACCGCGGACTCGCCGAACTACGCCGCGTCGCCCGCAAGCAGGTCGTCTTCACCTGGGACCCGACGCACCGGCCGGAGCTGTGGCTGCTCGAGGAGTACCTGCCGGAGATCCGCGAGATGGACCATGCCCGTTTCACCCCCGTGACCGAAGTCGCCGACGCCCTCGACGCGCACACCGTCACGCCCTTTCCCATCCCGCACGACTTCACCGACGGCTTCCAGTGCGCCTACTGGCGCCGACCGGAGTGCTACCTCGACCCGGCCATCCGGCAGGCCAGCTCCACCTTCGCCCAGCTGCCGCCCTCGGTCGTGGAACCGGCGATCGCTCGTCTCCGCGCCGACCTCGCCTCCGGCACCTGGCACCGCCGGCACGCCGACCTGCTGGACCGGCAGAGCATGGACTACGGATACCGGCTGCTCATCGCAGGCACGTAGCCCCGGCAGCCCGCGTCCATGTCACTGCGGCGTTCCTGCTCACACCGCAGTCGTTGCGTCCCCTCGTCCGACACCAGCACGATGCCGAGTGCCTCTCTACGGCCCGCCACCGGCCGGGGCCCTCGGGGCCCGCGATGCGGACCAAGTTGCCCGTCTTTTCCCGGTGCTCCTGCACGAGGCGGAGAGCCACGGCACCCTCACCGGACGTCGACGCCACCCATTTGACCGAGCCGCTCCTGACGCCGCCGGCGGCGAAGACCCCGCGAAGGCTGGTCTCCAGCAGCAACGCCACCTTGTCGGCATCCGCCAACAGCGGAGTGTGCGCCGCCTAGGCTAAAGGGTGCACAACCCTCTGCGCTGGGCATCTCCCTTGTGTGGCCGGGGTGTTGAGTGCTGAACAGGTGTGGGTGGAGACGTTCTCAGGACTGCGGTTGGCGCAGTTTTCGCAGCTGCTCAAGGCAGTGCGGGAGCGCGGTGGCAACGGCACGATGCAGGGCCGGCCGTGGAGCCTGCCGCTGGCCGAGCGGGTGCTGCTGGTCGCGGTGTACTACCGGACGAACCTGACGATGCGGCAACTGGGACCGCTTCTCGGAGTGTCCTCGTCCACCGTGTGCTGGGTGATCCAACGTCTCGGGCCGCTGCCGGCGCTCGAGCCCGTCTCGCGTCCGGCCGACGCTGCGGACCGGCTGTGGATCGTGGACGGCACCCTGATCCCAGTCCGCGACCGGTAGGTCGATGCGTCCAGCCGCAACTACCGTTTCTCGGCAGACATGCAGGTCATCGTCGACGCCGACACCCGCCTCGTGATCGCAGCGGCCCGACCGGCACCAGGCACCACAGCCGACGCCCACGCCTGGCGCGCCTCGGACCTGGCTCAGCACTGCCAGGACGTGACCGTCCTGGGTGACGGCGCCTACCTCAACTGCGGGATGGTCGTGCCGCACCGCAAACGCCCGCGCCGGGCCCTACTGGCAGGCGAAGAAGCGGACAACGTCGCCCACAGCAAGGTGCGTGCCCGGGTGGAGCATGTGATCGGACGCATGAGGAACTATAAGATCCTCGGCGACTGCCGACAGCACGGTGACGGCCTCCAGCACGCCGTCCACGCCGTCGCTCACATGCACAACCTCGCCCTCGCATCATGACCAGAAGACTGTGTTCACACACTCCGACCTGCCCAAACACAGCCTTGTGCAACACCCTTTATAGGCCGTGTATCGAAAATGGATCCGGGATACTCCGGACGCTCGCGTGAGCGGGGCCCGGTGACGGCGCCTGTCGCGCGGTTCCCGGTGCGATCAGGTAATCAGGAACGGTGAACAAGGACGCGACCGACCCCTTCGTACATGTCCGGGGCGCCAGTGAGAACAACCTGCGGAACATCGATGTCGACGTTCCGCGGGACGCGATGGTCGCCTTCACCGGCGTCTCCGGTTCGGGCAAGTCCTCGCTCGCGTTCGGCACGCTCTACGCGGAGGCCCAGCGGCGCTACTTCGAGTCCGTGGCGCCGTACGCCCGAAGGCTGTTGCAACAGGTCGGCGCACCGCACGTGCAGGAAATCACCGGACTGCCACCCGCCGTGGCCCTGCAGCAGCGACGCGGGTCGCCCAGCTCGCGCTCGACGGTCGGCACCATCACCACGCTGTCCAATCTGCTGCGCATGCTGTACTCCCGCGCCGGCACCTATCCGCCCCGGGCCGCACGGCTGGAGGCCGAGTCGTTCTCACCCAACACCGCGGCCGGGGCCTGCCCGGAGTGCCACGGACTGGGCGTCGTGCACGACGTCGCCGAGGACCTGCTCGTCCCGGACCCCTCGCTGAGCATCCGCGAGGGGGCGATCGCCGCCTGGCCGGGCGCCTGGCAGGGCGCCAACCTGCGCAGTGTGGTGAGCGGCCTGGGTATCGACATCGACCGACCGTGGCGCAGGCTCAGGAAGAGGGACCGGAACTGGCTGCTGTACACGGACGAGCAGCCCTCCGTGTACATCGAGCCGGAGGAGGACCGCGTCGACTACGGCTACCAGGGCAAGTTCTGGAGCGCCCGCAAGCACGTCATGCACGTCCTCGCCGACTCCAAGAGCGAGAAGATGCGCGAACGGGCGCTCCGGTTCGTCAGGAGTGTGCCCTGCCCCGCGTGTCACGGCAGCGGACTGCGGCCCGAGGCGCTCGCCGTGACCTTCGCCGGACGTTCCATCGCCGAGATCAACGCGATGCCGCTCACCGAGGTCGTGGCGCTGCTGCGGCCCGTCGCGGGGCGGTCCGAGGCCGACGCCACCACGTCGACCGCCCGATCCGGGGAGACGACCGAGGTCGCGGTCCGGATCTGCGGCGATCTGGTCGCGCGGGTCGAGGTACTGCTCGACCTGGGCCTCGGATATCTCAGCCTCGGGCGCCGCTCGACGACCCTGTCGCCCGGCGAGGCGCAGCGCCTGCGGATCGCCACCCAGCTGCGCTCGGGGCTGTTCGGCGTCGTCTACGTCCTCGACGAACCCTCCGCTGGCCTGCACCCGGCCGACGCGGAACCGCTGCTGGACGTGCTGGACCGCCTCAAGGCGGCGGGCAACTCGCTGTTCGTCGTGGAGCACGACATGGACGTCGTACGGCGGGCGGACTGGGTGGTCGACATCGGCCCCGGCGCGGGTGAGGGCGGCGGACGCGTGCTGTACAGCGGCCCGGTCGCCGGTCTTGAGCGGGTCGGGGAGTCGGCCACGAGCCAGTACCTGTTCGGGCGCGCCCAGCCGCTCGACCACCGCCCGCGCACACCGCACGGCTGGCTGCACCTGAGCGGCGTCTCCCGCCACAATCTGCACGACGTGTCCGTCGACGTACCGCTCTGCGTACTGACGGCGGTGACGGGCGTGTCCGGTTCCGGAAAGTCGACGCTGGTGACGCAGGTGCTCGCCGAGGTCGTCCGCGGCCACCTCGGACTCGTACCCGAGGAGCCCGACGAGGCGCAGTTGGAGGTCGACGTCCAGGACACGTCGGGGGTCGAGTCGTTCGACCGGCTGGTCCGGGTCGACCAACGGCCCATCGGCCGAACTCCCCGGTCCAACCTTGCCACGTACACGGGGATGTTCGACGCGGTGCGCAAGCTGTACGCGGCGACGGACGAGGCCAAGGCGCGCGGCTACTCGGCCGGGCGGTTCTCCTTCAACGTGCCCGAAGGGCGGTGCGAGACCTGCCAGGGCGAAGGATTCGTCGCGGTCGAACTGCTGTTCCTGCCCGGCACCTACGCGCCGTGCCCGACCTGCCAGGGCGCCCGGTACAACGCCGAAACGCTGGAAGTCACCTACCGCGACAAGAACATCGCGGAAGTGCTGGAGCTGTCCGTCGACGCCGCCGCCAAGTTCCTGTCCGCCGTCCCGGCCGCCTCCCGCAGTCTGGAGACGTTGCGCGAGGTGGGACTGGGGTACCTGCGGCTGGGGCAGCCCGCGACGGAACTCAGCGGTGGTGAGGCGCAACGCATCAAACTGGCCACCGAACTCCAGCGGGCCCGCCGCGGTCACGCGCTCTACCTGCTCGACGAGCCGACGGCGGGGCTGCACCCCTCGGACATCGCGCTGCTGCTGCGACAGCTGCACCGGCTCGTCGACGCCGGCAACACGGTCGTCCTCGTCGAGCACGACCTGGACACGATCGCCACCGCCGACTGGGTCATCGACCTCGGGCCGGGCGGCGGCGACGCGGGCGGCCGGGTGGTCGCGGCGGGCCCGCCGGCCAAGGTG
>LRTP01000491.1 GCA_001550305.1 Streptomyces diastatochromogenes
GCCCGTGGCGGGTGTGGTCAGCCCTCGGTGGGGGCTTCGAGCTTGCGGAGCGCGGCGGCGTGGTCGGACGCCTGGTGCGCGTCGGCGAAGTCGCCCCGGTCCCAGCGGGCGAGCATGACGCGCTGGTTGGGGAGGCTGAGGCGGGAGACGTACCAGGCGAGACCGACGGGCAGGGTGCCGGCGTTGAGGGCGTCCTGTCCGGCGCTGCACAGGTCGAGGAGGCCGATACGCAGGTCCACCCGGTTCCAGGTGGCACCTACGAGGTCCGCGATCTCGGCCGGGGTGTAACCGGCCTGGACGACGAGGCTGTAAATCCGGCCCTCGCGGAGCGGGGTCGTGCCGGGCTCGGTGGCCTGCTGGGCGACGGCCTTCGCGAGGGTGGCGGGGATCAGCTTGTCGGCGGGGGTGGCGCTCATGTCGGGTGGCTCCGTTCGTGGGGGTAGGGGCCGGGCGCCGTGGTGCGCCCGGCCGGGCTTGGGGTGGGTCAGGCGGCGAGGATGACGCCGAGGTCGTCGGCGGTCTCGACGACGTCCGCCAGGTCCGCGAGGTCGGCGAGGAGGGTGGTCGCGTCGCACTTGAAGGTGGTGCGGGTGGCCTTGCGGGGGGCGGTCAGGCCGCGGGCGGTGTAGTCCAACGCGACCTGCGTGCCGTCGAGGACCGAGCGGCCGGGGGTGCGGGTGATGACCACGCGGCCGTACGTGCCGACCGGGAGGGCCCGGAGCCACGTCTTCTCGGCGTCGGCGGCCTTCGCGGCGTCCTTCGCCTGGCGGTCGAGGGTGGCGTACCGGGCGGCGTGGAGCTCGATCTCCTCGAAAGCGGGGATCTCGTCGGCCGCGAAGGTGCGGTCCGTCTCGGCGGCCGGGGTCAGCGAGGTCTCGCCGAGGCGCTGGCTGATCTTCTCGACGGTCTGAGCGGCGGCGGTCGCGGCGCGCAGGGACAGGCGGTCCAGGCGGCGGGCGGCGGTGCGGGCTGCGCGGCGGGCGATGGTGGCCTCGGCCTTCGCGATCTTCGCGGCCTCCTGGAGCCCCTTGAGCTTGTCCCACTGGCGGGTGGCCTTGCGGGCGGCGGCCTTGACGGCGGGGGTGATGAGGTTCTTCGCGGCGCGCTCCGCCTTGTTGAACTCCTTGTTCGCCTCGGCGTGGGCGGCGCGCTGCTTGTGGACGCGGGCGGCGGCGCGCTCGGCGGCCTTCGCGGTGCGGGCCTCGACCTTGCGGGTCTCGGCGACCAGGGTCTCGGCCTCGACGAGGAGGACCAGCAGCTTCGCGGCCTTCGCGGTGGTGTTGCTCATTTTGGGTTCCTCCTCGTTCGTGCCGACCAACTGAGTACAGAGTATGCGTACTCAGTACACATGTCAACTCTGTACGCGTACTCTGTAGGCGTGGCGTGTCGGTCCGGACACGGCGGACGCCCCGCCCTCGGGGTCGAGGAGCGGGGCGTCGTGGTCGGCCGGCCGTCAGCTCGCGGTGCGCTCCTCCTCGTGCTGGCGGAACGCCCGCTCGGCCGTGGTCCGGTACTCGTAGAGCCCGACCGAGGAGACCTCAGCGAGCCGCGTGACGATGCCGTACCGGCTCTGTGCGCTGTGGCCGACGCTGAACGACCAGGCGCACGGCTCGTCCTCGCCGAGGTGGTGGACCGGCTGGAACTTGCACGCGCCGGGGTGGGCGGCCTGGGCCGCGCGACGGGCCGCGTCCTCGGCGAGGGCGACCCGGACGGTCGGATCGATGTGCCGGAGGATCGTGAGGGCGTCGAGGAGGTCGCCGAGGACGGCCTCCCGGTCCTCGTCGGGACCGGACAGGCCGGTGCGCAGCCGGAGGGCGGCGTCCTGGCTGCGGCGGTGCGCGGCGATCACGTCGTCCCGGTTCGCCCGTCGGCAGTTCTCGGCGATCCACTCCGCGCCGCCGTCGACGACGACCCGGGCGGGCTCCCCGGTGACCTCCGGGGACATGGCCTCGACGGTGCGGGTGACGCCGTCGGCGCAGACGATCCGGTCACCGCGGCGGTACACGGGGACCTCGGGCTCGTCCTGGACCTCGTCCTCGACGGTTACCTTCCCGCCGTTACGGACGATATGGAGCAGCTCGGCCAGTTGCGGGCCCGCCTTCCGCTTGAGCTGGGCAGAGGCCATCTCGGCGACCGGGGAGGGGTCGAGCTGCATCATGTGCGCGTGTCGTACGGCGCGCTTCGCCTCGGCACGGTTGGCCTCGCCGGGGCCGCTGTCGATGGCGCCCCCGGCCGTGACCCAGCTGTGTACTCGCTCGTCGCCGGTGATGAGGAACGTCCAGCCGATCGGGTCGCGCGAACCGTCGCCGTTGAGCTGGACCGGGTGGAAGTGGGCGCCCGTCGGGTGGGCGAGGATCGCGAGGGTGCGGGCCCGGATCTCGCGGCGGACGGTGTCACGCACGCAGTCCCCGGCGTTGCCCTCGGTGGGGGTGCAGGGCTCGACCTCGCCGCGCTCCTCGTTCGGTCCGGCGACGTACTCCAATTCACCGACGACCCGCCAGCCGAAGGCCGCGAGGACGTCCGGGGTGTCGAGGGTGCTCGACGGGAGGGCGATCAGGGCGAAGGGGTCGGCCTCGTCGCGCTTGCGGATGCTGACCCGCAGCTCCCGGTACCCGGGGGAAGCCTGGACGATCGCGGCGGTGGCGAAGTGCTGCGTCATGGTGTGGTGCCTCTCGTGATGGGTTGGCCCGCCCCGGCCGAGGGTGGCCGGGGCGGTGACAGGGGGAGGGGGTCAGGCTCCGGGGGCCGACCAAAAGCGGGTGGCCGCGCCGTACAGGTGGATCTCGCGGCCGTTCTCGTCGCGGCCGACACGGGCGGTGCCGCGCTGCTCGGTCCAGACCTCGGCGATCACCAGGGGCTCGCCGGTGACCTGCTTCCGGTCGAAGGCCGGGCAGAACCGGCCGTCGCGCTCCTCGCCCCACAGGCGGAACGGGGCGGTGCGGCCCTTGAGCGTGCCCCACGTCGGCGCCTCGGTGTCCTGGATCGCAGCCTCGGGGATCCGGTAGGTCTCGGCGCACCTCACCGCGGCCTCGCGGACGTGGAACCGGGGGAACGTGCGGTCGTCGGTGCCCAGGGGGACGACGTAGCGGGCGGGGCGTGCGGCCAGAGCCTCGCGGACGGCGGTGGCGGCCTCGCGGGTCATCTTCGTCGCGGCGCCGGTCGCCGCGGCGATCCGCAGGACGCCCCGGCGGCCCTTGGCCTCCCACTCCTCGCGGACCGTGTCGGTCGCGGCGAGGACGGCATCCAGGGGGAACCCGGTCTCGGCGACCAGCTCCGCCACGGTGACCGGCCACGCCTGGACGACGGACTCGACGACCTCGGCCGGGTCGTGGCTGAACGCGGTCACGTTGCCGGGGGTGCCGGCGTACGGGGACCACCCGGCGAACCGGCCGCGCTTCATCTGGGGGCCCTCGTCGAAGATGGTGCCGAGGAAGTCCCCGCCACGGACGACGATCCACTTCCCGCGGCCGTCAGCCTTGACCTGGACGCCGTCGACGCGGGCGACGTCGGCCGGGGTGACGTCCTCGACCGGCGCCTCCTCGGCGGCCGGGGCCGCGTGGAGCGGGTCGACCTTCGCGCCGATCTTGCGGGCCTCGGCCTCGGCGCGGTCGGCGCTCTCGGCGTACTGGCCTCCCTCGTACTCGCGGATGGAGCAGGTGAGGCCCTGGAGGTGCCCGCGCTCGGCGGTGACGGCGACCACGGCAGTGCGGATGACGACCGCGACGACCCCCTCGGCGTCGGCGACGACGACATCCCCGTCCCGGACGCCGGAGCCGTTGATCGTCGAGGAGGCGGCCTGCGGGGTGTTGCCGAAGTGGCGCACCGGGCGGGCGGCGGCGACGGCCTTGACCGGGCCGGACTTCGAGCACTGCCGGTAGTGGTCGCCGGTGCCGTCGACGAGCTCGGCCGCCTTGCGGCGGGCGTCGGCGAGATTGTCGTACGTGCCCATGAGGGAGGAGGCGATCCGGCAGCCGCAGTTGATGTGCAGGTAGGTGCGGACGCCCCGGACGCTGCCGTTGCGGTACGCCCGGGTCGCGACCCGGAGGACGTCCTTCGTGGTGGTGGTGCTCATGGGGGCTCCTTCGCCGTGCCGACCGAACGAGTACAGAGTACGCATACTCAGTACGCAACGTCAACTCGGTATGCATAGCGTGTACGCATACCCTGTGGCAGACTGCTCCCATGGCCGTGAACCTCACCCCCTCGAAACCCCAGCCGAAGCCGACGCCCCTGACCGCCAACGAGCGCGCGCGGCTGGCCGAGTACGACGCCACCCCCGACGGGTCCATGAGCGAGGACGCCCTCCTCGATCAGCTGCGCCTGAACACGCGCGAGATGGAGTGGCGGAAGTACCTGACCACCACGACCATCCGGTCCCTGCTGCCCCGGGACGGCGAGGTCCGCCGGGGCCTGATCACCGACGTCACCGACGCCTCGCCCTACAAGCGGGAATACGTCGGCCGGATCCGCGACGGCATTGCAGCGAATTACATCGGCGACTGAGCCGCGCCAGCCCCGGCCAAACAGAAAGGGCGCCGCACCTCCCCCCTGGAGTGCGGCGCCCTATCCATGTCGCGGTTAGATCAGCTTGCTCCCGAACGCGAGGAGCATGAGCACCACGAAGACGAGAATCGCGGTGCGCTCGCCACCCTGGGGTGCGCGCCATTCCGGACCGAGAATGCATTCCCCCCGGGGGTGCAGTCCGCCGTGCCGTTGATGGCGGTGGTCTTCGCCGACGTCGTCCGCTTTGCTCTTGAGGACGTAGGGGTCGGACTCCAGATCGCACGACGGGCAGAAGTAGCGGTACGGGCCGAGCACGACGCCTCCCCAATGGGCTCGGACGGTCAAGTCGCATTCACGGTAGCGGGGTCGAGGCGGTCGACGCACCGTCTCCGCTTGCATTCGAGGAGTAATCGAACTGGCCCGGCCCCCTCCCCTCGGCCGGGTAGGCGAGGTAGGTAGAGGCCGGGTAGGCGAGGTAGGTAGAGGTAGGTAATGCCCGGTAAGTAGGGGTACCGGGGGGCCTCGCGGGCGGGGGAGCGGAGGGGGCCGCGCGACTCCCCTGCGGCCGGCCAGACGCCACCCATGACGGGGCCCCCGTGCGGGCCGCGGTGCGGGGCCTGGACGGGGGCCGGGCAGAGGGGTGGGAGTGGGGTTAGCCGAGGGCGCTGTTCGCCCCTCAGGAAGGGCCCGGCTGCGGGGTGAGATCGGGCACCAAATCGACGGGGAGACGGGGCCGATATCCGAGTGTTTTGGTGAGGTCGTCGACGTGCACGCCGGGGCCCGGTTTCTGCTTTCCGTCGAGCCGGAATTTGATCTGTTCCCGGTGGGGGATCTCGGCCTTATCGAGGAGGGTGATCAGCGCCTTCCTGTCGACCGCTTCCGTAACTCCCTTGCGTTGCAGAACGACGAGGAGATCGTCGAGCCTGACGCCCCTTCCCTTGTGGTCCCGGAATCCTCCGGCACCGGCCGCCGTCTCCTCCTCGGTGCATTTCCGGATGAGCTTGCACAGGGTGGGCCACGGGTCGATTTCCTCGGGCTGCTCCCCCACCATTTCATGATCGTTTTCGGCGGGGTCCTCGTCGCCCCCCTCGACGTCGTCCTCGTCGTCGGCGTCGTCCTCCTGGTCCTCCTCGGCTTGGGGCGCGACCATTGTGGCGGCGAGGATCCAGACGGCGACGAGACCGAAGATGATCCCGCTTGCGTACGGGGCGAGGAGGCCGCCGAGGTACCTGCCGACCATGCCGAGGCCCGTGACGGCGAGGGCCAGGACGATGAAGCCGATCACGGCGCGTTCAAGGACGTCCGGCAGGCCCAGCCCGGCCGGGGCCGGGGCGGCGGCCGGCGCCTTCGCTGTGGCCTGCTTCGCCGGGGCCGGGGCGGACTGCTTGCGGCGCTTCCCGGGCGGCCCGGCCGGGACGTCGGCGGGGAGCTGCGCCTCCTCCTCGACGGTTTCCTCGTCCGCGCCGTCCTCGGCTGCCGGGGCCGTCCCCTTGGCCGTGGGCTTCACAGCCGGGACGGGAGCGGTCTCCCCCATGGCAGCACTCGCCCGGAGCCCGGCCCGCACGGTCCAGACGAGGCCGCGGACGAGCAGCCCGACCAGGACCGGTGTGCCGCGGAGGGCGTCGAGGAGGAGGGCGACGGATATGCGCAGCAGGGCGCGGCCGTAGTGGGCCAGAGCGCGCAGCAGGGCGCCCGGCAGGCCCAGGAGCCAGGCGCCGAACTGGCGGAGTTCATCGCGGGCTCCCCCGCGCTCGGCGCTCTCATTCCACCCGGCACGGAACTCTTCGCGGAGGTCCACGTCACACCACCTTCGAGACGAGAGCGGTGACGAGTATCCGGATCACGTTGGCGATGATCGCCCAGACCCCTCCGGCCTCCGCCATGCCGACGCCGAGGGCGAGGGCGGTCACGGCCGGGTACACCATGCGCTTCCACTTGAAGCTGTAGGCGATGGCAAAGAGGATCAGGCAGACGCCTCCCTGTCCGGGGGCCGAGCCGAGGATTTCGGGGCCGCCGAAGACGCCGTTGCTGACTTCGTGCACCCCACTGGCGAACTCGGCGAGGGTGCCACCGGCGAGCATCCAGAGCTGACCGACGCTGATGCCCCACCACAGGGCCTTGACCTTGTTGTCGATCTTGATTTTGTCGCTGCCCCGCAGCCCCGCGACGAACATGATCGTGGCGGCTGCGGCGATAGCGACGATGCCGGCCGAGCCGAGGATCTTGCCCCCGGAGATCCCGGCGACAGGTGCGGCAAGGGTCAGGGCGTGCACGGGGGTGCCTTTCTCAGTGGGTGGGGCTGCCGTGGCGGAGGGTCACGACGACGGCAGTAGCGAGGGGGATTCGGAACAGCCACCGCACGACCCAGTGGAAGCGGCGGAGCTTGCGGTCGATGAACCACCACAGGCCGAACGAGATCCCGCCCGCGGTGATCAGGAACGAAACGGCGTCCGGGCCGAGGCCCCGTTCCTGGCCGTTCTGGTTCAGCCACGCGACGAGGCGGGGTGCCTGGTGGCGGGCGATTTCGGCGACGCCAGCGGACATCAGAGGCCGTGCGAGGAAGCCGTATGGCACGCCCGTGAGGATGTGGCGGACGGCCGGGCGGCCGGTGACCCACCATGTGCCGACGAGCCCGGCCCCCGCGAGGGCGAACGCGAAGATCCCGCGCGCGGCCTGCTCGGCGAACAGGAGATACGTCTCGACGATCGCGGCGATCGGGGTCATGTAGCCGACCGCCGCGGCGCTCAGGTTGAACACCGTGATGCGGAGGTTGGGGTCGTCCTTCGCGGCCTTCGCTCCCGCCCGGCCGGCGCTCTTCTTACGGACCGGCTTGGCCCCGGCGTGGACCTTCGCGGCGGGCCCTGTCGGGGTGGGCGGCACGGCCGGGGGCTCCTGCTCCTCGTCGTCCTGGACGTCGTCCTCGACCGGGTACTCGTCGTCCTGGACGTCGTCCTCGACGGGCACCTCGGGGCCCTCGTCGCCCTCGTCCTCGTCGTCGCCGAGGGCGATCGTCTGGCCCGGTGCGGGCAGGCGGCCGGGACCGGCCATGCTCGAGACCGGGCGCGTGGCGAGCGGGGGCCAGCCGGGGGCGGGTGCTGTCGGCTGGATCGGGATGACCGGCGCGACCGGGACGGTCTCCTCGCCCTCGCCCTCGTCGTCGGCGGCGTGGCCGACGGGCCGGACGCCCTTCGCGCTGAGGATGCGCTGAAGCCAGCGCTCGCGGGGTGTCATCGTCGCCACCCCAGGGCCTCGGTGACCCCGTAGACGACGTGGACGAACGGGATGGAGACGAGGACGGAGAGGGCGTATGCCCCGAACCAGAAGAACGGGAGAGCCATGCCACGGGTCGGCATGACGCGGACGAGGCCGTAGCAGACGACAACCGTGACCAGGCAGGCAGCGGCCATAGCAGCCATGAGGGATCGCTTTCGGTCGAGTGGTCAGGGGGTCATGGGGCGCCGCCGCGTAGGCGCTGGACGAGGTTGGCGACCAGCAGCAGCAACGCGGCGGCGGCGAGGAGACAGACGGCGCACGTGAGCGGGCGAGGGGTCACCAGGCGTCCCACTGCCACATGGCGAAGATCAGGACGCCGAGGGCGAAGGACACGGCGAGGTTGCGTTCCTCGGGGGCCCGGAGGCGGGGCGCCATGGCGGCGGCGCCCAGTCCTCCGAGCAACACGACGTAGATCATCAGGACGCCTTCACGCGGAGGTTCCGCTTCACCGTGGCGGCGAACTTCTTCGGGTCCTGCTTGTGCTGGGCGGGGAACTCCTTGGCTACCGCGTCGATCAGCTCGTCCCGCCGGTCGACCTCTTTGAGCCCGGGGTCGCTGGTCGTCAGGGTGCGGACGACCGAGGCGATCGTGAGCGCCCCGATCGGCGTGACCGGGGCGGACGCAGCCGGGGCCGGCACGGACGGGACCGGCACGGACGGGGCCGGGGCGGACGGCGGTACCGCAGGCGCGGCCGGGACGGACGGAGCCACTGGGACGGACGGCACCGGCGCGGAC
>LRTP01000492.1 GCA_001550305.1 Streptomyces diastatochromogenes
CGCCGCCGAGCCGTCCGCGCCGCGCTCACCGAGGCGCGCGGCGCGCTGCTCGCCCGCGGCAACTGGCCGGGCGTGCTCATCTCGTCGGTCGTGGTGCTGGCGGGACATCTGGCGATGTTCCTGCTCGCCGCCCGCGTCGCCGGATCCCACGCCTCCGCCGCCGTACTGCTGCCGCTCGCCCTGCTGGCCCTGCTCGCCATGGGTCTGCCGCTGAACATCGGCGGCTGGGGCCCCAGGGAGGGCGTCATGGCCTGGGCCTTCGGCGCCGCCGGGCTGGGCGCCGGCATGGGCCTGAGCGTCGCGGTGATCTACGGAGTGCTCAGCTTCGCCGCCGCCCTGCCCGGCGTCGCGGTCCTGGTCGTCCGGTGGTTCGCGGCGCTGCGGCGCCCCCGGCAGGAGAACGCAGGAGGGCACGATCAATGCCGAGTGTCAGAGACCGCCGAAGTTCACGCTCCGGAAGTCCCCTTGGCCGGGGCCGCGTCGGAGGCAGTGGGCAGCGTCTTCGCCGTCACCAAGGAGAAGTACGCCCCGAAGGCCTCGGTCAGCCCCGCCAGGAGCTCCTTCCCCTTCTCGGCGGACGCCTTCGAGGGACGGCCGATGACGCCGGACTCGGTATAGCCGGCCATTCCGAGGGTGAGCAGATGACGCCGGTCGTCCGCGACGAAATCGGAGGTCTCGTAACCGGGCCGGACCAATTCAGGATGCGTGTGCAGAAGAATGGAGGTCTCGATTTCACCGGCATGCATATCGGTGAGCAACGAGGTCTCCACACCTGCCCGTTCCAGCGCGGCCTCCCAGTCCTCCATGGCCGGGAAAAGCGCCATACGCGTACCGGTGCCGACGGATTCCTGAACCACATTGCCCAGCACGTAATTCCCGCCGTGCCCGTTGACCAGCACCAGGGTGTCGACGCCGGAGTGGCGCAGCGATGCGGCTATGTCCCGCACCACCGCGTGCAGCGTGACGGCGGAAATGCTGACGGTACCCGGCCAGGCCGCGTGCTCGTGCGAGCAGGAGATCGTCACCGGAGGAAGGAGATGGACCGGATGAGCGGCGGCGATCCGTTCCGCGACGGCGCACGCGACCAGGGTGTCCGTCGCCAACGGAAGGTAGGCACCGTGCTGTTCGAAACTCCCGACGGGAAGCACGGCGACCTCACGGGCGACACCGGCCCCCCGCTCGCGTACATCCTCCGTGGTGTCCGTGGGCAACAGACCGGATACCGCCGAGCGCGTTCCCGAACCACTCATGTTTCACGGCCTTTCGACGCTGCTTTCGACTCTGCTTAGGAACCAGATCATGACAGATAACTTTGGAGTACTCGCCGGGACCGCACGCCTCACAGGTGTCGAACGAGTCGTGAATGCCCCTTTGCCCACCGTGTACGGCGACTTCCAGGCGGTCGGCTTCCTGGACCACGATCGCGGAGAGGAGCAAGTGGCCCTGGTTTACGGGGAGGTCGGCGACCTCAGCAAGAGCGGGGAAGGCGCCACGAAGGAGGGTGTCCTCACCCGGCTCCATTCGGAGTGCCTCACCGGGGACGCCTTCGGCTCCACCCACTGCGAGTGCGGTGACCAGCTCGCCGCCGCGCTGCGCGCCATCGTCGCGGAGGGCCGTGGCGTCCTCGTCTACCTCCGCGGCCACGAGGGCCGCGGCATCGGCCTGCTCGCGAAGCTGCAGGCGATGAAGCTCCAGTCGGAGGGTCTCGACACCGTCGAGGCGAACGTCGCCCTCGGCCTCCCGGTCGACGCCCGTGACTACCGCGTCGCGGCGGACATCCTGCACGACCTCGGCGTCCGCTCCGTACGCCTGCTCTCGAACAACCCGCGCAAGCGGGAGTCGCTCCAGCGCAACGGCATCAAGGTCGCCGAGCAGGTCCCGCTGCTCATACCGCCGTGCCCGCAGAACATCACCTATCTGCGCACCAAGCGGGAGCGCCTCGACCACTTCCTGCCCCACCTGGACGTGGTGGTCTCCCACTCCTCCTGAGCGCGGGCGCCCGAGGGCGTCACCCGGAGGCGTCGGCTGTGGTGAGAGAGGTGCGCGCGGGGAAAGGTACAAGGAATGACCGACGACGTCCTGTACCTCTCCCGGGACCGGGTGACGGAGCTGTTGGACACCGATGCGGCGATCGCCTCGCAGCGCGCGGCGTTCACCGCGCTCGGTGACGGCACCGCCGAGCTCCCCGGCAAGATCATGCACCCCAGCCGATTCGACGACAGCGTCGTCTTCGCCTACCTCGCCCGGCTGTCCGCCGACACTGGGGCCGTCGCCAAGTTCGGCAGTGTCAACCCGGCCAACACGGCGGCCGGGCTGCCGACCGTGCACGCCGTGATCAACGCGCTCGATCCGGTGACCGGGCAACTCGCCGCCGTCATGGACGGTACGGCGGTCACGACCCTGCGCACCGCCGCGGCGAGCGCAGTCGCCCTGGACGCGCTGGCCACCGCCGACAGCGCGGAGCTGGGCCTCCTCGGCTCCGGCACCCAGGCCCTCGCCCACGCGCGGGCCGTCGCCCGGGTGCGGGACCTCAGGTCCGTACGGGTGTGGAGCCCGAACCCGGCCCGACGGGCGCGGGCGGCGCGGCGCCTCTCGACGGAACTCGGGGTCGCGACCAGGGCCGTCGACACGGCGGAGGAAGCCGTCGCGGGCCTGCCCATGGTCGCCGCCTGCACGCTCAGCAGCACACCCGTCGTACGGGGCGCGTGGCTGGCGCCCGGGTGCGCGGTCGTCAGTGTCGGCTCCTTCGAGCCCACCCGCCGCGAGGTCGACACGGACGTCGTACGGCGGGCGGCGGCGGTCGTGGTCGACGACCCGGAGACGGCGGCGGAGCACGCGGGACCGATCGTGGACGCGCTGCGGGAGGGAGTACTCGCGCGCGCCGACCTGATCCCGCTCGGCGGCGTCATCACCGGCAGCCACCCGGCCCGCACCCACCCCGACGACATCGTCTTCTACAACAGCGTCGGGCTCGGCATCCAGGACGCCGCCGCGGCCTGGGCCGTGATCAAGGCCGCTCGTGCCCGGGAGGCGCGCCGATGACCGGGAGCGCGCGGGTCGTCGTCATCGGCGGCGGGGTGATGGGCACGAGCATCGCCTACCACCTGGCCCGGGCCGGTGTACCGGACGTGGTGCTCGTCGAGCGCGACGAACTCGCCTCCGGGTCCACCTCGCGGGCCGCGGGCGGGGTCCGGGCGCAGTTCTCCGACGAGCTGAACATCCAGCTGGGTGCCCGGAGTCTGGAGGCGTTCGCCCGTTTCGGTGAGGAACCGGGCCAGGACATCGGGCTGCGCCGGGTCGGCTATCTGTTCCTGCTCTCCACGCCCGAGGAGGTCGCCGCCTTCGAGGACGGCGTACGGCGGCAGAACGCGCTCGGGGTGCCCAGCCGTCTGATCGACCCGGCCGAGGCCCAGCGGCTGTCCCCGCTGATCAGCACCGACGGGTTGCTGGCGGCGGCCTTCTCCCCGGACGACGGGCACTGCACGCCCGAGTCCGTCGTGCAGGGCTACGCGGCCGGGGCCCGCCGGTACGGCGCGACCGTGTTGCGGCACCGCGAGGTCACCGACATCGAGACCCGCGGCGACGAGATCACCGCGGTCGTCACCAGCCAGGGGCGGATCGCCACCGACACGGTCGTCTGCGCGGCCGGTGCCTGGTCGCGGGCGGTCGGCGCGATGGTGGGCGTGGACCTGCCGGTGGAACCGCTGCGCCGCCAGATCGCCGTCACCGAAGCCGTCCCGGGCCTGCCACCCGACCTCCCCATGACCATCGACTTCACCACCAGCCTCTACTTCCACACCGAGGGCCCCGGCCTCCTCCTCGGCATGTCCGACCCCGACGAGGTCCCCGGTTTCGCCACCACTCCCCACGACCGCTGGATCCCCCGCCTGTCCGAGGCGATGGAGCGCCGCGCCCCGGCCCTGCTCGACCTGCGCCGGACGGGCGGCTGGGCGGGCCTGTACGAGATCACTCCGGACCACAACGCCCTGATCGGCGAGGCGCGTTCGTGCGCACGCTTCCTGTACGCGACGGGGTTCTCGGGCCACGGCTTCCTCCAGGGACCGGCGGTCGGCGAGGTGATCCGTGATCTGTACCTGGGCCGCGTACCCTTCGTCGACATCAGCCCCCTGAGTGTCGAGCGCTTCACCGCCGACGCCCCGCGCCCGGAGGTCAACCTCGTATGACCGAGCTCCATTTGTGGCTGCGCCACGAGATCCGTACGACCGAACGGCGTACCCCGATCGTGCCCGCGGACGCCCGACGGCTCGTCGAGAGCGGCGTGACGCTCACGGTCGAGGAGTCGCCGCAGCGGGTCTTCCCCATCGAGGCGTACGAGGAGGCCGGCTGCCGGGTCGCGAAGGCAGGCTCCTGGGTGTCGGCGCCGCCGGAGGCGGTCGTCGTCGGACTGAAGGAACTCCCTGACGGACCACCCGCACTGACACATCGCCATGTCTTCTTCGGGCATGCCTACAAGCGGCAGCCGGGGGCGGCGGCGCTGCTCCGCAGGTTCCTCGCCGGGGGCGGGGCCCTGCTGGACATCGAGTACCTGGTGCACGACGACGGGCGCAGGCTCGCCGCGTTCGGCTACTGGGCCGGATACCTGGGCGCCGCCCTGGCGGTGCTGCACCACCGGGGCAGCCTCAAGGCCCCGTTGCGACCCACCTCGAAGGAGGACCTGGACGCCGAACTCGCCGCCGAGCGGGGCGAGTTGCGAGCCCTCGTCATCGGCGCGCTCGGCCGCAGCGGCCGGGGTGCCCGGGTGGCGCTGGGCGTGGCCGGGGTCGAGCCCACCAGCTGGGACC
The DNA here is from genome assembly GCA_001550305.1 of Streptomyces diastatochromogenes. Taxonomy (GTDB): domain Bacteria; phylum Actinomycetota; class Actinomycetes; order Streptomycetales; family Streptomycetaceae; genus Streptomyces; species Streptomyces mirabilis_D. The sequence goes on from LRTP01000492.1 coordinate 4,803, forward strand.
TCGCCGAGACCCGCGAGCTGGACCGACGGGCGCTGCTGGCACACGAGTTGATGGTCAACACCGTGCTCACCACCCGGCCGATCCCGCCCTTCCTCACGGACGAGGACCTCGACGAGCCCGGCCGCCGGCTGCGCACCCTGTGCGACGTCACCTGCGACGTCGGCTCCCCCCTGAACGTGCTGCCGATCTACGACACCACGACGGACTGGACGCACCCCGCCCGCCGCATCCGTGAGCGACCCGCCCTCGACCTGATCGCCATCGACAACCTGCCGTCGCTGCTGCCGCTGGAGGCGAGCGTCGACTTCTCGGCGGCGCTGCTGCCCCAGCTGCTGGAGTTCGGGGTCGGCGGACCGTGGGGGCGCTGCCTGGACCGCTTCCACGAGGCGTGCCGCGCCCTCGAAGCCGAGGATGCCGAGGAAGCCGCGGATGCCGGGGTGGCTGAGGAAGCCGAGAAGGCAGAGCAAGCCGAGAAGGCAGAGCAAGCCGAGAAGGCAGAGCAAGCCGAGAAGGCAGAGGAAGGGGAGTCGCGTGATGTCTGAGGTGACGGCCGCGAGCGGCACCGTCCACTGGATCGGCGCGGGCCTGTCCACCGGCAGCGGTCTCGCCGCGACCTGCGACGCCGCCGACCGCGTACGCCTGTGGCACCGCACCGAGGAGCGTGCCGCCCGCAGCCTGGAGGCGCTGGGCCTGACCGGGCGGGCGGAGCCCCGTGCGTACACACGGGAGGCGCTCGCCGCCGAGCTCGCCCCCGGAGACGTCGTCGTCTCCATGCTGCCCGCGCCCGAACACGCCCCGCTGCTCGCCGTCTGCGTCGAGCGCGGCGCCCACTTCGCCTGTTCCAGCTATGTGTCGGACGCGGTCCTCGACCAGGTGCCCGCGGCCGAGGCGGCGGGAGTGGTGGTGCTGACCGAGTGCGGGCTCGACCCGGGCATCGACCACCTCTTCGCGCACAGTCTGATCGCCCGGGCCGAGGCCGAGATCGGCGCCGACTCGGCCGCCTCGTACCGCCTCACCTCGTACTGCGGCGGTATCCCCGCCGTGCCCAACGACTTCAAGTACCGCTTCAGCTGGGCACCCGCGGGCGTGCTCAACGCTCTCCGCTCGCCCGCCCGATACGTCGAGGACGGCACCGAGACCACCGCCGACCGCCCCTGGGAGGCCACCCGCCCGCACCTGATCGACGGCGAGGCCTTCGAGGTCTACCCCAACCGCGACAGCGTGCCCTTCGTCGAGCAGTACGGGCTTCCCGGCACCTGGAAGCCGGAGACCTTCGTGCGCGGCACCCTGCGCCTCGACGGCTGGCTGCGGGCCTGGGACACGGTCTTCGAGGAGTTGAAGGCGGGCGACGACCGGCGGATCACCGCCCTCGCCCAGGAGCTGGCCCGGACCTATCCGACCACCGACGCGGACCGTGACCGGGTCGTCCTCGCCGTCTCCCTCGACGTGCGCGGCGGCTCCGGCGCGACCTGGTCGGGGCGCTACCTCCTCGACCTCGTGGGCACCGCCGAGGAGAGCGCCATGGCCCGCTGTGTCTCCCGCACGCTCGCCCTCGGGGTCCGCCACATCCTGGACGGTTCGCTCCCGCCGGGCCTCGGCCGCGCCGCGGAGACGGCGGAGCGCTCCGAGGAGTGGCTGGCCGAACTCGCCGGGGAGGGAGTGCCCTTCACCCTGCGCGTGGGGTAGCCGGGCTCAGCCGAGCACCGCCTCGTGCACGAGCCGCTTGAGCTCGGGATAGATCGAGTGCGACGAGGTCGGGCGGACCTGGGTGTAGAACTGCACGGTCAGGTCGTGGCGCGGGTCGACCCAGAAGGTCGTACTGGCGACCCCGCTCCAGCCGAACGCGCCCTCGCTGGACGGCGACCGGGTGATCTCGGGGTCCACCACGACGGAGACCCCGAGTCCGAAGCCGAGTCCCGCGTTGCCGGGCTCGCGATGCAGCGCGCTGCCGAAGGTGCGGCGGTCGACGCCGCCCGGGAGGTGGTTGGCGGCCATCGAGTCCACGGTCTCCGGCTTCAGCAGCCGGACCCCGTCGAGTTCGCCGCGACGGCGGAGCATCTCCATGAAGCGGTGGTAGTCGTACGCGGAGGCCACCATGCCGCCGCTGCCGGAGAGGAAGCGCGGGCGGCCGTGCAGCGGGAGCCCGGCGATCGGGGTGATGCGGCCCTCGGCGTCCTCGCCGTAGAGTTCGGCGAGCCGCCCGGCCTGCTCGTCGGTGACGCAGAACCCGGCGTCCGTCATCCCCAGCGGCCCGAAGATCCGCTCGGCGAGGAACACGTCGAGATCCTGCCCCGACATCACTTCGATCAGGCGGCCGAGCACATTGGTGGAGACGGAGTAGTTCCATTCGGTGCCCGGCTCGAACTGCAGGGGCAGGCCCGCGTACACGTCGCAGGTCCCGGCCAGGTCCGCGCCCGGCGCCACCGACGACTCCAGACCGGCGTCGCGGTAGAGCGCGTCGACGGGGTGGGAGTGGTAGAAGCCGAAGGTCAGACCTGAGGTGTGGGTCAACAGGTGCCGGATCAGGAGGGGTTGTTCGGCCGGGCGGGTCTTCGTGTCGGCGCCCGACCCGCTGACGTACACCCGGGGGTCGGCGAAGGCGGGCAGGAAACGCGCGACGGGGTCGTCGAGCCGGAGGCGTCCCTCCTCCAGGAGCATCAGCGCGGCGACCGAGGTGACCGGCTTCGTCATCGAGTAGATCCGCCACAAGGTGTCGGTCTCGACGGGGAGTCGGGCCTCGACGTCGCGATGGCCGTACGTCCTGAGGTGCGCCACCCGGCCGTGCCGGGACACGGACACGAGGTAGCCGGGCAGCCGGAGGTCGTCGACCAGGTGGGAGAAGTGCTGGTCCAGACGGGCCAGCGCCTTCGGATCAAGGCCGGCCTCGCGCGGCTCGATCTCTTGTCGCAGATGTCCCATGGTTCTCCTCCGGACTGCGGCTCTCGGACTCGCTCGTCCTCATCGTCTCGCTCGTCCTCATCGTCTCGTACGGACTTCGCGAGCGGCGTCGCCGGGTGGGTGACCGGCGGGTCGCCGCTCGGTGACCGGCGCGTCGCCGCGGCCCGGGAGCCGCAACGCCGACAGCGCGCCGATCGCCGTGAGGGCCGCGAGGACGGTCAGTGCGGGTCCCATGTCGACGCCGGCCAGGCCGACCAGCGTGGTCGCCACGGCCACCCCCACCGTCGGTCCGATGTTCATCGCGGTCTGCTGAAGCCCGCCCGCCACCCCGGCCGACCCGGCGGACGCGCAGCGCACGACGACGGCCGTCGCGCTCACCATCACCGCGACGAACCCCGCGCCCAGGAGCAGGAATCCGGCGCCGATCGCCGGGTCCGTCGAGGCGCGGTCGAGCCTGGACAGCAGCAGGACGCCGAGGAGGAGCAGCAGCATCGCGGTCCCGGTCGTGCGGCGCGGGCCGTGGCGGCGCAGCAGTACGGCGGAGACCGGCGCGCCCAGCACCATCATCACGGCCAGCGGGAGCGCGCGCAGACTGCTCTGGAGCGGGTCGAGGCCGAGCACGTCCTGAAGGTAGTAGGTGCTGACGAAGAGCGTGCCGAACAGCGCCGCGGAGGCGCACACGAGGGTGCCGAGCGCCGCGCCGACCGTGGGGGAGCCGAGCAGCCCGTGCGGCACCAGCGGGCTCGCCGCGCGCCGTTCGTGCCGTACGAACGCGTCTGTCGCGGCCGTC
>LRTP01000493.1 GCA_001550305.1 Streptomyces diastatochromogenes
GACGCCGGCCCGCTCGGCGGGCACGCTGTCCAGCAGCAGCGCCACCAGCGCGGTCACGGCCATCGCGCCGCCGACGCCGACCGGCATCATCAGCACCACCGACTGCCACACCGGCGCTCCGGCGGGCACGGTCACCATGGCCAGCAGGCCCGCGACCATCAGCAACTGACCGGTGATCACCGGCATCCGTGCACCGAACCGCATCGACAGGCGGGCGGCCACCGGGCTGATGAACGAGGTGAGCACGGTCATCGGCAGGAAGGCCACGCCGGTGGCGAGCGCGCTCAGCCCGTGCACCTGCTGGAGGTACAGCCCCAACAGGAAGATCATCCCGTAGAAGCCGATGTTCAGGGCGAACCCGATGGCGACCGAGAGTGACATCGTGCGCGAGCGCAGCAGCGGCAGCGGCGTCATCGGATGCCGGCCGCGGGACTGCGCGATGACGTAGCCGACGCCTGCCACGACCGCCACGGCGAGGGCGACCAGGACCCGCGAGGTGCCGAACCCGTCGGCACCGGCCTCGATGGCCGCGTACGTCAGCCCGCCCAGGGCGGCGACGGCGGCGATCTGACCGGTCCAGTCGAAGGGCACCGACCGGCGCGGGGAGGGCTGGGCGCGCTTGAGGAGCGCGAGGGCCACCGCACCGACGGGCAGATTGACGAAGAAGATCATCCGCCAGTCGATCACGGTGAGCAGACCGCCTGCCACGGGCCCGGCCGCCGAGCCGACGGAGCCGCTCACACCCCACAGGGCGATGGCCCGCGCCCGCGCCGCCGGGTCGGGGAAGACCTCCCGCAGCAGGGCGAGGGAGGACGGTACGACCATCGCGGCCCCGACTCCCTGCACCAGCCGCGCCGCCACCAGAACGCCCAGGTCCGGCGCCATCCCGCACACCGCGGACGCCACGACGAACAGGCCCAGGCCCCCGGCGAACGCCTGGCGGGCCCCGACACGGTCACTGATCGCGCCCGCGGACAGCAGGAACGCGGCGAAGGCGAGGGTGTAGCCGTCGACCACCCACTGCAGCCCGGTCATCCCGCTGTCGAAGCCACGCCCGATCGAGGGCAGCGCGACGTTCACGATCATCGCGTCGACCATGATGGTGAAAAAGCCGAGCAGCACGGCGGCCAGCGCCGGGCGCCCACCGGACCTGCTGTGCGGCGGCAGGCCGACAGCGGTGGCCTGGAAAGGGGCGGGCGAGGCGGGCGTGGACACCGGACGATCTCCTGCACTGGGACGGGCGAGGTGCTGACGGAAATCGAGCCTCGCGCCTTCGCGGCGACAGTGGCAGGCCGGGCTGTGCGGGGGATCGGCGTTCGGGGGTAATGACAGGGCCCCCCACACGCCTGCCCCACAGGTCAGCGCGGTGTGACACTGACCGTATGGCATCCGCGCAGAGCAGCGGCGGCGGTACGGAGCTGGGCCAGTTCCTGCGCGCGCGCCGCACCCAGACCCGCCCCGACCAGGTCGGCCTCACCGTGGGCCCCGGCCTGCGCCGCACCCCCGGCCTGCGCCGCGAGGAACTGGCCACGCTCGCCGGCATGAGCATCGACTACTACGTCCGCATGGAGCGCGGCAAGGAGACCCGCCCCAGCCCCGCCGTGCTCGACGCCCTCGCCCGCGCCCTGCACCTCGACGACGCCGAGCACCAGCACCTGCGCGAGCTCGCCGCCCGGGCCGCCCGCTACGCCCCCGAACCCCCGCCGCCGCCCAGCAGGACCGTGCGCCCGCACCTGAAGCTGGTCCTGGAGGCGCTGCGGCCGAACCCGGCCTACATCATCAGCCGCAGCATGGATCTGCTCGCCTGGAACCCCGGCGGCCTCGCCCTGTACGCGGGCCTCGCGGACTGGCCCGCCACACAGCGCAACCTGGCCCGCTACTTCTTCCTCCACCCCACCGCGCGCACCCTCTTCCCCGACTGGGACGAGCTGGTCCGCGGCTGCGTCGCCCGTTTGCGCAGCCTGGCCGGCACCGCCCCCGACGCTCCCGACCTCACCCACCTCGTGGGTGAACTCCTCCTCAAGAGCCCCGACTTCGCCAAACTGTGGGAACGTTACGACGTCGTCGGACGCAAGAGGATCCAGAAGACCTTCCACCACCCCCAGGTCGGCGTCCTCACCCTCAGCGGTCAGAGCATGAACCTCGAAGGCACCCCGGGCCAACGCCTCGGCGTCTACACCGCCGAACCCGGTACCCCCGACCACGACGCCATGCTCCTGCTGGACGCGATCGCCCCCGAGCCCGCCAGGCACCGGGACATGAGGCGCGAACAGCAACCGCACTCACAGCCCTGACCTTGACCTCAACTGTTCCGACAGGGTCCACAGCCGTCGCGCGTTGTCCGGATCGACGGCGTAGCGGGCGACTCCGTGCAGCGTGCCGGAGCGACGGTCGATGACCTCGGTCTCGTTGCAGTCGACGAAGTAGCGGCCGCCTACGCCTTCGAGGAGGGGGGAGGTGGCGAGGAGCACGGAGGTGGCGGCGCCCTGCTCGACGGTCTTGATGAGGTGGGCGGGAACCCTTCCGCTCCCGCGCCCTCCGGTGTGGCGCTGGAGGTCGGTGTAGATCGCGCCCGGCATCAGCGCGTTGGCGGTGATGTTGTCGCCGGCCCAGCGACGGGTCGCCTCCACCGCGAAGAGGACACCCGCGGTCTTGGACTGACCGTAGGCGAGCCATGGATCGTAGGGGCGGAAAGCGAAGTTGACGTCGTCGAACACCACCGGGGACTGCTGATGACCGGTGGAGCTGACCACGACGACGCGGGCGGCGCCGTCGGCGGCCAACGCGCCGTGCAGGCCAGTGGTGAGAGCGAAGTGGCCGAGATGGTTGGTGGCGAACTGCCACTCCCAGCCCTGTTCGGTGTACTTCTCGGGGCAGGCCATGACGCCCGCGTTGTTCACCAGCACATGCAGTGGGCCCTCCCAGGCGGTGGTGAAGGCGGTGACGGACGCGGGGTCGGTCAGGTCCAGGTGGGCGACACGCACCTCCTGGTTGCCGGTCGACCCGGTGATGTCCTTGGCGACACGTTCGCCCGCCGTCATGTCCCGGACGGCGAGGGTCACTTCCGCACCGGTGCCGGCGAGCGCGTGGGCCGTTGCCGCTCCGAGGCCGGAGGAGACGCCGGTGACCACGGCGCGGCGGCCGGTGAGGTCGATTCCCTGCGCGACCTCGGTGGCCGTGCTGGAGAAACCGAACGGGGTCGTGAGGGCACTCACGGATGAACTCCTTGCTGTGAGCTGAGGTTGCTGTGTGCTGAACTCGTCGTGGGCTGAAGGCATGCTGAACTCGCCGCGGGCTGAACGGCTTCTGACGTCGCTCTGTGCTGGTCCGCGCGCGATCTTCCGCGGTCAGTGCCTGAGCAGTCGGTCCTGCTCCACCGGCGGAGTCCCGTCGTGCCAGGGCAGGGCCTTGCCGAAGCGGATCAACTCGCCGTAGAGGGCGGGATCGACGTGCTCGGTGAAGACCAGGTCGAGCACCGCACGGGCGGCCTCGGAAGGCGACTGGGCCTGGCTGAAGTCGCTGAACCAGGGCCGGGAGGTGGCGGTGTCGACCATGCCGGGGCACACGGAGGCGATCAGGGTGTCGTCGGCGAGGTCGCGCTCGCGGCGTTCGGCCGCGACCGCGCGGACGGCGGCGACCTGGGCCACCTTCGAGGGCACGTTCAGCCAGCGTGGCCAGCCCGCCTCCTCGGCGGTCCTGTTGTGGATGGCGCTGCGCCAGGACTCGACGGCGTACTCGACCTGGTCGAGGCTCGCCCCCTCGAACAGGTGGTGCAGCCGCGGATCGAGGTGGCCGAGCGTGCCCAGGCTGCTGGCCACGACGATCAGCCGGCCGCCCGGACGCAGGACGGGGCCGAACGAGCGCAGGATCGCATGGGTGGCGGTGTTGGAGACGTCGATGAACTCGTCGGCGCGCTCGGCCTGGGACTCCTCGGGCAGCAGTCGGGCGACGGCGTTGGAGAGCACGACATCGACGCCGCCGTGCCGTGCCCGGAGTTCGTCGGCGAGTCGGGCGATGTCGTCGGTGTCGGTGACGTCCAGGACCTGGCCCCGGACATGGCTGCGTGTGCCCGGCAGTTGCGCCACTTCGCGGGCGGCGTCCGAGACGCGCTGGTGGCTGCGGCCGGTGAGCAGCACGAGGTCGTCGGGGTCCATACGGGCTGCCAGCCCTTCGGCGAGCGCACGTCCGAGTCCCTGGTTGGCGCCCGTGACGAGGGCGATTCGCGAAGCGTTCATGCATGCCACGCTAGAAAGGCAGCGGCCATGAGTCCAACGAGATTCACGCACAGCTAGTATGCGAAATTGGCATGGGGCATGTGCAAGTGATCAATGATCATGGATTGGGAAGCGTCATGGACTTCACCGATGTGTCGCTGACCGCGCTGCGCGTCTTCCGCGCCGTGGCCGAACAGGGGACCTTCACCGCGGCCGCGGCATCGCTGGGCTACACCCAGTCGGCCGTGTCCCGGCAGATCGCCGCGATCGAACGCGTGGCGGGAGCGGAGCTGCTGGAGCGGCGTCGCGACGGAGTACGGCTGACCGCGGCCGGTCTCGTCGTCATGCGCCGTGCGACGACCGTGCTCGACGAGATCGAGGCGACCGCACGCGAACTGTCCGGCCTGCCGGGGCAGACCGGGACGGTCCGGCTGGGATGGTTCCCCAGTGCCGGAGCCGTCCTGCTGCCCCGAGCCCTGGTCGCGCTGCGCCGCACGGACCCCGGCCTGCACATCGTCAGCCGCGAAGGCAGCACTCCGGCGCTCGTGCGCGCCCTGCGGGCCGGCAGCCTGGACCTCGCCCTCCTGGCGTCGGCGCCGCCCTTCCGGCCGCCGGACGCCGAGTCGCCTCCACTGGCTCTGCACACGCTCACCGAACGCGCGCTGTGCCTGGCGCTGCCAGCCACCCATCCGCTCGCCCGCGGCGACTTCGTCGACGTGGCCGATCTGCGCGGGCAGCGCTGGATCGCCGGCTCCTCCTCCGGTGAGGACCGGCTGATGGGGGTGTGGCCCGGTCTGGACGAACGCCCCGAGATCGCCCACACCGCCCGCGACTGGCTGGCCAAGCTTCACCTCGTCGCCGCCGGGTGCGGACTGACCACCGTGCCGCCCGCACTCGCCCAGGCGGCACCACCGGGAGTACGCATCCTTCCCGTGCGCGGTGGGCCCCAGGAGCAGCGGCGTCTGTTCCTGGCCCGTCTTCCCCACCCGCCGAGCGAACCGGTCACGCGCGTGGCAGCCGCCCTCCGTACCGCGGCCCTCGACGGCGACCCACCGGGCTCAGACGCGTGACGATCTCGCTTCCCCCATGTCACCGCCGGCTCGGGACGACACGGACGTTGACGTTCTTCATCAGTGGCTGATCGCTCTGCGTGCTGTAGTCGGCCGCGCCGATGAGGGCGTTCATCTCCGGCATGTACCCCGCCGCGCAGCCACGGGGCATGTCGTAGCTCAACGCCCGGTACCCGGTGAGGGAGCGCTTGCTGCCGTCCTTGGAGGTGGCCGTGATGTCGACCAGGCTGCCGGGGGTGATGCCACGGGAGCGCATGTCGGCGCGGTTCATGAGGACGAGTGTGCGCAGGTTCTTGATGCCCCGGTAGCGGTCGTCGTCGGAGTAGATGGTCGTGTTCCACTGGTCGTGGGAGCGCATCGTCTGCAGCACCAGCATGTCGTCCTTGGGCACGACATCCGGCAGTACGGCGGCGGAGAACTCGGCCCGGCCGGACGGGGTGAGGAAGACGAGTTCGCGGGCCGGTTGCTTGATCCGGAACCCCAGCGGCAGCCGGACGCGGCGGTTGAAGTCCTCGAAGCCGTCCAGGACTTGGGCCATGGTGTCCCGGATGCGGTCGTAGTCCTCGATGTACTGCTCCCACGGGACGGCGCTGTCGGGCAGAGTTGCCCGCGCCATCCCGGCGATGATGGCGGGTTCGGACAGCAGATGCGGCGACGCCGGGCGCTTCATGCCGAGCGACAGGTGCACCATGCTCATGGAGTCCTCGACGGACGTGGCCTGCGGCCCACGGCGCTGGTGGTCCTTCTCCGTCCGGCCGAGACACGGCAGAATGAGTGCCTTCCTGCCGTGGATCACGTGGCTGCGGTTGAGCTTCGTGCTGACCTGGACCGTCAGTGCGCAGCGCCGAAGTCCTTCGGCGGTGTACGTGGTGTCGGGTGCGGCCATCGCGAAGTTGCCGCCCATGCCGACGAACACCTTGACCGTCCCCCGGTGCATCCCCTCGACCACGCCGACCGTGTCCAGCCCGTGCGCACGGGGAGGGTCGATGCCGCAGACGTCGGCGAGCCGGTCGAGGAACTCGGGTGTGGGCCGGTGGTCGATGCCGCAGGTGCGGTTCCCCTGCACGTTGCTGTGCCCGCGCACAGGCGATGGCCCGGCGCCCTCGCGCCCCAGGTTTCCGCGCAGCAGCAGGAGATTGACGATCTCCCGAACGGTGTCCACACCGTGTTCGTGCTGGGACACCCCCAAACACCAGCTGATCAGGGTCCGGTCGGACCGCGAATACACGTCGGCGGCCTTCAGGATGTCCGCGCGCGTCAGCCCGGACTGGCGCTCCAGCTCCTGCCACGGTGTCGCCTCGCACAGGGCTCGGTACTCCTCGAATCCCTGGGTGTGGCGGTCGATGAACTCGCGGTCGAGTGCCTTCGGGTCCGAGGCCGACTCCTCGATCACCGCCTTGGCCATGCCGCGCAGGAGCGCCATGTCGCCGCCCGCGCGGACCTGCAGGTTGAGCGTGCTCGTGCGCGTCGACTTGAACAGGGCCATGTCGACGAACTCGTGCGGGACGATGGTCCGGGTGGCGGCCGCCTCGATGAGTGGATTGACATGCACGATCTGCGCGCCCCGCCGATATGCCTCGGCGAGCGCGGTCAGCATGCGCGGAGCGTTGGAGGCCGCGTTGACGCCCATGATGAACAGGGCGTCGGCACTCTCCCAGTCGGCGAGGTCGGCGGTGCCCTTTCCGGTGCCGAGCGACGCCTGCAGGGCGCGTCCGGACGCCTCGTGACACATGTTGGAGCAGTCGGGCAGATTGTTGGTGCCGTACTCACGGGCCATCAACTGGTACAGGAACGTCGCCTCGTTGCCGAGGCGTCCCGAGGTGTAGAAGGCGGCTTCGTTCGGGTCGTCGAGCGCCCGCAGCTCGCTTCCGACGAGCTCGAACGCGGCCTTCCAGGTGATGGGCTCGTAGTGGTCCGTCTCCTCGTTGTAGACCAGCGGCTCCGTCAGCCTGCCCGTGTCCTCCAGAGCGAAGTCGGTCCATGTCGCCAGCTCCGAGACGGAGTGCGCGGCGAACAGCTCACGGCCGGCACGCTTGGGCGTCATCTCCCAGGTGACGTGCTTGATGCCGTTCTCACAGATGTCGAGCTTGAGACCCTTGGTGTCGTCGGGCCACGCGCAGCCCGGGCAGTCGAACCCCCCGCTCTCGTGGTTCATCTTGAAGATGGCGCGTGGCCCGTCGATCAGCGCGTGTTCCCGCAGGAGGACGTGCGTGACGCTCTTGGCCGCACCCCAGCCGGCGGCCGGATGATGGTAGGCCCGCTGCGACGGCTGCTTCTCGGTGGTGGGGCCCTCGCCCCCGGCCGGTGTCTCCGCGCCGTGCGGCTCGTTTTCCGCGACAGCCTTGTCGGCATGGTAGGTAGTCATGCTCGTCAACCCTTCGTATCTGCCGCCGAAGGAGTTATGTGGAAACGCTACAACCATCGTGTGGCTCTCTCAATCGGACCCCACGGCCGTCATGCGGCGCCCGCCCCTCGTCCGCGTCGGTCGTATGTGTGAGTCATGTGGTCCGATGAAGGCGCTCGAGCAGCACATAGGCGCGCTGCTCCGCGGCTGCCAGTTGGGCGGGGTCGACCTCCGCCGCGTACAGCTCGCCGGCGGCGGCGTCGTCCGCCTCGCGCAGTTCCACCACTGCCACGGCCAGCTGTGTCTGAACGGCGGGATGCGGTACGGCGGCGGAGTCGGCCAGTGCCTGTTCGGCGCGTTCGGATGCTTCGCCGCACGCGGCCAGCGCCCGTTCCACACGGGCTGCCGGACGCCCGTGGACCACCAGCAGGGCACAGGCCAGACCGATGAGGATGCCGAGGACACTGCCCAGCGTCCGGTCGTGGACGAGCGTTCCCACAGGTGCCGGGGACGCCAGGTCGCTCATCAGCAGGGCGAGCGGCGTGAGGAAGACGACGCCGAGGCCGTAGTTCCGGGCCACGGTGTATTCCAGCAGGAATTCGAAGACCACGATCAGGGCCACGAGAGCCGTCGGCGCCGGGTGGGTGGCCAGCACGCCGAACGCGATCAAGAGCCCGGCCGCCGTGCCCAAGGTGCGTTGGAGGGCACGCTCCAAGGTGGAGCGGACGTTGACGGAATGCAGGACGGCGGCCGCGGAGAGTGCGGCCCAGTATCCGTGTCCAAAGCTCAGGAACGCGGCCAGACCACCTGCCAGGCCGGTGCCGAGAGCCATCCGGAACGCGGGGACGACAAGGACCGCGACATGGCCCGGACTGCCGGCACCGGTCCCCATGGTCAGTTCGGCGGCGCGCCGGGCCGCGGGACCGGCATCGTCCGGACGGCCGGGTGCCGTATCTGCGGACGGGGCGGACTGGAACGGCGGGGGCGGCAGCGGGGCCGGGGGACGACGGTGCCTGACGGTCAGGTACCGAGCCTGCACACGCAGGTACCGCGCTGTCGGGGCGTCGGGAGTCTGTCGGCGTGCGGAGGTGATCAGGAGCGACCAGGCGAGGTCGGTCAGGAAGACACATGTCCCGCTCCGCTCGCCGTGCCGCTGATCGGTCGTCAGGGGGCTCAGACCGAGCGACTGGTACGCCCGTAGGACGGCGGCGGTCGCCCGGTGCCGTGTGTGCCCTGTGCCGTCGGCTCCTCCGCCTGGTTCCAGCAGGTCGGCGAGCTCGCGGAGGGCCACGGCCACCGCGAGCCGCTGCGGGCGGTCCGGGTGCACGACCCAGCCCACCAGCGCCAGTGCCCAGGCCGTGGCCGCGCCCGTCGCGGCGAGCCCTGTCTGGGCGACCACGTCGGTGAGCCCGTCGGCCGGGCCGTTGGCCGCCACGGCGAACGAGAAGAGCATCAGCACGGCACCGAGGCCACTCAGCCGTGTCGCGTCGCAGAGGAACTTCGCCAGGCCCGCCGTGACCGCCATCGCAGCGATCACCACGGCGGCGCCGAGGCCTCCCGCCTGCGGATCGGTCAGTGCCGCGAGCGTCGCACCGAGGCCGACGCACATCGTCATGGCCACCGCGGCCACGGCGAGGACACGCGCACGACGGCGGTAGGGCAGGTTGCGCCCGAACGTGGTGGTGAACGCGCCCAGCATGGGAAAGACGGCGAGTGCGGTTCGTCCGGAGAGCACCAACGGCACCGCGGGCAGTGCCATGGCCAGCGCCGCGCGCAGAGCGAAGAGGAGCGCTCCGTCCACCGCGTGCAGGGTGAGCGCGCCGCGCGGCGAGAGGACGCGTGTCAATGTGGTGCGGTGATGGCGGGACATACTACCGAGACCGTCCGGGACACCATGCCAATTGCGCGATCCACCTGTGGAATTGCCACATCTGCCCACTTCTTCGAGATCAGTGAACGAGGATTCCTGCGAAGAGGTTGATGGCGGTAGCGAGAATGCTGGTGCCGAAGACGTACGACAGCAATGTGTGCCGGAGCACCATCGAGCGGATCACCGCACTGGAGACGTCGGTGTCGGAGACCTGGTAGGTCATGCCGAGGTTGTAGCTGAAGTAGAAGAAGTCCCGGTACGCCGGCGGCTGGTCGGAGTTGAAATCGATCCCGCCCGCGGAATCCGCGTAGTAGAGGTACGCGTAGCGGGTGGCGTACATCAGATGCAGTGCCGCCCAGGCCATGAACACGCCGAGCAGCGCCGTCGCGGCATGGCCACTGTCGGAGTTGCCGAGCAGGAATACCACGATGCCGACCAGACCGCACAGAGCGACGGTGACGACGACGATTTCCTCGAGGACGGGGCGCAGGTCCTCGCGTCGAGCGTTGCGTCGGGTCGCGGCGGCGTCCATCGGCCACAGCACGATCCAGCCGACCACCACGAAGAATGTCTGGGTCGCGGCGATACCCGCGAGAATGGCCAGCGGGGTGTCGCTGGACAATGCGACGGCCACGCCGACCGCCGCGCCGACGGCGACCGAGATGGCGAGCCGTGGGACTGCGGAAAGCGACAAACGGATGCTCACGCTCACAAGCCACCACGGTAGTGCTTCGTGGCTGCTCGGCACGGCGAGAGCGGGACCAGGGGGTGACGGTATCCCGCCCACGGCCGGGCGTACGGGACGTCCCCGCGTCGTGGTCGTGTCACGAGCTCCTAAGGGACCGGAACTCCTTTCTTGAGAAACCACAGACCTTCGATGTGCCCTTTTCCGTCGAAGACGACGCGGAAATCTCCGGGCCGCTTGGCCATGAGCAGTGGTATGTCGACCACCGTCCGATCGCCGGACACGACCTGCCGGGGCGCTCCGTGCGACTGGTAGCGACCGAAACCGTGCTGGTCCTGGTATTCCTTCCAGGCGTTCGCGAGAACCGTTGGATTTCCTTCCTGCCGAATCGAATCGTCGAAACGCGCTGAGACGGCGACGAATTTTCCCTTCACGACCTGGTCGAGGGTTTTGAGAGCGAGCTGTTTGTACGGGGGCGGGCTGGGGACCGTCACCGGTGGCCGGGCCACGACCGCGGTGCCGGTGATATCCGGCAGCGCGTGCGACACGGTTCCGGTGACCAGCACCAGCGCGCTGGAAGCGACGGTGACGGCGACGCCGAACTTGCCGAGCCTGTTGAACATGGATCCTCCGACTGGGTGTCCGTGGCGCGCTCACGGAGTGAGCACACGGCCTCTGACCTGGCGGTTGTGACGGCGGCGCATCACCTCGAAGGGGAGCACCGTGGCCCCGCAGCAAGCGGCCACTCCCACCCAGATCGGCAGCATGAGAACGAGCGTGAATGAGCTGACGATCCAGCCCGTCGTGAACGTCACGTCGGCCCATAGGGGAAAAAGCGCGAGCCGGGTGGAGAACAGAGGGATCGGTCGTCCTGGGCTGCGTGACGCGGCGTACTGCACATAGGTGATGCTGGACAATGCCCCGACGATGACGGCGGCCGTGACGGTGATGATCTGCATGAGAATCTCCTAACCTGAGAAATTCTGCATCCAGAAAAGTTCACCGAGGGGCTTCGCGTCATGTCACGGAACAGCGTGACTTGAAATCAGGAACCGATCTTGATAAACGCCGCGCCCGCATCCCTACACGGGTGAATGGCCCACCAGGTAGTCCCGCACGGCTTCGGGCAGCCCCGCGTCGAGGGCTTCGGCGAACGGAGCCCAGCGGATCTGCTCCGGGCCGAGTCGCGCCTCCGCCGAGGGTGCCTGGCTCAACAGCTGGCACACCACGGCGGGCCGTGCGTCCTCGCCAGCCGTCCCCTGCGACCTGAGGACCGATGTGCCGTCGACCAGGTACCCGGTGAGCTCGTACACTAGGCGCGCCGCGCCGGCCTGTGCCGACTCGGCGGGCTGCGGGGCGCCGGACGGCAGCCCCCAGCTGTCCTGCGCGGCCACCATCAGCAGACGCCCGTCGTACACGACGACCGCGTCCACCCCGCCCCGGGCAGCCTGCTCCAGCGTCATGGCCCAACCGTCCCTTTCCTCCTCGCGCGACCGGCCGACCGGCCGCGTCCGAGCCCCCAATTCCTACCCGGGGCACATCGGTTCACGCGGCACGGCGAGCTCGCGACCATGCTCGCAAACAGCGGAATCGCCCATCGTCACCCAGCTGTTCCACCTGCACAACGGGAGCAGGAATGACCAGTGAAGCCGTTTCCCAGGGCGATCCCCGTCCGCTCGGGCGCCGTGCGGTCACGAGCCGAGTGCCACCACGGCCTCGTCGGTGTACACCAGGAAGGTCAGGCTCTGGCGGAAGTACAACTCGATCTCGTTCGCGTCATGCGCGGTGTAGCCGATCGCGAGGTCCTCACCGAGCCGCAGTTCGAAGTCCCCACCGCGGGTGGACAGCAGAAATGCGCCGTCGACCGCGGGCGCCCAGATGGGCGGGGCGTCCAGCATCCGTCTGAGATGCTCCGTGATCGGATAGCCGTGGTCGGACGTCTCGCTCACCAGGGTGTACGCGTCGGCGCCCAGCAGCAGCGCATACGGGCCGGCGACTCCGGCCAGGCGCAGGGTCGTCAGCGCGCGGCTGACGGCATCCGGGTACTCACGTGTCTCCACGGGCAGAGCGTGCACAGGATGGGCGGTACGCCTGCGCAGCCCGTCGATGCCCGCAGCCTCGTACCCCTCGAAGACGGCCCGGTCCTCGGTGAACGCCATGGCGCGCGCCGCGTCCTTGACCGGTTGCCAGTCGGAGTCGTTCGAGCCGCGCTCCACGTCGTCCACCGCATCGCGACCGACCTTGAAGGGGACGCGCAGTTCGACCAGGGGCTGTACTTGGCGCAGGAGAGCGGTGACGCCCGGTCCGGGCCCTTCGATGTGGGTGAGATGGCCGGTACCGACCGAGGCAAGCGCGGGACCGTCGGGTCCGGTGACGTCCACGACACGACGGCCCCCCACGTTGCGCTGGAAGGTACGGCGGGCTTCCTCCTCGATCTGTGCCCATGCCTCGGGCGTGATCGGCGCCAGTTCGCGGTGCAGGTTGTTCATACCGTTGGGCGTGGACACGTGATCAGGCTCCTTTGAGACTGCCGATCCCCAGGGAGCCCTCGGTCGCCGACGCTCCGGTGGGCGTGGCGGGTGGGTCGTCGAGGAAATCGGCGCTCGGTACGTGGAACAGACAGCCGGTGACCGCCGTGGAGAAGTCGAGGATTCGGTCGTGGGTATGGGGGTGGTCACCGAGGAACATGTTCCTCAGCATCTGTTCGGTCACCTCGGGCGTGCGCGCATAGCCGATGAAGTAGGTACCGAACTCCCTTTGCCCGATGCTGCCGAACGGCATGTTGTCACGGACGATCTTCCGTTCGTTTCCGTCCGCGTCGGTGATGGTGTTCAGCGCGACATGCGAGTCCGCGGGCTTGATGTCGTCCGGCATTTCGACGTTCGCCAGCTTTGTGCGGCCGATGACCTTTTCCTGTTCCTGCGTGGGCAACGCGTTCCAGGCGGCAAGGTCGTGCACGTACTTCTGCACGATCACGTAGCTGCCGCCCGCGAAATCGGGGTCCTCGTCGCCGATGAACACCGCGTCGGCCGCGACCCGGCCCTCGGGGTTCTCACTGCCGTCGACGAAGCCGAGGAGGTCGCGCTCGTCGAAGTACTTGAAACCGTGCACCTCGTCCACCACGGCGACCGCTCCGTAGAGGCGTTCGCCGATCAGCTGGGCCAGTTCGAAACAGAGGTCCATGTGGTGGGCTCGCAGATGGAAGAGCAGGTCACCTGGGGTGGACGGGGCTCGGTGCCGGGAGCCCGTCAACGCGACGAACGGATGCAGATCGCGTGGGCGGGGTCCTGCGAAGAGCCGGTCCCAGGCGGCGGAGCCGATGCCGACGACGCAACTCAGCTCCGCGTCCGGAGCGCGGAAACTGACCGATCGTCGCAACCCGGCCACATCCTGGAGCAGATCGCGAACAGCGGGCTCGCCGCCAGGTGCCATGGTGCACACGAGGAACAGGGCGGCTTTGGCGGGCGGGGCGATCACGGACTGCGACTCAACCACGGAGCCTGCCTCCTACTTGTCGTGGCTATGGCGCTACGCACGGCAGGATAACGTGAGGAAACACAATAAATACTAGGATTGGGTCCTGGTGATGTCGACCGGTGCGGGTACACCGGCGCCTGCCTGCGCGAATCGCACCCGACCCCTGGTGGTCGAGGATTGGCGCCCCCATCCATTGCGCCTTCTTCACCAGGGAATCCTGGCGATCCGCAAAAGGGGTCGTAAAAGGGTTGGGGCGGACAGGACTTCGAGGCGAAGACCCGCCGGGGCGAACCGGTCTGCGCCACGGGGTCGAGGTTGCCTTCGAGGGTCGTCCGAGTGATCGGAGGGCGGTGACGGGGGCGAGGCTGAGCGGCTCCCCCTCTCACACGCCGATGGACAGGACCTCCAGCTCGGGATGGGCGGCGGCCTCGACACTGCTCAGGCCTCCGATGTTCACCCGGGCCACGGCCGGTGGCTGGTCCCCGCGAGGGCCCCGGCGTCCTTCGCCGAGTCCGTTCGACACCAGGTCGGTGAGGGAGTCGGCGAGGGTGTCGCCACCGACGTCCTGCTCATGGTCGAGCATGATGATCCGTCCCGCGTGTCCGCGCGGGCCCGGTGTCAGGTCCACCGGGATGCGGTCGCCGCCGCTGTTGTCGCCGAAGACGATCCAGCCGAGGGAGCCGACGAGCCCCCGCACCGCGGCGTCGGACGGGGTGCCGAGCGCCTTCATCGCCGCGGACTTCCAGGGGGGCGGACGGGACGGGGCGTCGGCGAGATACAGCTCGTCCAGGGAAAAGAGCTCGCAGCCGACCACATCGTCCTGCATGTCCTCGATCTGAAGGGCTCGTCCGGGTTGCGGGCGCCGCCGCGGCATGGGCAGGCTCGATCCGTGTCGGCCGATCCGTCCCGCCACGTAGCCGCCCGGTGCGACGATGCTCTCCGCGTCGGCGGTTCGCAGAAGCCGCAGGACGGGCTCCCAGGTCGCGGAGTCATGTATCGAGGGCAACGGCGGTCTCCGGTCGCTCTGGTGAACCGGCCTCGCGCTTTCGCGCGTACGGCTGGCGGGTGCTGATGGTTGCTCAAAGAGCCGAGGAGCGCAGCCGACCTGGGGCGAAGGGACCTGTCGAGGGTCCCGCTCGTCGCCGGGAGAGCCGCGCTCCTCAGGTGAGTCAGCGAATCGGGACCTCCTCGCGTGGGTGTGCTGAGAGCGACGGTAACCGCGCGGTGGCGCAGGCCGTTGGCGTGCTGCCCATGGCTACAAGTTGTAGCCTCCCGACACCTCGATGTTCTGAGCGGTGACCCAGCGGCTCTCCTCGGAGAGCAGGGCGGCGATCATCATGCCGATGTCATCGGGTTCGCCGACCCGGCCGAGAGCGGTCTTCGCCGCGAGGGCCGGGACGACTTCGGGAAACCGCTCGAAGGCGTCGTCGGCGATCCGGGTGCGCGTCGAGCCCGGTGAAATGGAATTGACGCGGATGCCTCGCGTGCTGAACTCCTTGGCCATGTAGCGGCTCAGCACGTCGAGGCCGCCCTTCATCGACGCGTAGGCCGAGTATCCGGGCTCCAGGCCCGAACCCATCGCCGAGTTGCTGCTCGTGTTGACGATGGCCCCACCGTCTTCCATCAGCGGCAGCAGGCGTTGCGTCAGGAAGTACGGGCCCTTGAGCAGAACCCGCATCAGCCTGTCGAACATCTCCTCGGTCGTATCCTCGATCAGCGATGTGTGTGCGAAGCCGGCGTTGTTGACCAGGTAGTCGAACGTGTCGCGTTGCCAGGTGTCGCGCAACACGTCGGCCACGGAGTTGCGGAAGGCCGGGAAGGCGCCGGTCTCACCGACGTCCAGCGGCAGCGCGACGGCAGTGCCTCCGTCCTTCTCGATCGCGGCCGCCGTCTCCACCCCTCCCTGGGCGTTGTTGCCGTAGGTCAGAATGACTCCGGTTCCTCGCCTGGCGATCTGGATCGCCGCGCTCCGCCCGATACCGGAGCTGGCGCCAGTGATGATTGCTACCTTCATGATGGTTCTCCTGGGGTGTGGTTGAGGTTCTGCCGAGGCCCGGCGCGGGCCTCGGCAACACGGGTGTCACACGGGAAATGCCATGACCGGCCCGGGAGTTGGCCGGTGCGGCGTCGCCTGCTCCGCTATGCGGCAGAGGCTGGGGACAGGACTCGGGCGAGCCAGTCGTTGCGTGTGCGGCGGGCCTCGGCCGAGACGCGCGCTTGCGGGTACAGGGCGTCGAACCCGTGGAAGCCTCCCGCCCAGACGTGGAGTTCCGCCTGGCCGCCGGCCGCCCAGATACGGGTGGCGTAGGCGACATCCTCGTCGCGGAAGACCTCGGCCGAGCCGGCGTCGACGTAGGTGGTCGGCAGGCCCGAGAGGTCGTCGGCCACCGCGGGGGAGACATGGCCGGGCACCCGCTCGTCCCGGAGGTCGCCGAGCACCGAGCGCCAGCCGAACTCGTTCATCTCACGGGTCCAGACACCGGGATCGCCGGAATACTGGCGGCTCGAGGTGGTGGTGTTGCGGTGGTCGAGCATGGGGCAGATGAGCACCTGGGCGGCGATCGGCAGGGTGCCGCCGTCGCGTGCCATCAGGGTGACCCCGGCGGCGAGGCCACCGCCGGCGCTGGCGCCCGCCACGACGATGCGGGCGGGGTCGATGCCCAACTCGTCGGCGTGCTCGGCGATCCACAGCAGCCCCCGGTAGCAGTCGTCGACCAGAGTCGTGCCGCCGACTTCGGGCGCCAACCGGTAGTCCACGGAGACCACGACGGCACCGAACAGGTCGAGCCACTCCAGCGGGATGTCGATCTGTGAGAAGCGATCTCCCATGACCATCCCACCGCCGTGTATCCAGAAGACGCACGGCGCCCCCGTGGCGTGCGCGGTCCCGGCGGGGCTGAAGACCGACAGGGGAATCCGCGCACCGTCCTCGCCCGACACGGTGACCTCGCGCCGGTCGACCGAGCGACCTTCGAGTAGGGGCTCGACCGGTGTCGACGCGAGCAGACGCAACTGCGAGAGCAGTTCGGGGCCGAGGTGGGTCATGAGCGGCATGTCGGCGAGCAGTGCACCCAGTTCGGGGTCCAAGGCGGGTCGTGCGAGAGTCACGGTGACTACCTTTCGTCGGGTCGTACGGGATGGTCGGAGGTGGAGTGCGCCTGCCCACCGGCGTGCGGAAGGGCTGGGGGTGCAACAGCGGCCTCAGAAGGCGGCCTTGCCGTGAACCGGTACGTAGTCGGTGTACTCGGGGTCCTTCGCCAGCAACCCGTCGAACCGCTTCACGATGGCCTGAGCGGCTTCGCCGGCGAAGACCCGGTGGTGGTCCTCCTCGCTGGTCCAGCCCTCGGTGACATGGACGACGTCGGGGTTGGACGCCGACCGGCAGACGAGATAGACGAGGCAGTGTTCACTCGTGCCGGGGTTGCCGTCGCTCAGGCTGGTCAGCAGCAGGTCGGCCAGCTGGTCGCCCATGCCGGGCCTGGCGGTCAGGGTGGCGTTGAATCCGTGATTGACGATCATGACTACTTTCTTCCGCGAGGGATGGATCGTGCAGGTGTGCTGGTCCTGGAGCAGAAGACCATTT
Organism: Streptomyces diastatochromogenes; assembly: GCA_001550305.1. Lineage (GTDB taxonomy): Bacteria > Actinomycetota > Actinomycetes > Streptomycetales > Streptomycetaceae > Streptomyces > Streptomyces mirabilis_D. The sequence continues at coordinate 17,244 of LRTP01000493.1, forward strand.
GGCCCTCCGCTGGACTCCAGTGACTCCATTCAAGCGGCCTGACCTGCGGAAACGGTAGAACGATGCTGTCGGCTCCTTGCACAATCCTCTTCCGTGCAGGAGTCGGCGACAGGGCGTGTGCTGCAATGAAGGCATGTACCTCGAAGAGCTCCGCACCTTGCTGGCCCGACACGCACGGCCGGAGTGGACCACCGCCATCGACGGCGTCCTCATCTCGAAGGTCGAGCGGTCCGACCCGCCGGCGCCGTCGATGACCGGCATGGTGCTCGCGGTGATCGCACAGGGCGCCAAACGCCTCGCGCTGGGCGACCGGGTGTACGAGTACCGCGCTGGGCAGTACCTCGTCGCGTCGGTGGACCTGCCCGTCACCGGCCAGTTCACCGACGCCGACCCGGAGCACCCGGCACTGGGTTTCGGTCTCACGCTGGAACCGTCCGTCGTCGCCGAACTGCTGCTGCAGGCCGGGCCCGGAGATGCCCCTCGCGCCGGCGGCAGCGCGTTGCCGGGCATCGCCGTCAGTGACGCTCCGGATGCGTTGCTCGACGCGGTGGTCCGGCTGCTGCGCCTGCTCGATGAACCCCGCGACCGGACGGTGCTCGCGCCGCTGGTCAAGCGGGAGATCCTGTGGCGGCTGATCACCGGCGAACAGGGCGGTATCGTGCGCCAGCTCGGCCTCGCCGACAGCAGTCTCAGTCACGTCGCGCGCTCGGTGCGGTGGATCCGCGAGCACTACGCGCAGCCGTTCAAGGTCGAGGACGTGGCGCAGTTGGCCGGTATGAGCGTCTCCGCCTTCTACCGCAACTTCCAGGCGGTGACCGCGATGAGCCCCATCCAGTTCCAGAAACAGATCCGGCTGCAGGAGGCCCGACTGCTGCTCGCCACCCACCCCAACGACGTCACCGCGGTCGGCCACCGCGTCGGCTACGACAGCGCGTCACAGTTCAGCAGGGAGTACCGCCGCCAGTTCGGCGCACCCCCAAGCCAGGACGCCGCCCGCCTGCGTCACACCACGCACACCACCGCGGCCGCTCTTCCCTGAAGCGATGGGACACCAAGGTACTGCCGTCTTCAGGGCGTACCGAACCAGCGGCAGCGGGTGGCGGAAGTCGGCACCGGCGATGAGGGTTCCCGAGCGGCGCAATGGCTGCTCGTCGACGGAGCAGTTCAAGGAAGACCTCCCGAAGCGCTTCGGCGGCCGGTGAGGGTGGCCGGTCAGGGCACGGAAGGTCCCGTGATGAGTCGGCCCTCCCTGTCGTACGGCCAGACGTTGGGGACGCAGCCGTGCATGCCCTTGATCTGCTGCATCATCACGGGGGCCGGTTTGCCCGCGCCGGGGCAGGTCACGTGGTTGTGGCCGAGGAAGTGGCCGACCTCATGGTTGATGATGAGCGCCCGATAGGCGGCCACGTCGTGCGCGTACACCGGAGTCGCCAGCAGCCACCGTCTGAGGTTGACCACGACGTCCTTGCCCACGCTGCAGTTGACCTCACCGCCGGTGTCGAGTCCGTACCGGCCGCAGATCCTGTCCACCGTTCCCGGCGTGGCGAGCCGTACGACGAAGTCGGGCGTGCCGCCGGTGACGCGCCGGAACGCGCTCTCGCCGTCGGCCGTCCAGCCGCGCGGGTCGGCGAGTATGCCCTCCACCTGCGTGGCGACGTCGGCGGCCGACTGCTCGAGACCGTCCTCGACGACGACCTCGTAGCGCAGCAGCCGGCTGCCCCGCCCCACGGTCCCGCTCCCACCGCCCGCGGTGGTGAACGTGCCGGGGCCCGAGGACCGGACGGAGTCCGGGGAGGAAGCCGGTACGGACGAGCCCGAGGACGGCGCGCCCACCTCGCTGGTCCTGGCGCCCGGTTCCTTGCTGTGCTCGGCGCCGGTCGCCGCACTGCTCGGCTTCGCCGACCCGTCCGGTGTCGTCGAGGGCTCGTCCGGCGCCGACCGGGAGGGCCGTGCGGCGGCAGCGGGCCGGGTGTCGCTTCCGGAGGCCGTGGGCGTCGGCCGGTTGATGGCGAGCGTGGCGACGGAGACGAGGACGGCGAACGCGGCGACGACGCCCCCCAGCAGAGGCCCCTTCCCCTTCCGGCCGCGCCCGCCGGCGTGCGCGGGGCCGCTGCGACGACGATGGGATCGCGGGGGCGGGGGCGTCGCACGGTGGCCGGTCGTGGTCATGGCCGTCAAGACTGTGCACACGATGTGATGGGACCTGGATCGGAAGACAACGAGACCGTAACGCCCGATCGTGGGTGGGGCTATGTGATCGTCCCGTAACAGTTCCCTGGCCGGACGCGGTCTCCGCGTCAAGTCCCTTGATCCGTACGGATACTGAGTTCATGCCACGCGTTCTGCTCATCGAAGACGACCGCGCCGTACGGGAGGGCGTCCTGCTCGCGCTGAGCCGCCAGGGACACGACGTCGCCGCCGTGGGGACCGGCGAGGACGGGCTGGCCCGGCTGCGGTCCTTCCGACCGGACGTCGTCGTGCTCGATCTCATGCTGCCCGGCCTGAGCGGTCTGGAGGTGTGTCGCCGGATCCGCACCGAGGACCAGGTGCCGATCATCATGGCGACCGCCCGGGGCGACGACACGGACATCGTGGTCGGCCTCGAAGCGGGAGCGGACGACTACGTCGTGAAGCCGGTGCAGGCACGCGTCCTGGAGGCCCGTATTCGTGCTGTCCTGCGCCGGGTCGGCGGAGCGCCCGCCGACGGTGGCATACCGAAGATCGAGGCCCACGGGGAGAACGGCGAACTGGCCATTGACCGCTCCGGGTTGGCCGTCACCCGGCAGGGCGTGCCGGTCTCCCTCGCCCCTTCCGAACTGCGGCTGCTGCTCACGCTCTCGGCCTCGCCCGGACAGGTGTTCTCCCGGCAGCAGTTGCTGGAGGCGGTCTGGGAGCACAGCTACCACGGCGACTCGCGACTGGTGGACGCCTGCGTCAAGCGACTGCGCACCAAGATGGGCGAGCCGGCGGGGCAACCACGCTACATCCAGACCGTGCGCGGTTTCGGCTACCGGTTCCGGTCCGGGTGAAACCACCGCTGCGCGGCCTGCGCGGCCGACTGCTCGTGGCGTTCGTGCTCGTCGCCGCCGTCGCCACCCTGACCACAGGCGCCCTGACCTTCCGCGAGGCCCGCACCGGGGTGCTCCAGCAGAGCCAGGACAATGTGATCAAACGCCTGCGATATCACGTCAACGCCCTGGCGGCAGGCGTCAGTTATCCCCCGACCCGGTCCGACCTGGAGTGGATCGCCGCTGAGGTGGCCCGCGCGGAACCCGCGCAGAACTGGCGCGTACTGGCCACCTATCGCGAACTGCGGGCCACCTCCACACCACAGGACAGGTTCACCGAGCTGACACCTGCCATGCGGTCGGCCGTGAGCTCCCGCCGGGCCGCCGTCTTCCAGCGGGTGTCGACGCACGGCGGTTCCTCGCTCGTTGTCGGCCTGCCCGTCACCTTCGAGACCCCCAGCGAACACCCGGCCTCCGGGGTCGCGGTCTTCCTGACGGTGCCGCAGACCGGTGAACAGGGTTACGTCGACGCCCTGGTCGCCGCCATCGGCCGCGCCGTCCTGCCCGCCCTGGGCCTGGCGGTCCTGCTCGCCCTGCTGGCCGCCCGGGGTGTGCTGCGTCCCGTACGGGAGTTGCGCCGCGCCACTTGCAGGATCGCCGAGGGCCACCTGGACACCCGGCTCGCCATCAACGGCTCCGACGAACTCGCCGACCTTTCCCACACCTTCAACGAGACCGCGGCCGCGTTGGAGGGGTCCGTGGCCGAACTGCGCCGCATGGAAGCCCGTGCCCGCCGTTTCGTCGCGGATGTGTCGCACGAGCTGCGCACCCCGCTGGCCGCGATGTCGGCGGTCACCGACGTCCTCGACGAGGACGCGGCCGGGCTGACCCCGGACACCGCCACGGCCGTACGGCTCATCAGCGAGGAAACCGTGAAGCTGGCCCGCCTGGTCGACGACCTGATGGAGATCTCCCGCTTCGACGCGGGCGCGGCGGCCCTGCAACTGGACGACATCGACCTCGCCGAGTCCCTCCGCCGCACCCTCGCCGCCCGCGCCTGGCTGGACTCGGTGGACACCCGGCTCCCCGAGCCCGGCGAACTGCGCGGCCGGGTCGACCCGCGCCGCCTCGACGTGGTCGTCGCGAACCTGGTCGGCAACGCGCTCCGCCACGGCGCACGCCCCGTACAACTGCTCCTGTACGCACGGGAGTCTCCGGACGCGGACGACACGGGGTGGGCGGTCATCGAGGTGCGGGACAGCGGGCCGGGCATCCCCGCCGACGTCCTGCCGCACGTCTTCGACCGCTTCTACAAGTCGGACACCGCCCGGACCAGAACGGAGGGCAGCGGACTCGGGCTCTCGATCACGGCCGAGAACGTCCATCTGCACGGTGGCACGGTCCGGGCCGCGAACCGCGCGGACGGCAGTGCCGTGTTCACGGTCGGGATCCCCCTGACACGGCCCCCGCAAGGGCCCAGGAATCAGCTTCTGGAACAGCCCCCGGAAGGGCCTTTGACACAGTCTCCGTTCCAGAGGCCTCTTGGACGGCCTGCGGAACGGGAGGGTTCATGAGCCGCACGCGCCGGCCGTCGCGGATCGCGCTGCTGCTCACGACCGCCTTCCTGCTCTCCTCGTGCGGCATCCCCGAGACCGGCGTCGTGGAGGCCGGAGAGCCCGCCACCGGCATCCGGCCGACCTACGTCCTCTACTTCGTCGGTGAGGGCACCCTGCTTGCCGTGCGTCGCCATGTCCTCGGCCCGGGCGGCATCGAGACGGCCGTGGCGATGCTGTTCCAGGGCCCGAACGCCCAGGAACGCCGTATGGGTATGACCACCGAGCTTCCGTCGACGAGGGACGCCCCGACGGTCCGGACGGACGGCGGACGGCTGTCGATCGAACTGCCGGACGGGACTGCGCCACTGACCGAGACAGCACTCGCCCAGCTGATCTGCACAGCCGCCGACGCCCGCCGCGTCGAGACCCCGGACGCCGACACCGCGTCGACGCATGTGACAGTGACCGTTCCCGTGACGGGCCCCGGCGGCTGGCGGGCCGAAGGTTCCAGCGCGACGTGCCCATCCATGACGGGGACCGGATGATCCCGCGAGGCCCACCCCCTACGCCTCACCGTACGATGACGCCACAGCCGGCCTTCACCGCCCCAGTGATTCCATGTGGAGCGCGGCGTCGTCGGCCGCCTCGTCGGGAGCCCGGCCGTTCTCACGGGCGACGATGTACGCGGCGTACCAATCCGACCAGTGGTGCTTGGGGGCGCTTGCCTCGTACGGGCCGTGGTGCTCCTCGGTCTCACGCAGGAGTTCTGCCAGCGTGGGGATGTCCATGGCGAAGTCTCCTCGGTCGGGGCGTCACTCGTCACCGCCCCGGTAGTCGCACCTGGACCTCTTGCAGCACCCACCCGTTGCCGTCCGGATCGCTGAACGAGGCGAATGAGGCGTAGCTGCGGCCCTCTGGATCGGGGCCGTCCGCGTGATCCTGCACGCCCGCGTCGTAGACGTTGTGGTAGATGTCGCTCACCTCGACGCCTCTGCTGATCAGGTCGGCACAGGCCTGCTCCAAGTCGGAGACCACAAGGTAGTTGTGGGCGGAGCCCGGCGCCGCAGGGGTGATCCCGCGGCCGAAGTGAATCGAGCATTCCGACCCCGGTGGCGTGAGCTGCACGAGCCGGAATCTCGGACTGGCCTCGAAGTCCGCGTCGAGCCGCCACCCCAGGCTTCGGTAGAAGTACAGGGCGCGACTGACGTCGGTGACCGGGATGACGGCGACCTCGAGCCTCATGCTCATGGTCGGCTCCTTGACGACGTCCATTGCGTCGTCCTGCTCTCTCTGCTGGGTGCTCATGGCGATCTCCCATGACGGCCGCCCGGTTCGGCTGTGGCCCCTGATAGGCCTCCACCGGCGGGAACCCGAGCACCGGCTCCGGGTCACCCATGGACCGACTACGCGGTAGTTGTCGTACGACCGATGATATTGGCGATGACGTCCGACGGCGCGCCGAGCTGATCGTTCCCCGGGTGAATGAAGGCTGCCGAGTAACCGCCCTTGACGTTATGCAGGTAAGTGCCTGCATAATAGAGTGTGAGCCACGAAGCTAGAGCGATGGACTTGGTCTTCAAAGCGCTGGCCGACCCCACGCGGCGACTCCTGCTCGACCGTCTGCGCGAGCACAACGGCCAGACGCTGAGCGAGCTGTGCGAGCGGTTGGACATGACCCGCCAGTCGGCGACGCAGCATCTCGACATCCTGGGGCAGGCCAACCTCGTGACCGTCGTGCGACGGGGACGGGAGCGGCTTCACTACCTCAACCCGACACCGATCCACGAGCTGGAGGAGCGCTGGATATCGGGGTTCGACAAGCCCCGCCTGCAAGCGATCAGTGCCATCAAGAATCAGGCAGAGGAGTACGCCATGACCGACGGACCCACGTCCGTACCGACCTACGTCTATGTCACCTACATCCGCGCGAGCGCGGAGCAGGTGTGGCAAGCCCTGACGGACGCGGACCTGACGGCGCGCTACTGGGGACACGCCAACATCTCGGACTGGCAACCCGGTTCGACCTGGGAGCATCGGCGCATCGACGGCTCAGGCGCCGTCGATGTCGTCGGTCAAGTGATCAAGACCGAGCCTCCGACACGCTTGGTCATCACCTTCGAGGACACCCCCGACGCCGAAACGCCGAGGGAACCGTCGGTCGTCACGTTCCTCGTCGAACCGCACGAGGACATCGTCCGCCTCACCGTGACCCACGAGAATCTCCCCAACCAGGAGATGCTCAACGGCATCTCGCGCGGATGGCCGGCCGTGTTGGCGAACCTCAAGTCGCTGCTCGAGACCGGCGATGTCCTCCCGCAGGCGCCATGGGAGATGTCTCCCGGGCACGCCTGAGCCGGCACCCGCCACCACCGTTGCCGTACCCACCCTCGCGCAGGTCCGCAGATACCCACGCACGTCCGCAGAAAGAAGTCGACATGATGGACGCCACTCCGCTGCGGGACGCCTACCGCGCGCTGCTGGACGCCGCTGCCACCGTGGCCGGCTCCGGCGACACGAGCCCCGCCCCGCCGACCGGCGAATGGAACGCCGAGCAGATTCTGGCGCACGTCGCCCTTGTCAACGCCGCCACCCTCGCCACGGTCTCCTGTGTCGCCGCGGGATCGAACACGACGTACGACAACCGCATGGCGCTCGACACCTGGACCATCGAACGCCTCATCGCGCTCGCCGGCGGCAACGCGGGACTTCGAGACCGCATCCGCCGCCAAGGCGACGCCCTGTGCGCACTCGGCGGACCGATGCTGAGCGAAGCCGAACTCGACACACCGGTGCCGACGCGTCTCCTGTCCAAGGACACCGTCCTGGTCGATCAGCCCATGCCGCTGAGAGACCTCATCACCGGCCTCGCGGAAGTGGAGCTGCCCGGCCACACCAAACAGCTCCTGGCCCTCCTGGGCTGAGCGCCCCCGGGTTCTCCCGGGGCCCGGTCCGCCGGGCGGCCAGTAAGCAGATCCGCCTCGGCGACCAGTAAGGAAAACTGAAGCTTTCTGAAACAAAAGCTAACTGGAACTTCTTATTCTGGTCGGCGATGGTGGAGTCATGTCCGCACCCATCGCCTCGCCCCGCTTCCTCGCCCTGGTCGGCACCGTCGTGCTGTGGGCGTCGGCCTTTCCCGCCATCCGGGTCGGCATCGACGGCCTGGGAGTGGCGGCCCTGTCGTTCCTGCGGCTCCTGATCGCCGCCGTCGCGCTGCTGGCCGTGGCGCCCTTCGCCAAGGTGCGGCTGCCGCGACGCGGCGACCTGCCGCTGATCACCCTGTGCGGGGCCACCGGCATGACCGCGTACCAGGTTCTGCTCAACTGGGGTGAAGTGCATGTGGAGGCCGGGACCGCGAGCCTGCTCATCGCGATCGCCCCCGTCTTCAGTGTGCTGCTGGGAAGCGTGTTCCTCGGCGAGCGGCTCACCCGCACCCTCGTCGTCGGCAGCGTCGTCGCGCTCGCGGGCGCGGCCGTCGTCAGCCTGGCCGAGGGCACCAGCGGGTTCTCCGTCTCGGCCCTCGTCATCCTGGCGGCCGCCGTGGTCCAAGGGGTCTACCACTTCGCGAGCAAGCCCCTGCTGCGCCACTGCACCGGTCTGGAGGTCGCCACCTACGCGATGGTCGCGGGTACGGTCCTCGCGCTGCCCCTGATCCCCGCCACCTGGCACGCGGCCGTCCACGCCCCGGCCGCCGCACTCGCTTCCGCCGCCTACCTGGGCCTCCTGCCCTCCGCGCTCGGCTTCGTCATCTGGGCCTACGCCGTTGCCCGGCTGCCGCTCGCCGTCTCCACCGCGGCCCTGTACCTGGTGCCGCCGGTGGCCCTGATCGTCTCCTTCGTCTGGCTGGCGGAGGTGCCCCGCCCCATCGCGCTGGCCGGTGGCGCGATCAGTGTCGCGGGAGTGATCCTGATCAGCCGACACCAGCGGAACCACCACCCCGCCGACGTCCCCGTCGTGGACGCGTCCGAGCCGCAAGGAGCCGCTTGTGCTTGACGTACGCCGCCTGCGCATCCTCCAGCACCTGGCCGCCTACGGAACCGTCGCGGCCACGGCGGACGCGCTGCACCTGACCGCACCGGCCGTCTCCCAGCACCTCGCCGCCCTGCAGAAGGAGGCCGGCACGCCCGTCGTCGAGAAACACGGCCGCACGCTGCGTCTGACCGCCGCCGGGGAACTGCTGGTCGCCCACACCGAGGTCATCCTGGCAGAGCTCGCGGCGGCCGAGTCCGGCCTGGCCGCGATGAAAGGCGGCCGCCGCGGGACGGTACGGATCAGCGCCTTCGCGTCCGCGGCCCGCACGCTCGTCCCGTCCCTGTTCGAACGTCTCAACGGCGCCGGCACCGGCACCGATCCCACCTCCGACAGCGGCACCGGTCCCGCCCGGGATCTCTCGCTGCGGCTCTCCGTCCAGGAGCCCGACGAAGCCCTCGACGAACTCCACAAGCGCTCGACCGACCTCGCCCTGGTGCACAGCTACACCGTGCTGCCGCGCAGTGTCCCCGCGGCATGGGAGCAGACGGTCCTGATGGAAGAACCGGTCCTCCTCGCCCTGCACCCCGACCGGGCCGGTCGGGAGGGCCTCACCGCCGGGCAGCCCGCGGACCTGTCCCGTCTGGCGCATCTGCCGTGGCTGACCCCCGGTCCGGAGACCTCCTGCTACGAGATGATCCAGCGGGCCTGCGGCGCGGCCGGCTTCGTCCCGGACATCCGGGCCTCCAGCAGCGATTTCTCCGTGCTGACGGCTCTGGCCGCCGCCGACGCCGGTGCCGTCCTGGTGCCCCGCATGGCTCTGCCGGACCACACCGCGCCCCTCAGCCTCCACCCCCTGGTCCGTCCCGTGTCCCGGACCGTCTTCACGGTCAGTCGCGCGGGCACCGGCAAACACCCGGACCTGCGGGCCGTACTGGACCTCCTGCACGAGACGGCCACGGCGCTCGACGACAGGACCGCCCGGCCCGGCTGATCGCGACGACCGCCCCACGCAACCTCGAAGAGCGCTGTCCCCTCCTACCAGGGGAACCCACCCGGGTACTCGGAGAGGAGCGCCTGTTGGCCCGTCAGCTGTCCCGCCGGAAGTTCATGGTCTACTCGCTCGCGGCGTCCACACTGACCCTCGCGGCGCCCGTCGGCTGCGACACGTCGTCGGCGGAGGGTGCCGAGCCCACCGCGGCGGAGGCGCACGGGCCCTCCCGCGTCCTGGTGACCGGCGCGGACGAGGAGATGCTGGTCCTGGAGGTCACCGCGGCCAACAAGGTGGTCCTACGACTGCCGCGCGTCGAGGTCGGGCAGGGCATCACGACCGCGGTCGCCATGATGATCGCCGAGGAACTGGACGCCCGGCTCGTCGACGTCGACATCCCCCTCGCCGAGGCCCGCACCAAGGGGAACCAGTACACCGGCGGCTCGAGTTCCGTCCGTTCCCTGTACGGTCCCGCCCGCGCGCTCGCCGCCACCGCCCGGGCCCGGCTGGTGACCGCGGCTGCCCGGCGCTGGCACCTGCCCGCCCGGAGCCTGCGTACCCGGGACACGATGGTGGTCGCCCCCGACGGCCGTACGGCCACCTTCGGATCGCTGACGGCGGCCGCCGCCCGGATCCACCGGCCCGACGTGTCGAGCAGGCCCAAGCCCGCGTCTAAGCACAAGGTGATCGGACGGCCGACGGGCCGGATCGACGCGCGGGACATCGTCACGGGCAGTGCGAAGTACGCCGGGGACCTGGAGGTGGCCGGGGCGAAGCCGACCGTGGTGGCCCGGCCGCCGACGCTAGGTGGGCGCCTGGTCTCGGTCGACGACCGTGCGGCCCGCGCGATGCCCGGCGTCCACGCGGTGATCAAGGTCGCCGGCGGCGTCGCCGTGGTGGCGGAGTCCTTCCACCACGCTTTCAAAGCCCGCGACGCCCTGCGCATCACCTGGCGGCCGGGGCCGCTGGCGTCGTTGTCCGACGCCGCCATCCGGTCCCGGTTACGGGCCGCCGTTCCCTCGGTCGGCGCGCCGCCGCGCGGATCGGCGCAGGTCGAGGGCGAGTTCGAGTTCGCCTTCGTCAGCCACGCCCCGATGGAGGTGCTGACCGCGGTGGCGGACGTACGCGCCGACCGGGCCGAGATCTGGTTCTCCTCCCAGACACCGATGGACGCGCGCGAGAGCATCGCCTCGGCGATCGGGCTGCCCAAGTCGAAGGTCCGCGTCCATGTCGTGCGCGGCGGCGGCTCGTTCGGACGGCGGCTGAACCACGATGCCGCGATCGAGGCCGCCCTGATCTCGAAGGCGGCACGGCGACCGGTGAAGCTGATGTGGAGCCGCGGGGACGACATCCGGCACGGCCGGATGCGCGGGGCCTCGCATCACCGGATCCGGGCCAGCCATGCGTGGGGCAGGGTGGTGGCCTTCAGTCATGCGATGGCCTCGGTGAGCGAGTCGTACGAGGGGCAGGGACTGGCCGCTCAGGGCGGCGTGGCCGTTCGAGGTGGTGTGACCACGGTGGCCGCGGGCCCGCTGCCCAGCGACAGCGGCCTCTACAACTTCGGGCGTGTATCGGGGAGTTCGGGCTCGGTCGAGCTGGCGATGCCGCTCGGAGCCTGGCGGTCGGTGGACTCCGGGACCATGCGCACCGCGGAGGAGATCGTCGTCGACGAGGTCGCCGCCGAGCTGGGCAAGGACCCGGTGGCCTTCCGGCGCGGCACGCTCAGGAACAAGGCCGTCAAAGCCGTACTCGACAAGGTCGCGGCGGCCGGGAACTGGGGTCGGCCCCTGCCGTCCGGCCAGGCGCAGGGTGTGGCCGTCCACGAGGAATACGGCTCCTGCGTGGCCTGCCTGGTCGAGATCGACGCCACCGACCCGAAGAACCCGCGGGTGACCAAGGTGGTGATGGCGGCCGATGTCGGAACGGCCGTCAACCCGCGTGGACTCGAGGCCCAGCTCATGGGAACCGCCGTCGACGGCATCTCCACCGTGCTGCGGGCCGGACTGCACATCGACCGGGGTGCGGTGCGGGAGGGCAGCTTCGCCGACTTCCGCTACGCCCGCCAGCAGCACTCTCCGTTGCGCTTCGAGGCGCACATCATGCCGTCGCGGCGCGAGCCCGGCGGGGCAGGTGAACTCGGTGTGCCGGCGGCGGCCGGTGCCGTGGCGAACGCCTACGCCCGTGCGACCCGTACCAGGCCCCGCCGCTTCCCGATCAACTTCTGATCGCTGTCCGAGAAGGTGCTGATGCCCTCCTATTCCTTCGTCCTCAATGGAAAGCCGGTCACCGTCGAGGCGCCCGCCGACATGCCACTCCTGTGGGTACTGCGCGACCTGCTGCACGTCACCGGGCCCAAGTACGGCTGTGGTGTGGGCGTTTGCCGTGCCTGCACCAGCCACCTGGACGGGGCGGAGATCCAGCCCTGCGTCGTCCCGGTCGCCGACTGCGTGGGCCGCGGGGTCACCACCATCGAGGGCCTGGCCGACGGCGACACCCTGCACCCCGTGCAACAGGCGTGGCTCGACTGCGATGTCGCTCAGTGCGGCTTCTGCCAGCCGGGACAGATCATGGCCGCCGCGGCCCTGCTCAAGAAGACGTCCCGGCCCACCGACGACGACATCGACCGTATCGAGAACGTCTGCCGCTGCGGCACGTACTCCCGGATCCGCGAGGCGATCAAGAAGGCCGCCGACGCGGACGACCCGGTCACCCGCCCTGGTCGGAGCCACACTTGAGGCACGTGGTGGCCTTTGGCCCCGGTGGGGTCAGGCGTCCGCGACCGTCGCCGTGACGGGCGTGCCGATCTCGACCGTACGGCTGACCGTGCAGAGCCGGGCGTGGGAGGTCTTGACCGCCCGAGGGAGGATCGCGCGGGCGCGGTCGCCGAGTTCGCCGTCCGGGAAGGTGACGGAGAAGGTGACCATGAGGTCGGTCATCCGGTTTCCGAACTCGTCACTGATCTTGTCGCCCGTGACGGACACGGTGAACCCGGTGGGCTCCGCGTGGCGGGCGGTGGCGACATCGACGTCGGCCGCGGTGCAGCCGCCGATCGCGGCGAGCAACAGCTCGACCGGGGTGAAGTCGGTGCCGCCGTGGGGATCGGAGCTGGTGCCGAAGCTGATCGTGCCGCCGCGAGGGTTCGTCGCGGTGAAGTGGCCGGTGCCGGTCCGCTCGACGGTGACGGAGCGCAGGGTGTTTTCGGTCATGCAGACGACACTAACGCGCAGGTTGCGAGGCCTGGCCCTGCCGACGGTGCGACGCGAGGAAACGGCGCCCGCGCATCCCCGTCCCAGCCTACGGGGTGCTTCTCAGGGGCTGCAGCACGGCGGCGCCGACCCGCAGGAGCGCGGACAGAGGTGGCTCGACCCAGCGGGTCAGTTCGCGTTGCAGGGCGGGGTCGAGCTCGATGGTCACCCGCACGTATCGGGTGTGCAGGTGAGTGACCTTGGCGGGGCGGGGTGCGGCGCCGTCCGGGTCGCGCTGCAATGCCGCTCGGTAGGTGTCCTTGCGCTGGTTCACGCTGTGTCCTGACGTTTGATGAGTTCGTCTGCGAGGTCCATGTACGCCGAGCCTTTGACCTCGACCGGGCTGCCGAACGACTGGGCGTACAGGTCGAGGCGGGGAATGTGGGTGGACAACACGTCGAAGCCCCGCTCGGTGAGGGCTTCGCGAGCGTCGGCGTCGGGGCCGGTGCGCGTGGCGTCGGGACGATTGGTGCGGTTCAGCAGGACAGCGGCGCGGGCCGGCTGCGCCCGCAGCGACTGCACGTCGCTCATCTCGCTGCCGATGGGTGCCATGCGATCCAGCTCGATGGGGGCCGGGGTCAGCGGCACGATCCACTCGCTCGCGTATCTCATGATGCTCCGGGCGATGTGGGCATGGTCCTCCAGCTGCGGGGCGTCGAACACCACGGCCTCTCGGTTGCCGAGAAAGTCGTTCACGCGCCGGTGCACGTCGCCCACCGGAAAGGCGATCACGGGAAACGGGAAGCCTCCCGCCAGTTCGCTCCAGCGCAAGGCGGAGGAGGCGGGGTCACTGTCCACGAGCAGGGGTGAGAGGCCCGACTCGTGCAGGGCGTGGGCCAACCACACCGCACTGGTCGTCTTTCCGACTCCGGGTTTCAGATTCACAAAGGCATAGCTCAGCGACACGAGACGCAACGCTAACGGTCGCGGGCGGCCGACTGCCGTCGGCGCGGCACACGCTCTCCCTTTTCACCCTGCGGCGCCGAGAATCATTCGTAGGGGCTAACCTCGCCGTCTCGGTTGGGCTGAGGCGGCTGCGTTGATCATCAACTGTTGGGTGGTCGAGGCGATTCTATTGTTTGGGCATCGTGGAGGCCCGGTGCAATGGTCGGGTTCTCCGGGTCCTTCGGATCGTGGGTGGGCGGGGGGCCGCGGTCAGTCAACCGGTCGGGGCAGTGCGGCGAGGCGGTGGAAGGCCGTGGCCAGTTCGTGTCTCCAGGGCCAGGTCGCCGAGATCCGCAGGCGGAGGCGGCGTCCACCGCGGGTGAGGCGGGCGGCAACGTGTAGCAGCCGGTAGCGAAGTTTCTTGGGTTCGGCGGCGGCGAGTTCGCCATCCAGCAGGAGGACGCGGGCCCAGGCGAGGAGATCGATCGCCGTGAGGCTGAGTTCAAGTCAGGTGGCGTTGGCATCGACATGGCGGGAGGGGAAGCGGCCGAAGCCAGTGTTCTTGCCGCACCGGATGTGGTCCTCGACGGTGGCGTGTCCGCGGTGGCGGACCTCAAGGAACTGTGCGGAGCCGCCGCCGGAGTACGGGGTATCGGTAAGGAATACCTGGTGCCGCAGGCCCTCGTCGTGGTCGAACAGGGACAGTTGGGCGCCGGGGTGCGGTCGTTCGCGCCGCACGGTGATGCGGGTGCCGACCGGGTAACCGGCGAGGTCGACCATGCCGGTCAGTTCGGCGACCTCGGCGCCGTCTCGCAGAGTCCCGTTCTGGTCCAAGGCGGGATGCCAGAGAGCTTCGGGCAGTGAGCGGATTGCACGACGGACTGGCTCGGTGACCGCGTATCCGACCGAGAACCGCAGGTTCAACCCGTACTCGCGCAAGGTCCGGATGTGGGTGAGGAAGGCCTTCGCGGATCCGGCGCTGTCGGCGCGGACCAGGATCTGGGTGCCGTACCGGTGAGCGTCGGGGATCTGTGCGAGGGCGTCGTCCAGCACCGCGATGTGATCGGCGGCGGTGTTGGCTCCGGAGTTGCCGGGCCGCAGTCGGCCAGACATGGCCTCGCCGGTGTTAGCGAGGAAACACAGCAGCGGATGAAAGCCGAAGCCGCCTTTGTAAGTGGGCGCGGCCTGTTCCTTTTCCGAGTGGGAGGTAATCAGCGTGGCGTCGAGGTCCAGGACCAGGCCGGGAAGTTCTCGTCCGCAGGCCTGGACGGCGGGTATGCCCTGGCCGGTCTCGGCCGCCTGCATCCAGGCGACTTCCCGGGCTGAGGCGCGGGCCGCTCGCAGCGAAGCGAGTACTGCCCCGTCGGTGTCGGCGAGCAACCGCCAGGCGGTGGGCGTGGAGGCGACCGGTCCGAATACCTCGCCCTGGTCCCGCAGCACGGCCAGATCCGCTATCGCCTCACCGCCGTAGGCGAGCATCACCGCGAGATCGGTGGCGGTCCGACCTGGATCGTGCCCGGTGCCACGCGGTCGCAACGGCCTGAGCACAGTGGAGTAGGCGGTGGTCAGACCGGTGACATCGGCAAGATCCGCCAGCAAACGTGCGCCCGCGTGCCCGACCACCCCCGAACCGTCGGTGGAGACATGGAGCTTGGGACGAGAACCGATACCCTGCACGTAGAAAGCGCCTTCTGCTTGGACTGACAGAACCCCTCGACAAGGTTCATCGTCCCAGCTCAGAAGGCACTTTCGCATTTCTTCCCGGCTTCCGGCATCATCTCAACCGAAACGGCGAGGCTAGATGTCGAGACATTCGGCTTCCCTCAATTGCTCAATCCCGCCAACTGCATCAGCGGGGCACCACGACCCGGATTCGGACGTGCTGTTCTGTTCGAATGCGGCCACGACACTACACGGCACGCCCGCACACGCAAGGCCCCGCCTGACCTCAAGAAGCCGTCTCTCAACCGAACGTGATCGTTTGATTCTTGCTGGTCAGGCATGGTTTCGCTCGGGGTGAGGGAGGGATGCGGCGTCTTGTGTCTGCTTCGTGATCGAGGGGTGCGCGGTGGCGTCGGTGCTGGGAATGCTGGAGGAGCGGGAGGCGGCTGCCCGGGTGTGGGTGGAGGGTGAACTCCCCGGTCCTGCTCCTGGAAGACGGCACAGCCAGCCGATGCTGGCTGGGTGCAGATCCAATGAGGGTGCTGTCGATCAGGCGGTGGGTATGAGCCGGTCGCGGTAGCGCGCCGGGTGGTTGCGGATGAACTTCTGCTGCTCGTGCCAGGCCCAGTAGGTGTCGAAGTCGCCGTTGGCGCGGACGGCGCGCAGTTTGAGTGCGGCTTCGGCGCCCGAGAGGCCCCAACGGGCGCCGGTGATGTCCAGGCGGTCTTTGGCCAGGTGGCGGCATGCTCTCTCGATGATGCCGGTGGCGATCGGCCAGCTGCGTCCCAGAGCGGTGTCGTAGCACGGGTGTTCGGCCTTGCTGGTCAGGTAGTTCACGGCGTCGTCGATGCCCTTGCGCTTGGTGCCGCGCAGTCTTGCGGCTCGGGCGGCCGCTTTGAGCGCGGCGGCGGTCTGCTGGACGCCACCGGCCAGGAGGGTGCGGGCGTGGCGGGCGACCCATGCTTCGGCGAAGGCGTCGCCGGTGTCGTGCAGGCACCAGGCCGCTCGCCACAGATATTCGAGCACGTGGATCAGGTCGACGATGATGTGATGTCCGCGCGCTGTTCTGCTTCGGTCTTGATGAGGTCGACCGGACGGGCCGTCACGCGTCCCGCAACAGGAGATCGTGTGCTCGACAACCATTTCGTCTGCCCGTTGGTCATGCCATCGGGGTTCATAGGGCCCTGACAGCAAAGAACAACACTGGAACGGGGATGCATGACCCAGGCGGAGCACAGGGGACGGGTCGACGTGGCCACGAGGCGTGAGAACGAGGGGGCGGTCGCACCCAATGCGTCGCTTCCGCGGGCGGCGCCTGCGGGGCGGGTGATCGTGGCCAGGCCGGCCGTCCGCAGGGACCGGCTCGCCGCGCTGGACGGCCTGCGGTTCCTGGCGGCGCTGGCGGTGGTGCTGTTCCACTTCGTCGGCCAGACCCCCTGGTCGATGATCACGATCTGGGGCCGCCCGTATCGGAGCACGTTCCCCGAGGCGCATGGGTACTTCGCCTACGGCCGGCTCGGCGTCGACCTGTTCTTCCTGATCAGCGGGTTCGTCATCTGCATGAGCGCATGGGGGCGCACCCCGCGCGACTTCTTCATCTCGCGCGTCACCCGCCTGTACCCGATGTACTGGATCGCGATCGTGGTGTCGGCGTGCGTCATCTACCTGACCAACAGCCCGTTCGGGCACCCCAACCCGCGGCTGCTCTTCGCGAACTTCACGATGTTGCAGACCCCGCTCGGCGTGGACAACCTGGACTCGGTCTACTGGACGCTCTGGCCGGAGCTCTGCTTCTACCTCACCTTCGCTGTCGTGGTGTGGAAGGGCCTCAGCTATCAACGGGTCGTGATTTTCTGCGGGTTGTGGACGGTCGCCGCGGTGCTGGCGCCCGGCGCCCAGATCCCGTTGCTCTCACTGATGGTCAACCCGACGTCCGCCCCGTACTTCATCGCGGGCATGGCCTTCTACCTCATGCACCGCTACCGGCCGACACCGCTGCTGTGGGGCATCGTCGCCATGTCGTGGCTGCTGGCGCTGCACTTCCTGCTGGCACCGCACGGCGGTCGCGTCAACTGGGCCACGTGGGCGCCGTGGCGCGGCTGGCTGATCCTCGTGACCACGGTGTTCTTCCTGGTGATGGGTGCCATCGCGCTCGGCGGGACTCGTCGGATCCGCTGGCGCGGGCTGACCGTCGCGGGTGCGATGACCTTCCCGCTGTACCTGTTGCACGACACGATCGGAATGAGCGTCGCCCACCACTACGGCCGCCGGATCGACCCCTCGGCGTTGGTCGTGGCCACGGTGACCGCTTTGATCGTCCTGTCGTACCTCGTGCACCGCTTCGTCGAACGGCCCGTCGCGCGGGCCATGCGGCGCTCGCTGAACACCGCCGCGTTCGACCTGCAGCCGCCGACGCCGCGCTCTTGACGGGCGTTGGTACGACGGCGCCCGGGGCGATCGCCGCCCGGTTGCCTGCCCAGCCGGTCCGCGTGCCGTGAACGTGCTGGCCAAGCAGGCAGTTCGCGCCGCAGGTGCTGTTTGGGTAAAGGGTTCGACATCGACAGTTCAATGGTCTTGTCCTGTGCATGTCTCACTCGATGAGATGCACGGAGACCACTCCGTGCAACTCAGGACCACCCAGGGGGATTCATGCACATATCCCGTACCGGGCGCGGCGTCGCGGCCTCCACGGCCGCCACCGCCGCCGTCGCCGCCG
>LRTP01000494.1 GCA_001550305.1 Streptomyces diastatochromogenes
CGTACCCCCGTGGGAGCGCGTGTCGGAGTTCCGGGCCGCCGCCTCGCCCACCGCGTTCGCGCTCGCCACCCGCCTCGCGGCGGCTCCTCTGACGCTGCCCGTCATGAGCGCCCTGACGGCCTCGGTGCCGGGTGCCGGACCCGCCCACCTCACCGAGCTGCTGATGAGCGGTCTGGTGCGGCCCGCGGGCGCGGAGGCCGAGCGCGCGGCCGAGGTGGTCTTCACCTTCGGCCCGAACATCCGCCAGGAGTTATTGGCGCTGGCCCGCCGCCGGGACACCGTCCGCGTGCTGCACGACGTACGGGTGCTGATGGCGGTCCCGGAGGGCTCCGAACCGTTGCTGCCCGCCGCGGACGAACTTCTCGAGACGACCGGCCTGCCGCCCGTGACCCCCCGGAACGTGGCGTTCCTGCGCATCGAACTGGCCGCGCTGCGCGCCCTGTCCGGACGTTTCCTGCCCCAGGCCGAGCGTCTCGCGCGGGCACTTCGCGCGTACGACCTGCAGAACACCGTCAACCTGGGCAAGGACACACGTACCCACACGCGGGACCAGGCCCCCGCCGCCCGGGCCGGCCGGGATGCCGCACACGCCCCGAGGGGGCCCGAGACAATTTCAGAAGGAGCCACGACCATGGTGACCACGCAGCAGCCGACGGAGAGCGCGCGTGCGACGCAGCCGCGCATCTGGGGGAACATCCCCCCGCGCAATCCGAACTTCACCGGCCGCGTGGACCTTCTGGAACGACTGCGGGAGCGCCTTCAGGAAGGCACGACCACCGTGCTGCCCGAGGCCATCCACGGCATGGGCGGTGTCGGCAAGACCCAGATGGCGATCGAGTACGCCTACCGGCATCAGTCCGAGTACGACGTCGTCTGGTGGATCCCCGCCGAGCGCCCCGGCCAGATCGGCCAGTCCCTGGTGGAACTCGCCCAGCGGCTCGGCCTCGGCACCAGCCCCGAGGCCAACATCGCCGGTCCCGCGGTGCGCGAGGCGCTGCGCGAGGGGCGGCCGTACTCCCGCTGGCTGCTGATCTTCGACAACGCCGACAGTCCCGAGCGCGTCCGTGACTACTTCCCCACCGGTGGCAGCGGCACCATCCTCGTCACCTCGCGCAACCGGCGCTGGAGCGTCGTCGGCCCCTCCCTGGAGGTCGACGTCTTCACCCGGGAGGAAAGCAAGGAGCTGCTGCGCCGCTCGGGGTCCCCCGGGGACCTCGACGACGCCGAGGCGGACCGCCTCGCCGAGGCCCTCGGTGACCTCCCGCTCGCCCTGGAACAGGCCGCCGCATGGCGTGCGGAGACCGGGATGCCGGTGTCGGAGTACCTGCGCCTGTTCGAGGACAAGCGCAGTGAACTCCTCGAGGTCTCCCCGCCCCCGGACTACCAGCTTCCGGTCGCGGCCGCGTGGAACGTCTCCCTGGACCACCTGGAGACACGCAGTCTCGCCGCCCTGCGGCTGCTCCAGCTGTGCTCGTACTTCGCGCCGGACCCCATCTCCCGTTCGATCTTCTCCGGCCTCGGCGGTTCCAGGATCGAACCCGAACTCGACCGGGCCCTCAACGACCCGATGCGGCTCGCCCGCGCCATCCGGGAGATCAACCGCTACTCCCTCGCCCGCATCGACCACCGGACCAACTCGATCGAGATGCACCGCCTGGTCCAGGCCGTGCTGATCAACCGCATGGCCCCCGAGGAACAGCAGCGCATGCGCAGTGGGGCGCACACCCTTCTGGCGGCCTCCGACCCCAAGGGACCCAACCAGTCGGCCAACTGGCCGCGCTACGCCGAGCTCTACGGCCATGTCATCGCCTCGGGCGCGGTCGAGTCCGACCAGCCGTGGGTGCGCGAGCTCGTGATGAACGTCGCCAAGTACCTGTGGTACTGGGGGGACCACAAGGTCGCGCGCGAGTTCATGGAGCAGGCCTGGCAGACCTGGCGGCAGCTGTTCGGCGAGGAGGACCAGCAGACGCGGCTGATGGCGTGGTGGCTGAGCTTCGTCTATCTCAAGGTGGGCCGCTACGACGATGCCTCGCAGCTCGTGGCCCAGCTCAAGGACGTCTATGCCCGCACCGCGCCCGCGGACCGGGAGGACACCCGTGAGGACGCGCTGGAGACCCTGAATCTGGAAGCCGCCGTGCGACGCGTCCAGGGGGACTTCGCCGCCGGGGCCGATTTGGACGAGGCGGCCTACGACCGGGCCCGCCGTGCCTTCGGCGAGGACGATCCCACCACGCTGGACAGGGCCCACAACCTCGGGGTGAGCCTGCGGCTGGTCGGTGAGTTCCAGCGCGCGCTGGAACTGGACCAGCACACGCACGCCCTGAAGGCCCGGCTGTTCGGACGTGACCACCAGCAGTCGCTGATCACCGAGGCGAGCATCGCCGTCGACGTGCGTGAGACCGGCGACTACGTCGGCGCGCGGTCTCTGCAGCAGGCGGTCGTCGACGGTTTCCGCGCGGTCTTCGGGGCCGGCAACCCCTCGACGCTGGGTACCGTGCGCCAGCTCAGTGAGGCGTCCCGCAAGGAGGGCGACCCGGTTACCGCGCTGGTACTGGCACGCGAGGCGTTCGACCAGTTCACCCGTCGGTACGGCGACACGCACCCCGAGTCCCTGACCGCATCCCTCGCCCTGTCCGTGGCACTGCGGCACAACGGTGAGCTGGAGGCGGCCCGCGACCGCGGGGAGAAGGCGCGCGAGCGCTACCGCAGGCTGTTCCAGCCCGACCACCCGCACGTCCTGGCGGCCGACATCGACCTCGCTGTGACGTTGCGGCTGTTGGGCCGGGTGCAGGAGGCCAAGCTGCTGGACGAGAAGGCGCTGGAGTCGCTGACCGAACGCCTCGGGGCGGGCCATCCGATCGCGCTGGCCTGTGCCATCAACCTGGCGAGCGACTTGAGCGCGCTGGGAGAGTCGGCCGAAGCCCGCCGACTTGGTGAGAACACAGTGGAGCTGTGCCGGGAGCGACTGGGCGAGGACCACCCCACGACATTGGTGTGTGCGGCCAATCTCTCCCTCGACCTCATCGCCGTCGGCCGGGAATCGGAGGGCGCGGCACTGCACGCGGCCACGCTGGAGCGGATGGAGCGGGTCCTCGACGGGCCCCGGCTGCGCTCCGCCGAGCCCGCGCCGCACCCGGCGACGCTGCAGACCCGAGCGATGAAGCGGGCCAACTGCGACATCGACCCGATGCCGTTGTGAGGTGAGGGTCAAGGCCGCCCGACCGCCGGTGGCTACCGCGAACCCGTGGGTGGGGCGAGCCAGGCGGCCAGACGGACGGGGTCCGGTGCGGTACCTGTAGCGCGTAACACGGCTTGGTGGACCGTCCGTGCCCGCTCGGGCCAGTGGCAGAGCAGGTGGGCCGCCGCGGGTTCCGTGCCCGCCGCCTTCAGGGCGTGCCCGAGGCCCGCCCAGGCGCCTGCCCGCTCGGGTTCGACGGCCAGGTGGGCCCGGTAGGCGTGCTGGGCCGCCGCGGGGTCTCCCGCCGCGAGCAGTGCGTCGCCGGGCAGGGCTCCGGTGACGTGGGCCGCGGCCTTCTCGGGGTCTTCGGACGGCGGACGTTCGTCGGGAGTGGTGCTGAGGTGGTGGCGGGCGAGCATGGCCATGCTGTCCAGCCAGCGTGCGGACAGGTCGGGGACGAGGTCGGGCTCGGTCGCCAGGGCGGCGGGCGGTCCGCTCGCCCCGGCCAGCCAGGCGCTTACGGCCTCCTCCACCGCGAGCGCGGGGGGCCGCAGGTGGTGGACCCGCCAGCGGGCGACGTGGTCGGCGGCGCACAGCCGGGCCAGGGCCAGTTGCTCCTCGGGAACCGGCTCCTTGAGCCACTGCGCGCAGTGGTCGCGCAGGGTGTCCAGCAGGGCGGCGCCGAGCGGTGTGCGGCGCGGATGGCGGTGGACCTGTTCCAGCGCCGTGGCCACATGGGTCCGCCACAGTGCGAACTCGAAGTGCGCGATGGCCTTCTGGGCGTCGGCCTCTTCCCGGTGGGCGCGCCAGAAGCGGGCTATCCCCACGAACGCGTAGATGCCCTGGAGCAGCCCGTCGAGAGGTCGGGGGTCGTCGCGCCAGGGCGCGTACCACAGCTCCGTACTCGCGTCGGCACGGTCGGTCAGCAGAGGTGTCAGGTGCAGGAGGCCGCCCAGTTTGGTGTGCTGGAACTCGTGCACGAGGGTGACCGCGAGCTGCACGGCGTCGTCGGGTTCCGAGGCCTCGATGCCGCCGAAGGCGTCCCCGGACGTCACGCTGCGCGGCCGAAACCTTTCCCTTGCCGGGGTCGGAGTCAGCGAGAACACCCCCCGCCGCATGGCCTCGGCCGTCCCGGGCAGTTCCCGCAGCAGCACCCTCCAGGCCTGCTCCAGCTCCTGCCGCCACTGCGCCACCGCCTCCTCGGACAGCGGGCGCGGCTCGCTCGGCTGGGGATACGTGCGATACGGGTCCAGGTCGTCCAGTGCCACGTCGAGCTGTCGCCCGGCGGGGCCGACCGCGAGCCTGCGCACGTCGTGCCACCCCGGTCCGGCCGACCCGGGCGCGGGCGGTACGGCGATCGTGGCGTCGGCCGTCTCCACCACCGCGCGTCCGCCCTCGGCGCGCACGGTGGCCGTGGTCCACGGCTCGGTCGCCGGCAGTACCGCACAGCCGAGGGTCGGCAGCGGCACCCGGCCGTGCCGAACCGGGACCTCGATGCTGAAGTCCAGCTCCGCGCGTAGCGCCGCCACGGCGGCGAGCGCCGAGAAATGGCCGAGCACCACCCACAGCGGCGGCTCGTCCTGCGGAATCGACCCCCGCAGCCGACGTAACGCGGTGGCCAGCCACATTCCCGTCTGCGGATACATCAGCAGTTCGTCGACGACGGAGGGCGAACGTTGCTGCGCCTTGCTGAGCAGGTCCCAGGCGGGACCTGGGTCCATGGCGTCGTCGAGCATCCGCAACAGCAGCAGACGGCGGCTGCGTTCGGCTTCGAGCAGGAGGTCCAAGGTGGCCGGATCGCCTTCGCCACGGGCCAGCTCGGCCAGCGCGGCGGCGGGCAGGTGATGATGGGGCGGGGACGGCTCAGCACTCATGGGCGGCCCTGGAGTCGTCAGTCGAAACGCTCCGCGGGGTTGAAGTCGCTGACACTGGCCTGCGGCAGGTCGATGCGTTGCTGCAGCTCCTCCAGCGACGCGGCGAGAACTCGACGGTCAATGGAGCGCAGCGTTTCAAGAGATACCCCCGCGAGATCGACCAGGCTGGACTCGACGGCGGCCACAGACGGCTCCATGACGGCCAAACCCCTTCCCCCCCGGCTGCGTTTGTGGATGCGGGCTGCTCACATCCTCCTGATAATGGCCCGCTGCGCGGAGGATGAAACCCCGCGCCCGCGGGGCGGCGCGATATCAGGTCAGCGGCTCTCATCGGCTCGACGGTGGCGCCGGGACAACTCCACCGCCTCTTCGTCCATACGGGCCACCCCGGCGGAGTCGCCCTCCATCAACCGTATCGCTTCGAGGAGTTGGTCCAGGGTCCCCGGGTAGCGAAGGCAGGTCCGCAGGATTCCGAACACGTCCGGTCTCAGTGCCGGTGTCCTCGGACTCATGGCCGCGACGGCCGGGTTGATGCTGCCCAGGACCAGGGCCAGGGTGGTGCGGTCGCTCACCGTGGGCAGTGCCGTCAACGCGCCCACCAGACCGTCGAGTTCGCGCAGCGGCAGGTCGTCGCGCAGGTCGGCCAGGGTGACCGGGCGCGCGGCGGCGGTCGGCGCGGACGGGATGCGGGGCAGCTCGGGCGCCGACGCGGGCAGGCCGGCGCACTCGTGCAGCAGGGCCAGTTCGGACCTGGTCAACTGCTCGTACCAGCGGTCCACGCGGACGGCGGCGAGGCGGCCGAGACCGTCCGTGCGGTGGTGCGCGCTGACCAGGCCGACGATGGCGTCGTCGTGCCAGACCGCCGCGCCCGACATGCCCTCCCAGGGCGACCGGTCGGGCTCGGCGTCCGACTCGGGCGGGGTGACGGCGAGTTCGAGCGTGCCCTCGCGGCGGTTGGACAGCACCGAGGTCATGCCCGTCGCGTGGCAGGAGTCGCGGTACTGGGACGCCGAGCCGTCGTCGAGCCGTCGCATCCGGTCCTCGCGCAGCTTGAACCGGGGGAAGCCCATCGCGCTGCACGGCAGGACGAGGTCCGCGTCGGGCACGGCCCCGTACGACGGAGGTTCGGTCACGGCCGCGTGGACGCCGTGCGGCGCGGATCCGTCCAGCTCCAGGAGCGCCACGTCGGCCCTCTCCGAGGCCAGCACCACCCGGGCGGCCACGGTCCACTCGTCGGCGCGGTCGGCCTCGAACCGTACGTCGGTGGCTCCCGTTCCCGCGTCACGGACGACGTGTGCGGCGGTGAGCACCCACCAGGGACCCACCCGGTAGCCGGAACCGCGCCGTCCGGGGCCCCGCCCCGCGGGCGGTCGCACCATCACCTCCGCCACCCGGACCGGATCCAGTCCGCGGCGCGGATCCTGTGCCGTCACGACCTCAGCGCTCTCGTTCGGCCTCGGCCCCACCCACCCACGGGGCCCGTCCGCCGCCGCTGTGGGTGCGCGGGTCGAGCGTCAGCTTCACCCGGTGCGTGACGCTGTCTGCCACCCGTCCGTCCGCGCCCGCCTCCACCACCCAGAAGCGGATCTTGCCGCCCGCCGTCGCCGACCGCTCCACGACCACGGCCGCCTCCAGCTCCACCGGACCCACCTCGAAGTACAGATCCTCCCCCTCCGCGGCCGTCCGGGCCGCGGTCAGTTCCCTGCGCAACTCCTCGATCAGTTCAGCGAGTTCAATCACACCCGGTCCCTACCCCACCGCGCGTGGTCCCACCGCCCTTCCGTCACCCGATCCGGGTCGATTCCGCGCTGTGGCCCTGCGCGACGGCGTTGATGCAATAGGGTCACCCAAGTAGCCTGAAATCCCTGGAAACGCCATATTCAGTGATATCTAAGGCATTGTTCGCATCACCTCACTGTCACAGGGGCGCCGCCATGGAGAAGTCCGGAGTCGAGTCCGAGCTGATCGACCTCAGCGACGTTCCGCTGGACGCATGGCCCCAGCTGGACCTGCCGTCCGCGCAGGGCTCCATGCGCCGGCTGCTCAGCCGTATCGACGACCCCGCGAGCAGCCTCGGCGGCTACAACCCGCAGCGCGACGCGTAGCGGCGCGAGAGGTGCACCAGACGGCCCGGTCCCACGCCCTGCCCCACGCCCTGCCGTCGCGGTCGTTCGACGAACTGCTGTGCGGTGGGGGCGGCCCTGCGACGGTGGACCGTCTGCGGGCGAGCGAGCGGAGCTGGCGGCTGCTCGTCGTCCGGGCCCTGCTGGACTCGGCCGCGACGGCACCGGCCGGCCCCCTGCCCCCCTTGGCGGACGGCTGGAAGTTGCTGTCGCGTGCCTGGGGCGTGTCCAAGGAGGCGGTGGAAGACCTGCTGGGGTATCCGGCCGTGGGCGTGTGGGCGGCGCACACGCTGCGTCGGCTGCGCGGGACGGCCCAGGACGACGCACCCCTCTGGGCGGACACCGGGCACCTCCACGCGATCGCCGCCGCCGCGGCCGTCCGCGCCGGCCTGGAGTTCCGTACCGACGTCCCGGTCCGCCACGGCTGGGTGGTCCTGCCCGCGCTCGGGGCGATGCGGGTGCCCGGCCGGGCGGACTGGGACGTGGTCGAGGTCAGCGCCGCCGCGGGATCCGTGCGGATCGCCGGGCGCCCACTCGGGGGGCCGGACTGGCATGCCCTGACCGAGCTGCGCGCCGACGACTGCACCCTGCTTCTGGACGACACCGACCCCTACCGCGACCTGCGCGCACCGGCCGGGGTGGAACCGATCGACTCCACCGCCGAGTGGCAGGAACTGTTCGGCCCCGCCTGGGACATCCTGCGGCGCACCGACACCGAGGTGGCCGAGGCACTGGCCGGCGGGCTGGTCTCGGTGGTGCCCCGTCCGCGCGCCGAGAGGTTCCGGCCGCACAGCGCGTCCTCGGGCGACGCCTTCGGCACCGCCCTGGCATCGGCCCCGGACGACGCCGAGCAGTTCGCCTCGACGCTGGTGCACGAGTTCCAGCACAACAAGCTCAGCGCGTTCATGCACCTGTTCACCCTGTACGACGACCAGGGCACCCGGCTCCACTACGCCCCCTGGCGCGACGACCCCCGTCCCCTGGGCGGGCTGCTCCAGGGCGTGTACGCCTTCTTCGGCGTCACCGCGTTCTGGCGGCGGCGCGGCCACGCCCTCGGACAGTTCGAGTTCGCGCTGTGGCGCAGCCAGACCGCGTACGCGTTGCGCGCGGTCGGCTCGGCGGACGGGCTCAACGATCTGGGGCGGCGGCTGGTGGCCGAGCTGACGCGGCGCATCGAGCCCTGGCTCGACGAACCGGTCGACGCCCGGGTCCGGACCGCGGCGGCCCTGGCGGTC